>CABUUB010000052.1 GCA_902494625.1 uncultured Collinsella sp.
CGAGATGTTGCCGACCGGTGTTGACCTCATTTCGTATTTCCAATTCAACGCGTTTGACATGACCGACCGCGAGACTGCCGCCATTGCCGCCGTTCGCAGCGGAGCCTACCGCAAGATCGCATCCAAGCGCAGCGTGTGGTTTGCCTGCATGGCACCGGTCGGTGCCTATGACGAGTCGGTGTATACCGGCGGTTCGTTTGTGCTCGACGACTGCGGTCGCGTGGTGGCCCAGGCGCCGTGTTTTGAGGAGAGTCTGCTGGTCCAGGAGATTCAGCGCGGCGTGATGCTCGATGCCCTGGAAGATCACGAACTGCCCGAGTTCCGTTCCGAGGAGTGGCTGTGGCAGGCGCTGGTGCTCGCCGTGCGCGACAACGCCCGAGCCCACGGTGCGTCGCGTGCTGTGGTGGCACTCGAGGGCGACTTGCCGTCGTCCCTGCTAGCGGCGCTGGCCGTCGACGCTCTGGGCCCGCGCAATGTGATTGGCCTGGTGCTGGGGCGCAACCGTATCTTTACGCCGGCGCAGGAAGAGGCCGAGGCTGCCCGCTGTGCCGCCGTCCGCGCCATCGCCGAGCGTTTACACATTCGCACCGTCGAGCGCGATGCACCGGATGCGGCGCGTGTGCTCGATCGCGACGTGTCGGCGGGTGATGCCGAGCGCCTGCGCTCGCGCACGCTGGGTCTCATGCTGGAGGACACGGCGCTCGAGCTGGGTGCGATGGCGCTGAGCCCGCTGTCCAAAACCGAATACGCGCTGGCGGCGCCGGCGCTTTGCGGCGGCTACCAGGGCGACTTTGCGCCCTTTGGCGATGTGTACCTGTCGACGCTTGAGTTTGTGGCGCGCGTGCGCAACCGCACGTCTGCCGTGGTGCCCCAAGAGCTCGTGACGCTCAACGCGGTGGAAGACTGCATGGAGCGAGTGTTGGCGCAGGCGCTCTCGACGCTCGATGGTCCGGTCGATATGCTCGACCGCGCGGCACAGCTGCTCGGCGGGCTTGAGCCGGGTGAGGTCGATGGCGCGCTCGAGGCGCACGTGGACCGCAGCCGACCCTTCGACGACATCCCGATGGCCGCTGGCAAGCCTGAGGCCTGCTCGCTGCTGCTGATGCTCGTGCGTCAGGGCGAGCCCGCCCGCCGCATGCTGCCGACGGCGCCGATCGTCTCGGCCCGTTCGTTTGCCGAGCGTGCCTGGCCGTATATGCTCGCGTGGTCCGACCTGGGGCTTAACGGCAAGGAGCGTATGACGGTCGATTCGCTGGCGCGCGCCGAGGTGCGCCGTTTTGCTGACGAGGATACGAGCGAGCGCGTGCGAAACGAGATGATGGGCGTGCTGGGCGAGCTACTGGGTATTTCGCCCGAGCAGATGGAGGAGCTGCGCTCTGAGGACGGTCAGCGTCGTTTGCACGAGGGAATGAAAAAGTTCGAGGGCGAGGTTCAGGACGCCATCGATAAGATGATGGGCGGTCAGGGCGGCTCGCAAGGTAGTCCCCAGGGTGGCCCGATGCCGCATCCGCCGGTTGATCCCCGTCAGTTTCCCTTTTTCTCGCAGAACTAAACTGGGGATGG
The DNA here is from genome assembly GCA_902494625.1 of uncultured Collinsella sp. GTDB lineage: Bacteria > Actinomycetota > Coriobacteriia > Coriobacteriales > Coriobacteriaceae > Collinsella. The sequence goes on from CABUUB010000052.1 coordinate 1,564, forward strand.
GATTTGCTCCCAACCCTGATACTTCAACTAAGCATCTTGACCCCGTTGTGTTATTCTAGAACAGACGTTCGTGAATAGTGCGCGGAGCCTTGTCTCGCGCCGGGCTTTTGGCGAGGGGAGGTTGGCTTGGTCATTTTGGGTATCGACCCCGGTTTGGCCCATACGGGTTGGGGGATTATCGAGGAGCGGCGTGGCGAGGTTCGCTGCCGTGCCTATGGCTGCATCGAGACCAGTGCCGGAAGTCCGCTCGCGGTGCGCCTGTCGCATATCGCCCATGACCTCAAGGATGTCGTCGAGCGTTATCGACCCGACACGGCTGCTGTCGAGAGCATCTATTTTGGCGCCAACGTTCGTTCGGCCATCCCCACGGCGCATGCCCGCGGCGCTGCGCTCGTGGCGCTTTCGGAGTGCGCGCTCGAGATTGGCGAGTACACGCCCATGCAGATCAAACAAGCTGTGGTGGGCACCGGCGCCGCGGACAAGCGGCAGGTCGCCTACATGGTACGCACGCTCACGCAGCTCGACCACGACCCGCATCCCGACCATGCCGCCGATGCCCTGGCCTGCGCCATCTGCCATGTAAACCTCAGCCGCACCCGCGCCCTCACCGGTGGCGAGTTCTATCAACAGAGAGGAACCGGATACTGATGATTTCCCAGCTCCACGGAACGCTTGTCGAAGCCACGATGAGCTCTGCTGTCGTCGATGTGTCGGGCGTTGGCTTCGAGCTCGGCATCTCGGGCAGCACTGCGGCCACGTTGCCGACGCCCGGCGGCGAGGTCCGCCTCTACACACGTATGCAGGTGCGCGAGGACGCCATGACACTTTTCGGTTTTTCCTCAAAGGATGAGCGCACGATGTTCGACCGGCTCGTGTCCGTCTCGGGCGTTGGCCCGCGCTTGGCGCTCGCCGTGCTTTCCACCTATACCGTGGGGCAGCTGTACTCGTTGGTGATGTCCGAGGACGACAAGGGCATGGCCAAGGTACCCGGCGTGGGCAAAAAGACAGCTCAGCGCCTGATCCTGGAACTCAAGAGTACCTTTGCCAAGGACAAGGGCTTTGTGCCGGTCGACGTGATTCCCGGACAGGTTTCGATGCCGGTTCCCGCCGCCGCTCCTTCGGCGATTGATGACGCCCGTGCGGCACTCCTTTCCATGGGCTTTAGCCCGCAGGAGACCGATGTTGCCCTGAGCGGGTATGATGGGCAGAATATGCGTGTCGAGGATCTGCTCGGCGCGGCGCTTAAGCGACTCGGAATGGATGCGTGATGTGGGAAGCCGATGACTCTCAGGACCTGTGGGCGACGCCCGGCAACTCGCCGGCGGCATCCATGGCGCACGGCGAGCGCATGGTGGGCTCGGAGCTGACGGCCGAGGACCTCGATGTCGACCGCACTTTGCGCCCCCAGCGCCTGGACGATTACTGTGGCCAGGAGCACATCAAGCAGAGCCTGCGCGTGTTGATCGAAGCGGCGCAGAGCCGTGGCGAGACGCTCGACCACGTGATTTTCTCGGGTCCTCCGGGCCTGGGCAAGACCACGCTGGCCACCGTTATCGCCAACGAGCTGGGCGCTCAGATCAAGACGACGAGTGGCCCTGCCATCGCGCGCACCGGCGACCTGGCGGCCATCCTTACTAACTTGCAGCCGGGTGATGTGCTGTTTATCGACGAGATCCACCGCCTCAACCGTTCGGTCGAGGAAGTCCTGTACCCCGCGATGGAGGACTTTGCCCTCGATATTGTGATTGGCAAGGGTCCGGCGGCGCGCTCGATTCGCCTGGATATCCCCAAGTTTACGCTGGTAGCGGCAACGACCCGCTCGGGCATGTTGACCGGCCCGTTGCGCGACCGCTTTGGCATTTCATATCGCCTGGATTACTACACGGTCGAGGAGCTTGCCCAGATTGTGACGCGTTCGGCAACCATCCTGGGCGTGACGATCGACCATCCCAGTGCGCTCGAGATCGGCTCGCGTTCGCGCGGTACGCCACGTCTTGCCAACCGCCTGCTCAAGCGCGTGCGCGATTACGCACAGGTGCGCGGCAACGGTCCCATCGAGCTCGATATCTGTCGCCAGGCGCTCGAGTTCTTCGAGATCGATGAACTCGGTCTGGATTGGATGGATATTCGCATTTTGGAGACGCTCGCCAAGACGTTCTCCGGTCGTGCCGTGGGACTTACGACCCTTGCCAGCGCGGTGGGCGAGGACCCGGGCACGCTCGAGGATGTCTATGAGCCCTATCTGCTGCAGTGCGGCTTGATGATTCGCACGCCTCAGGGCCGTCAGGCAACGCTTCGCACCTTTGAGCACCTGGGGATTGAACCTACCGTTTAGGGCGCTTTGTTTTGGCTAGTCTGTAGGCTATCGCTGAGCATTGGATAAACATATCGCCATTCATCGGTTACGGGTGTTTTACTATTGCGCGCCCGTGCTATGCTGAATTGGTCTTTTTCTCATTCGGTAACGAAAGGACCGCCCATGCCTACTGACATCGAAATCGCACGTTCCGTCACGCCGCTGCCCATTACCGAGGTGGCTAAGAACGCCGGCGTCGACGTAAAGCACCTGATTCCGTACGGCTTCGACAAGGCTAAGGTTGACTATTCACTGCTCAACGAGCCGACCGATCACCAGGCCAAGCTCGTCCTCGTGACCGCTATCAACCCAACGCCTGCGGGCGAGGGCAAGACCACCACGACCATCGGTCTGGCCGATGGCCTGCGTCGTCGCGGCGTCAAGAGTGCCGTGGCCCTGCGCGAGCCTTCGCTCGGCCCCGTCTTTGGCGTTAAGGGCGGTGCTGCCGGCGGCGGCTGGGCTCAGGTCATCCCCATGGAGGATATCAACCTGCACTTTACCGGCGACTTCCACGCTATCGGTGCTGCCAATAACCTGCTGGCCGCAATGCTCGACAACCATATTCAGCAGGGCAATCAGCTCGGTATTGACGTTAAGCGCATCACTTGGAAGCGCGTCGTCGATATGAACGACCGTCAGCTGCGCCACGTTATCGACGGCATTGGCGGTAAGGCCCAGGGCGTGCCGCGCGAGGACGGCTTCGATATTACCGTCGCCTCCGAGGTCATGGCAATCCTGTGCCTGTCTACGAGCATCAGCGACCTCAAGGAGCGCCTGGGCGAGATCGTCGTCGGCTACAGCTTTGCCGGCGAGCCCGTCCGTGCCCGCGACCTTAAGGCCCAGGGTGCCATGGCCGCGTTGCTTAAGGATGCGCTCAAGCCCAACCTGGTGCAAACGCTCGAGGGCACGCCCGCGTTTGTCCACGGCGGTCCCTTCGCCAACATTGCCCACGGCTGCAACTCTATCATGGCCACGCGTATGGCGATGCGCTTTGGCGATGTCGCCATTACCGAGGCCGGCTTTGGTGCCGATTTGGGCGCCGAGAAATTCCTCGACATCAAGTGCCGCATGACGGGCGTTCGCCCCAGCGCCGTCGTGATCGTCGCGACCGCTCGTGCGCTGAAGTACAACGGCGGTGTCGCCAAGGCCGACCTCAACGAGGAGAACCTCGAGGCACTCAAGGCTGGCATGCCCAACCTGCTGCGTCACGTCGACAACATCCAGAACGTTTATGGTCTGCCCTGCGTGGTCGCCATCAACCGATTCCCGACGGACACCGAGGCCGAGCTTGCGCTCATCGAGTCCGAGTGCCAGAAGCTCGGCGTCAACGTTAAGCTTTCCGAGGTCTGGGCCAAGGGCGGCGAGGGCGCGCTCGACCTGGCCGATGAGGTCATGCGTCTGATTGAGCAGCCGAGCGAGCTCAAGTTTGCCTATGAGGACGGCGCTGATGTCGCTGATGCCCTCGAGGCTGTTGCCACCAAGGTCTACCGCGCCGACGGCGTCGACTTTACGCCGGCCGCCAAGCGCCAGCTCGCCGAGCTGCGCGAGAACGGCTTTGGCAACCTGCCGGTGTGCGTGGCCAAGACGCAGTACAGCTTTAGCGACAACGCCAAGGCCCTGGGCGCTCCCGAGAACTTCCGCATCACCGTGCGTGAGCTCAAGGTTTCCGCCGGTGCCCACTTTGTGGTCGCGCTGACTGGCAGCGTTCTGACCATGCCGGGTCTGCCCAAGGTGCCCGCGGCAGAGAACATCGACGTCGACAACGACGGCAACATCACCGGCCTGTTCTAAGCCTGCTGTTCATAGCTGCTAGCCCGCCCCGCCGCGCCCACAAGGCACGGCGGGGCTTTTTGATCCTTAGGCCCGCGCATGTCTTGTAGATAGCGACGGACTCTGCCCGTCATAGGCTTTTGCGCGGGTAGAATGCATGGATAACTTGAGGCTCACGCGCGACGGAAAGGAATCGTTGCATGGATCAGGACAAGACAACCGTGATGGGCGGCTACGGTTCCGCGCAGGCTGGCGATAGCGCCGATGCGACCCGCGTTGTTCCCAACCCCGGTTATACCGACCCCGCCGCGACGCAGCCTTCTGTCGAGCCCACCCGGGTTATGGGCTATGGCGACACGGTGCAGGATCCTTACGCTGCATCTTCGCAAGGCCCTTATGGCAACGCAGCTCCGGATCCGTTTGATTACGCGCCGCAGGATTCTTATGCTGTCTCGACGCCGAATCCCTATGATGACCTGCCGCAGAATCCCATTCCGCAGCCTCAGCAGACGACGTATTTGCCTCGCACGGCTCAGCCTCGTTACGAGTCGCGCGAGCCGTATCGCGAGTACCCCAAGTCGATTCCGCAATATGGTGAGGACGAGGAAGAGACGCCGTCGCGTTCGTCGAGCGTGATCAAGAAGATCCTCATCGTACTGGCGATCTTCTTTGCGCTGTCGGTTGTGTTTGCCATCGTGTCGGGCATGCTCAACAAGCGAGGGAGTTCAACGGCCGATACCACTGCCGAGCAAACTGAGTCCGCCTCGTCTAGCGCCGTCGATCTGAGCGATATCCCGGGGCAGTACTGGTCCAACGCCAAGAAGATCCTCAAGTCGCGCGGCGCCGATCTTTCGAATGCCGTGGTCCTGACTGATGATGGCTCAACGCCCGTCGTCGATGCCAACTGGGTCGTTACTTCTGTCTACTATAACGACAACGGCAACCTCGAAATTCAACTCACACACAAGAACAGCTCGGGCAACCCGTCCGACGGCCAAAGCGGTACCGACAGTTCGAGCTCCAATACGCTGGAGGACTTGAGCAACAAGGCACAGGAGTTGGGAGACAAGGCGCAAGAGCTGGGCGACACGGCACAAAACCTGGGCGATACCGCGCAGAACTTGGGCGGCATGGCGACGGATGCTTGGAACGCCCTGCAAAACGGCATCTCGGGCGCGCAGGGAAACTAGCGGACGAGCGGAGCGGGGCTACAGCTGCTCGGCCGGACGGTCGGGCGAGCTAAAGCCCGAATCAAACGTGACGACGCACGAGACGTCGGGCCGGCGCTCGTGCACGATGCGCGTGACGAGCTCCAGCAGCTCCTCGTCGGATATGTCGAAGCCGTCGGGACGCACCAGGTCAAACGAAACAAACCCGTCGTGCTCGTGCAGGTCGTGGATGGAGAGCGCGGGATCGATCTGCATGACGCCGCGCTTGACCCAGCCGCGCAGGTCGTCGCCGGTGGTGGCGATGGGGTCGCAGTGCAGCGTGATGCCAATGCCCATCTGCCGTTTGATATCGTGCTCGATGGTGTCCAGGATCTCGTGATGTTCAAACGCGTCGCCCTCGCCGGGCATCTCCACGTGGGCGCTGGCAAACTGACGACCGGGGCCGTAGTCGTGCACCATGAGGTCGTGCGTACCCAAGACCTGCGGATAGGACATGATCTTGTCGCGGATTGCCTGGACGAGCTTGGGGTCGGGCGCTTGCCCCAGCAACGGGCTGATGGCGTCGCGCACTAGGCCCATGCCGCTGATGCAGATGAAGATGCCCACACCCAGGCCTGCCCAGCCGTCGAGATCAAAGCCGGTCGTCTGCGAAATAAGCGCCGCCACCAAGACCGAGCCCGAGGTGATGACGTCGTTTTTGGAGTCCTGCGCCGTGGCGATGAGCGTTTCGGAGTCGATGCGATCGCCCAGCGTGCGGTTGAACGCTGCCATCCAGAGCTTAACGAGCATGGACGCAGCCAGTGCCGCAAGGGAAATAAACGTGTAAGCGGTGGGCGAGGGCTTGATGATCTTGGTGACCGACTCAAGGATCAGGTTGATGCCGACGGCACAAACCAGGACGGCGACAAACAGACCGGCCAGGTACTCGTAGCGGCCGTGGCCGTAAGGGTGGCCCTCGTCTGCCGGGCGGCTGGCAAGGCGGAACCCGAGCAGACTCACGATGTTGCTCGAGGCATCGGAGAGGTTGTTGAAAGCGTCGGCGATGAGGGAGACGGAGCCGGCAAGCAGGCCCGCGATGCCCTTGGCCAGGCACAGGGTGATGTTGAGGCCAATGCAGACGAGGCTTACGGCAAAACCCGCGTTGGTGCGGCAAGATGCATCGACCGGCTCGCCCTCGCTGCCGGGAACAAGCGTATGTACCAGCCGATTTACAAATAGCATAGCGGTCGTCCTCACAATCATGTTTAAGGGGATAGTGTAGCTCGCGCGGGGGCGCCGTGCACCGATGCTCAGAAAATGCAGCAATAGTCTGCCGGTGCTAACGAGCGAGCCTTCTCGTCTGCCTGGGTGGTCCATTTTGGGCCACATGGGTATGGGCATGTGCCTGCTTGCTCGACATACTTAATGTCGACAGCCCCTGTGCAAAGGAGGACGTTTCCATGGACGAGATGTTTGCCATTAAATGTCAAAACTGCGGCGGCCCTATGTACTCGCACCAAGCTAAGCGCAGCTTTGAGTGCGCTTATTGCGGTGCGGTCATTCCGTGGCAGGCGGACGCCGGAGAGCCCAAGAGCGCCCTGGGCATTCGCCATGCGCCGTTGACGGTTGTCGATGGGCTGCTTAAGCTCACCCATGTGTCGCAGCTCGAGCACCCGGTGGACCCGGACTGGTATTTCTTCAATTCATACTGGCGCAATCAGTCGGTTCTGGAACATCTGCTGTGGGAGGATCGCGGCACGGCGCAGGAGTTCCAAGAGGCCACGCATGTGAGTATTCCTTGCCCCTTCTGTGGTGCGTCCTTTGAGGGCGAGTCGACCCAGCGCGTGTTTGAGTGCCCGTCCTGCGGCAACAAGATCGGCATTGCCGACCTGCTCAAGCCGGGGACGTTTAGCAAGCGTCTGACCATGGGCGTGGGTGCGGAGTATGTGCCGGATCAGGGCATTCCCTGCGAAATCTCGCCGCAGCAGGCACGTGCAAACGCGCTGCAGCTGGTGCGCCAGTACCCGGATGCCTTTGCCGGGCACGACGTGGAAGATGCGATCCAAAACGACATGATGCTCTTCTACTTCCCCATGGCGCTGGCGGACCTGCGCATGATGGCGAGCTTCCCGGGCAAGGGCCTGAGCAAGGAAACCCTGGTGTACTACGAGGTGCTCGACTGGGCATACCCCAGGGCAAACTACCTGGACGTTCGCCCCATGGGCATTTTGGAGCCGTGGGACTTTGCCAAGGTCGGTCCGTTCGATCCCGCCATGCAGGAAGGCGACTTCCGCGTCGTCTCCGTCGATGCATCTACCAAGGACCAGGTGGTCATTGATAAGTTGGCGCTCGACGTTGCGGGCAACGATGCCGAGGCCGTACTGGGGCTCAATAAAAAGAGCATCCGAACCTGGGCGCGCAAGGCCCGCAAGCATAAGGATGGCCTGGTGATGGTGCCGGTCTACTTTGTCGATCGTCCGGCGACGGACAGCCGCGATGGCGAGCAGGTGCGCATTGCCGTAAACGGACAGACGGGCCGCGCGGCCGCGGTGGTGTTTAGTGACAAGCGCGAAACGCACGTCGTGGCGCCGCTCAATCCGAGCCTGCATCTGTCCGGTGAGAGCACCGTGCATGCCACGCCTATCGAGGTCAAATATATTAAATCTCCGTTCCTATACCAGATCGTGCGCCGTGGAGGCGGCGAGCAACCGCGCCAGGTGGCAGCCGCCGTCGAGGGTTCCTACCGAGAAGAAAAGCCCAAACGCCGCGGCCTGGTGGGTGCACTATTTGGGAAGTAGGGGAGCGGTGCTGGTTAGTCTTATGACGCGATAGCCAGGGGCGTGGGGCAGCTCACGGGAGCGCGGGCTGCCGTCTGATTGTTTGAGGGTGCCAGATGTAAATAAACAGTGGAGCGGCTGCAAAAGGGTCTCGCCACCGGGTAAAATCAGGTTGTGCCGCGGAACCCGCTCCTCAGCTAGTCACACTTCGGAAGCGCGGGCAACGCAGGTGCTATCGTCTTAAAGGGTCGGCTGCAACCGACCCTTTTCTATGACTCCCTTCGCTATCCGTTACTGCTTATATTCCCGCCAGATCGAGTAGAGGTTCCGGGCAATGCCGGTCACATACATCGAGAGGCGCAGGATTTCAAGAAACAAGTTCATAGGCTTCACCCCAATCGGAGATCGGAGCGTTGCCCGCAGGCGGATTCCGCGGCAGTCAAGATTTTACCTCACAGGCCGCGGTGGGAGGCACCCTGCCCATCCCCTGGTTTGGAGCAGTGTCGATCTAACGGGCAATCAAACCCCTAGCGCTCTTTGAATTGAGCAAGCATCTGCCCGAAGAAGCTGAGCCCGGATGGCTCATAAATGAGTGAACCGCCGTCCGCGGTCCTGTAGAGCCCGCAGGGGAGGTAGCGCCCGTCGGGGAGGACATAGAGGTTGGCTTCTTTCTTCAGTCCTGCTGGAAATAGCGGAATCCCGTTTTCGTCCATTTGGAACTCATCAATATTCGCGATCTCTCTTTCCATGGCGCCTGCTGGTCAGTTTCTATCGTAAGTGCGCCCTAAAACAAACACTGCTCTATCAGCTCTTTACCGCGCAAGGCGTCGATCCACTCTCGTGGAATTGCGTCGATGCCGTATGCCGTGCCGGCGAGCGCACCTGCGACGGCTGCGGTGGTGTCGGTGTCGTCGCCCAGGTTGACGGCGGCAAGCACGCAATCTTCGTAGCTGTTAGTGTTGACGAAACACCAGGTGGCTGCTTTAAGCGTGTCGCGCACGAAGCCGCCAGACCTGATTTCGTGCTCGGGCACGTCTTTCAGCTGGAGCACCCACGAGGGAAGCGCGTCGTTCATCACATCCCTCATTAGCTCGATAAATATGACGCATGCATCGGTCGACGTTCTGTGGGCGTGCGTAATCGCGGAGACCTCGCAGATCTCGTCGTCTGTCGCATCGGTGAACGCCAGGGGAGCGATGCGCATGAGCGATCCGTTGCCGTTGTCGCGCTCGCCGGAGCCTCCTTTGCCGGTGTGCAAGGCGCGGGCGGTCGTGCCGCCATAATCGAAAACGCCGTCGATCGTATACTCGCCACGGGCAATCCAGCTGACGAATTTGTCGCGCATGTCTGCGGTGTCGATGTGCCCAAGCTCTCTAATCGAGTCGCAGGTAGCAAGCGTCATGGACGTGTCATCGCTCCAGGTGCCGGCGGGCTGCCCGTGCGTGCCGTAGCCGATCATGTCGGGGCATTCGAACGTGCCGCGAGGCATAAACTCGTATGGAACGCCCAGCGCGTCGCCGACGGCAAGCCCATAGATGCAATCGCGTAGTGTTGTTTTCGGTCTGTCTGTCATGGAGCGCTCCTCTTATGTCGGGGGATATGAAACGCCGTCGGGGGTATCGGTCGCAACGTGCTGCTACCCTTGCGTTTCGCCATTAGTCGCTTCGTTGATGGCGCGGTACTCGGCACTCAGCTCGCGCGCCAGCTCTTCCTTGCTTGGAAGATACGGCAGGTATTTGGCGGCAAACACTTGGTCGTTGTCTTCGGGCAGCGTGTACTCGACAATCGAATCGCTTTTGTCCGCGCAGAGCACGATGCCTATGGGCGGATTGTCGCCTTCGTTCATGAGCTCGCGCGTGTAGTAGTTCACATACATTTGCATCTGGCCCAGGTCCTGATGCGTAAAATCATCGGTCTTAAGGTCGATGAGCACGAAGCAGCGCATCAGATTGTTGTAAAAAACAAGGTCAATATAGAAATGGCGCCCATCAAAGGTGATGCGCTTTTGGCGCGCCTCGAAAGCGAAGCCACGGCCAAGCTCCAGTAGGAACTTCTGAAGATGCGTGATGAGCGCCTGCTCTAGATCGCTCTCGCGAAACGTAGCATCGTCCGAGAAACCTAAAAACTCCAGTACATATGGGTCGCGGATGATATCCTCGGGGCGACGAGCCGGGGCGCTCTCTTGGATTTCCTGGGTGACGGCCTCCTTGTCCTTGCTGGCAAGTAGGCGCTCGCGGAACATGGTGTTGATCTGGCGTTCGAGCTGACGCGTGCTCCAGCGAGAAACGGCGCATTCGTTCATGTACCATGTGCGAGCATCAGGGTCGGGAATGCGCATCAACCTGCGGTAATGAGTCCAGCTCAATTCGCTACGCAGTGCGTCGCGAATTGGAAACGCAAGAAAGAACTGACGCATATTGCGAAGGTTTGCGATGCCAAAGCCTCTTCCGAAATCCGCGGTAAGCCTTCTGGAGAGGCCTGCAATCAATGCCTCTCCATATGCTGCGCGCTCCTCTCCGCCCTGCTCATCAACTATGCTCTTGCCGATCTCCCAATACGCCTCAACCATCGCAAAGTTAACGGCGGTATAGGCCTTGTCGCGAGCGGCGTTGAGAATCGAGGAAACCTGCTTGTAAAAACCTTCGGGCACGATTGCCGATTTTCCACGGTTTACCAGTTCGCCCATCACTGTCGCCCCACTTTCCTCTTGTGGAATGCATCTTTATCGCATCTAGTTTAAAGCCTCGCGCGGACACGAATTGCTGTGCTGTCTGGCACCTTCGCATGGGAGCCTTGCGGTGACTAAAATGTGGCAATAGAGACAGTTTTAGCGAACCCCACGGGAGTGACGCGTATGGACAACAACACGCTGCTATTCCAGGACAAAGGTTCGGGTAGGTTTAAAGACGTTAAGATCTACCCCAATCGTATTGAGGTGCTCAAGAAGGGCACTTTTGGTGGCAAGCACACCGAAATTGTCTATCTTAAGGACATTACGGGCGTCAATAGAATCAAAGGCCGGGATGTTTTTCTGCGCAATCGACTGTTGACCGCTTGCGTCTTTAGCCTGAGTAGCCGCTCCCAAGCTCAGGAGTTCGTGAACGCGCTGAACATGGTGATGTAGTCGATAGCGGCGTTCGGGCCAAGGTAAAAATCGGGGGCACAGAACGGTGTTCTGCGCCCCCGATTGAGTCGATGTGTCTAAAAGGCCGGCTTGCCTATTCGTCAACGTTCCCGTTGTTTTCGCGGTCATTTGCAAGCATCGCTGCGCCGGCGACCGTTGTCGCCACGGCGGCA
>CABUUB010000053.1 GCA_902494625.1 uncultured Collinsella sp.
TGCATGCGGACGCAGCGACGGTGCATGCGGGGAACCGGTGGGCGTCTGGGCTTCGATGGCCGCGTGTGCGGGGTCGACGATGCCCGAAATCAGGCGCTCGGCCTCATCGACATCCAAGCAAGGGGTACCGCTTACCAGGCCATCGGCCTCGAGGCTATTGAAGATGCGCGTGACGCGAGGGCAGTCGACGCCGATGGCACGGAGCTCGTCGGTATGCGCGAAGACCTCGTGTGGCTCGCCCTGCAGCGCGATTTCGCCATGGTTGAGCACGAGCACGCGGTTGCAGTACTCCGAAAGCAGGGCGACCTTTTGCTCAACGACGACGATGGTGATGCCGAGTGCACGGTTGGCCTCACGCAGGGTCTCGAAAACCAGCGTGGAGCTGGCGGGGTCGAGTGCCGCGGTGGGCTCGTCGAGAACCAAGACGCGCGGACGCATGGCGAGGATGGCGGCGATGGCTACCTTTTGCTTCTGTCCGCCCGAGAGGGTGGCGATCTCGCGGTCGCGCAGGTCGCTGATGCCGACGGTCTCGAGCGTTTCACTCACGCGCTGCTCGATCTGGTCGTGGGGAACGCCAAAGTTCTCGAGGCCAAAGAGCATCTCGTCCTCGACGACCGAAGCGACCATCTGCGTGTCGATGTCCTGCAACACGCTGCCGACGATCTGCGACACATCGGTGAGCGAAACTTCACAGGTGTCGTGGTCGTCAACCATGACGGACCCAAAGAACGTGCCGGTGTAGTGGTGGGGCACGGCACCCGACAGACAGGCGGCAAGCGTGGACTTACCGGCGCCCGAGGGCCCGATGGTGCCGATGAAATCTCCCTTGTTCACGCTGAGCGAGATGTGGCTGAGCGCCTGCTCGGTCTGCGTGCCATAGGAGAACGAGACATCGTCGACGTTGATGATCGTTTCCATGGATACCTTTCATAGTCATTGGGGACGTTCTTAAATGACCAGTCGTTTAAGAACGTCCCCAAAAGCTAGTCGTTTGGGACAGTCTTTACCGATGGGGCACTGTGGGTTAGTTGAGCCTAAGGGCCTTCTGGATGGGCAAGTAGAGGGCGCCGACCAGAATGGCGTTAAAGACGGCGGTCATGGCGACGACGGGCAACATGGCGGCGGCGAGCTCGCCGACCACGCCGAGCATGGCCATCTTGATGACCATGAAGATGACGCCGGAGACAAAGGTGGTCAGGAAGGTTGCGACAATGGCGATCGCGGGCTTGACCTGACCGTTCTTGCCGGCGGCGTTGACGATGCCGGCCATGAGCATGGCGGCGATGCCCTCGGCGGCAAAATCGACGAACGGCGAAGTGGTGGTGATCTGGATTACGGCAGCCGAGATGAGGCCAATGACGAGCGCCTGGCCGATGTTGGGGCGAACGACCAGGATGGTGAGGCAGAAGGCCGAGATGATGAACTCGGGGCTGATCATGCCGCCCGAGATGCCTGAGATGGCCTTGCCGACGGTGAAGTTGAGGATGAAGCCGGCGGCGAGCAGGATGGCGAGCAGGACGAGGGCGCGGACGTCGAGTTTGCCGCGGTCGGCGGTCTGGACGGTGCGGGGCTGGGTGGCGGTGGTGTTCTGAGACATGGTGAAAATCCTTTCGGAAGGGGGGTGCAAGAGAAAAGCGGGGGCGCGTGATGCGAATGCGATCGGGCTCGAGATAGAAAAAGGCCCCCGGTCGAAACCGGAGGCCTTCCAATCACCTAGAGCGCAAAAACAGGCGTGAGGGACTCACTGTCGACCGATCGTATTCGCATCACGCCACCACCAGTTGTTGAGAGACTTCATCGTGTTCTTCATGTTGGTGGCTCCTTTCGTGATACCGTGGCACGGTCGCACCTAGTTGCTGTTGCGCTGCACTATAGCACAGCGAAGTGCGTGCGGGGAAATCTTTTTTGAAAAGATTTCAGGCGGGTTTCCCGCCGGTCAAAAGAGCGGGCTGGGCGGGCGAGGCTGCCATTGCTGCCTTGCCCGCCCAGCTAAGACGTTACTCCTTATTGCGACGGTAGAGGAAGTAACCGCCCGCGGAGATGACGGCAACGCCAGCGATGGCGAATGCAGCCACCACGCGGCCATCAAAACGATCACCGGTGGTGGGCAGGCCGCCCTTGGTGTTCGTCTTGTTGGTGGTTACCGTGGTCGTGGTGTCCGACTTGCCAGGCTTCTCGGGCTTGGTGGTGGGCTGCTCGGGGGTACCGGGCTGCTCGGGGGTACCGGGCTGCTCAGGAGTACCAGGCTGCTCGGGAGTGTCAGGCTGATCCGGGGTTACCGGGTCGGTGGCAAGAGCGTCCTTGGCGTAGGTGATGGACTCCTTGAGGCCATGGGTCTCGGTGTTCAGGTCGCTCGGGGTGAAGGGCGTGCTGAAATCCCCAGCCTTCAGATAGGCGCGCATCTCCTGGAGCAGGGCCTTGCACTTGACGTAGGTGTTCTCGGTGGCAGCCTTGCCAGCCTTGTTGGCCAAGGCGGTGCGGGCCTCGGTGCCCTCGGCAGCCTGCATGGCCTTGTCGACCTGGAGGTTCTGCTCGATGAGCTCGTTCTGGAGAGCGTCGAGGTAGGCGCGAACGCCGGTGCCGAGCTGCTCGCGGTGCTCGTAGCAGAGGGAACTAATGTCCATGAGGACGTAGTTGATGGAGTTCTCGGGCTCCTCGTTGTTCACGATGTCCGTCTCTTCGCAGTGATCGTAAGAGACATCCTGATTGCTGAAGTAGGGGCTGACCTCGGTGAGCAGTGCAGAGTACAGAGGAATAGCGACGGAGTAGGCGGCGCGGGAGAGCATCTCCCACTGAATGGTCGCGATCTCGGGGTCCATGCCCTGACGGATCTGGAAGAGGTTGGTCTCGGTGCTTCTTTCGGTGCCGATGGCGTAGACACCGTCGGTGTTGGCGTTGAGGCCGGGGACATTTTCGCCGCGGTTGCCAAATGCACGGATCATCTCAAAGGTGTTCCAGTCGGACTTGCCGGGCTTGAAGAACAGGGGCTGGATCTCGCTGACCATGGCTCCGATTTGGTCGGGGCCTTTTTTCGGTTTAACCGTGACGATGTCGTAATCCGCACCCTTGGTCAACGGGGCCATGAAGTAATCGCGGCCCTGGACATAGCGAGTCCACTGATGAACGCCGGAATCGGCGACGCTTTTGCCATAGGTCTTGGCAACGTCGAGCTTGCCGTCGGTGTACTCGGCGAAGCCATTTTTCTCGGGCATGGTCTGGATGCCCTCGGAGTGGAGGCAGTTCTCGGCGTCATCAAGGTTGACATCGTAATTGAGTCCGCCGATGTTGGGGTTGAGTGAGGCGACGTCATCGGCGAGCTTCATGGCGATCCACTGGTGGCCGGAAAGTGCGGCAAACAGCCAAGTCTCGTTGCTGTCGGCGATGATAATCTGATCGTTGCCGTTGGCGCCCTGCTCGTCGATGATCTTGCCGAGGAGCTCGACACCCTCACGTGCTTTGGCACTTTCGCCTAAGATAACGCTGCCGTAGCTATACTCGCCAATGCCAGTGTCGGTCAGGGGGTCTGCCTTGGCGGCTTTATCGTTCATGTTGGTGGTCAGCGTTGCGGAGCAGGACACGCCCTTCTCGTTGATGCCTGCCTCAGAGTAGGCATCATAGCGCCCGTGCCACTGCGAAGGATGATCGCGCACGTAGCTATAACGATATGTAGTCTTGGTCGACCTGTATGAGAAGTCGGACTCGTCTGAGCCGTAGGTATACCCGGGGGCATGCGACGGCTCAATGCCAAAGTGCTTGAGGTAGCGCGGGCCAAAGTCCTCGGCGCGGCCGTAGTACGTGTTGCCGTCGGCCGTAAGGTTTTTGCCCATGTACATCTGCGTACAGGCGAGCGCAGATGTCGGCATGGACATGATGGTCGCAGCTCCAAAGGCGAGGCCTATGCCTAGCTTCTTGAGCGCGTTGACGGGGCGAGTTTTCCTCATTTCCCTCCCAGCGTGCGAAAGCCCTCTGTCGCCAGAGGGCTTCAGCCAATAAAGACACCTCATTGGCGTAACGAACTGGAAACAATATTCATCTATGAAAAAAACTTACTCGATAAGCGTGATGAAATATGCGATGAGCGGTTAATTGTACTCAGTTTATAGCTTTACTTTAATAAAGACGCCCTGTAATTACTGTAGTCGAATAAAGTAGCTGGGAATGCCCGAAATGAAAATCCCCTGCTGTTTGGCAAATGCATAAACAGCAGGGGAGACGATAATTGGATGAATATCATACCAATGTGGAATTACTTCTTCCGGCGGTGGATCACGTTGATCGCATAGCCGACGAGCATGGCCAAAACGATGATGATAAAGCCGAGCAGGGGATTGTCGTTCATGGGGTCCTCCTATTTACCAAGCGGTGAGAATTCGTCGACGATGAGGTCGAGGCATTGCGGAAGCGCGCGGGCTCCAAAGACGCCCGAGTTGCTGGAGATGATCTCGCCATCGAACTGCATGCCCAGCGACGGCGTGCAGGTGATCTTGGCTTCCTTGGTCTGGATGATCTTGAACTGCGGGCGGCCTAGTACCTTGCCGGCGGGGTCGAGTGCGGCGGTGATCACAGTAGGCAACAGCTGCACGGTGCGCACGGGTTCGATGACCGCAATGTCGACCATGCCATCGTTCATGCGGCAGTCGGGGAACAGGTTGATGTCGTTTTGGATGACCGAGGTATTGCCCGCCATGCAGCAGATGCCGTCGAGCTCCTCAACAATGCCGTCGTGCTCAATCGTAAAGTGCGCCACCGTGGGGTTGGGCGTGGCGAGCGCGGAGAGGAAGTAGGCGATCTCGCCGATGTCGTTTTTGGTGGGAGCGGCCTTCATCATGATCTCGGCGTCGAAGCCCGAGCCGGCGATGATGATAAAGCCGTGGCGCTTCTCGTTGCCGTCCTCGTCGAGCCAAAAGAGCTCGCCCATGTCCACTTTGACCGTGCGACCGGCGCGGCAGGCCTTGGCGAGCGCCGCCGCCTCAGGGGCATTGCCGATGTTGTTGAAGAACAGGCAGGCCGTGCCGGAGGGGAAGACGAGCGTGGGGACACCGCATCCGCGCATCTGATCGAGCACGTTGGAGACGGTGCCGTCGCCGCCTGAGACGACCACGCGATCAAACTCGCGCACGTCCGCCACGGCATCCTCGGGTTCCATGCCATCGCCGATAAAGCGCATCACGACTTCGTCGCCGCCCTGCGCGAGGGCGTGCGTGAATGCGTAGATTTCATCTGAGCTAGGGCCCGATGCCGGGTTGTGGATGATAAGGCAGCGCATACTTACGTTCCCGTTCTGTGACTAACCGAGTATAGTTGTAAGGCAATGCCAATATCCTACCCGTGTTTTTCGGGCCTAACCTTATTCGATGGGTTGATATGTACATTTCCACACATCAGGCTCTACTCGACTTTTGCCAGCGCGCCCGTGAGTTCGACGCGATTGCCGTCGATACCGAGTTTTTGCGCGAGCGCACGTTCCATCCGCGCCTGTGCTTGGTTCAGATTGCCACCCCTGCCGAGAGCGTCGCGGTCGACCCCCTGGTAATCGACGACCTATCGCCGCTGGCCGAGCTTATGGCCGACGAGAGCGTGACTAAGGTCTTCCATGCTTGCTCGCAGGATATGGAGGTCATGCTCCATACCGTGGGCGTACTGCCGCGTCCCATTTTTGACACGCAGGTGGCCGCCGCTTTTTTGGGCGAGCGCCAGCAGATTTCGTATGGCGCGCTTGTCCAGACGTTCTGCGGCGTATCGCTGCCCAAGACCGAGTCGCTGACCGACTGGTCGCGCCGCCCGCTGACCGATAAGCAGATTGAGTATGCGATCGATGACGTCAAGTACCTGATCGTCGCCTATACCGAGATGATGAGCCGCCTGCGCGAGCTGGGCCGTGTGGACTGGGTGCTCGACGAGCTGCGCCCGCTGGCTGGCGAGTCGCACTATCGCGCCGATCGCCACGAGGCGTTCCGCAAGGTCAAACGCATCAACTCGTGCAGCCGTCACCAGCTGGGTATCGCGCGCGAGCTCGCCGCCTGGCGCGAGGACCGCGCCGAGCGCCGCAACATCCCGCGCAAGTGGGTCATGTCCGACGACACGCTGATTGCGCTCGTTAAGCGCAATCCCGTGCGCGTTGAGGAGTTCCGTAGCATTCGCGGTACCGATCAGTTGGGGGAGCGCGACGTGGACGGTGCGCTCATGGCCATCAAGCGCGGCGCGAGCTGCCCGCACGATCGCCTGCCGCTCATGGTGCGCGGGCATCGCCAGATCTCTCCGGAGCTGGAGAGCGTGACGGACCTGATGTACGCGCTCATCCGCCTGGTTGCCGAGCGCTCGGGCGTGGCGACCTCGGTCATTGCCTCGCGCGATGACCTGGCCGACTATATTGAGCATCCCGAGCAGAGCCCCCTGCGCGAAGGCTGGCGCTTTGAGCTCGTGGGCTCGCGCCTGGACGATCTGCTCTCGGGCAATATGGGGTTGACGGTGAAGGACGGCAAAATTGAATTGCTGTAAGGAGGCCTAGCCGCTTGAATGGGTAGAATGCCTCCAACGTGTAACTCGATTCGGAGGAATTCGCATGCCTTATTACTATGGATACGGCTTTGGCATCGACCCGCTGTACCTGCTGGTTGTTCTTGTCTGCACGGTGCTTGGCCTTGCTGCACAGAACTATATCAACTCGACGTACAAAACCTGGTCCAAGGTTCGCTCGGACGGCGCCACGGGCGCCACGGTCGCTCGCCGCATGCTCGACGCCAACGGCTGCAACGCCGTGGGTATCAAGGGTGTCGCCGGCGAGCTCACCGACCATTACAACCCGCAGGACAATAACCTGTATCTCTCGGATGCCAACCGTTCGGGCGGGTCGGTCGCAAGCGTTGCCGTCGCCTGCCACGAGGCGGGCCATGCCGCCCAGCGTCAAAGCGGTTATGCCATGATGAAGGTACGCACAGCCCTCGTGCCGGTCGTCAACTTTACCCAGAACACTTGGACCATCGTGTTGCTCATGGGTCTGTTTATGAACATCGCGGGACTCACGACCCTCGCACTGATCTTCTTCTCGTTTAGCGTGCTGTTCCAACTGGTTACACTGCCGGTCGAGATTGATGCCAGCCGCCGCGCCGTGGCGTATATCGAGCAGTCGGGCATGAGCTCCAAGCAGGTCAACGGTGCCAAGAAGGTCCTGACGGCAGCCGCACTTACCTATGTGGCCGCGGCGCTCACTTCGATCATTCAGCTGCTCTACCTTATGGCTCGCTACAACAGAAACTCCAACCGATAGCAAATTGGGTCGTTGGGCGCCGCGGAGATTCGTGTCCCCGCGGCGCTGTACTATGTGTTGGACTTGAATTTGCGCAGGGCCGAAGCCCTTGCGCACGATGACGAAAGGAGACTGCGTGGCGGGCTGGAATCTAACCGGCAATGCCGTTTCCGCCGAGTTCGACGGTTCGGACGATCAGGAGCGCAAGGAGCTCAGTGTGAGCCAAGCGGTGGAGATCGCCGCTGGCGCGCTCGATGCCATTCCGCAGCTGAGCGTCCTGGGCGAGGTCACGGGCTTCCGTGGTCCCAATGCCCGAAGCGGCCACTGCTACTTCCAAATCAAGGACGACTCGGCGGCCGTCGACTGCATCATCTGGAAGGGCGCCTACCTTAAGCGCACCTTCGACTTGCGCGACGGCATGCAGGTGAGCTTTAAGGGCAGCTTCAATCTCTATAAGGCCACGGGCCGCATGAGCTTTGTCGCTCGTTCGTTTTCGCTGGCGGGGGAGGGTCTGCTGCGTCAACAAGTGTCGCAACTGGCCGAAAAGCTACGCCGCGAGGGCCTGATGGACGAAGCGCACAAGCGCCGCATCCCGGTGTTCTGCTCCCGCGTGGCGGTCGTTACCTCGCTTTCGGGTGCCGTAATCGACGACGTCAAGCGCACATTGCGTCGTCGCAACCCGCTCGTCGAGCTCGTCTGCGTGGGCGCTAAGGTCCAAGGCGAGGGTGCGCCGGCCGAGCTTATTGAGGGCCTGCGCCGTGCCGCCGCCATCACGCCGGCGCCCGACTGCATCTTGCTGGTGCGCGGCGGCGGCTCCTTTGAGGACCTCATGACCTTTAATGACGAGGAGCTTGCCCGTGCGGTGGCGGCTTGTCCTGTGCCCGTGGTGACCGGCATTGGCCATGAGCCCGATACCTCGATTTGCGACATGGTGAGCGACCGCCGCGCCTCCACGCCCACGGCGGCGGCAGAATCGGTGGCGCCGGCTATGACGGAGTTGGCCGATGTGCTCGAGGCGCGCCATCAGCGTCTGGGTGCCGCGATGGCATCGATGATTGGGTCGGCCCAGGTCGACCTGGAGATGCTCGATCAGCGCGGTCGCCGTGCCTGGGATACCTATACGGCTCGCCTGGGCGATGCGCTCGATGCGGCTGCGTGCCGCCCATGCCTCAACGACCCCACATTTATGGTCGAGCGTCGCGAATCGGAGCTTGCGCTGACCGCCGATCGCCTGTCGGGTGCCATAGTGCGCTCGGTCGGAGCTTTCCGATCCAGCTTTGAACGCCTGCCCGAGCGTCTGGTTGCAAGCACCTCGGGGCTCGATGGCAAACGCCATGCGCTCACGCTTGCGAGTTCCCGTCTGGAGCATCAAGGGCGCACGATGCTCAACAAGCCAGCGTCCGACCTGGGCCGTGCGGCAGCCTCGCTCGATGCCCTGTCGCCGCTCAAGGTGCTTGCTCGTGGTTATTCCATCGCGTACAGCGATGATGGGGTGGTCACGAGCGCCAAGACCTTTAAGCCCGGCGACGCCATCCGCGTGCGCATGGCAGACGGCAACGTGGCGGCAACGGTCGATACGGTCGAGTAGGCCGCGTTTCATAGCGATAAACCTTTAGGAAAGGAAACAGATATGGCAGAGAAAACCCCGGTCGAGCAGCTTACGTACAAGCAGGCTTCGCAGGAGTTGGAGCTCATCATCCGCAGCTTGGAGTCGGGCGATATGGAGCTCGAGGAGTCGCTCGAGAGCTATACCCGCGGCGTAGAGCTCCTCAAGAGCCTGCGCACCCGCCTGTCCGATGCCGAGCAGAAGGTCTCGGTGCTTCTTAAGGACGTCGACGGCAACGACGTGCTCGCCGACGGCGAAGCCGCCAACACCGACGACAACCTCTCGTTCTAACCATCTCGACCAAATATAATTACCTTGGTCTGTGAGAAAGGAACCAACCATGTGCGATTGCATCTTCTGCAAAATTGCCAACCACGAGATCCCCTCGACCGTTGTCTATGAGGACGACCAGGTCATCGCGTTCGACGACCTCAATCCCCAGGCACCGGTCCATACGCTCGTGATCCCCAAGAAGCACTACAGTGACATCGCCGACAACGTACCTGCCGAGACCATGGGCGCCATGGCTCACGCCATCCAGGAGGTCGCCAAGGCCAAGGGTCTGGAGGACGGCTTCCGCGTCATCTCCAACAAGGGCGTCAACGCCGGCCAGACCGTCATGCACTTCCACATGCATGTCCTCGGCGGCAAGAACCTGGGCGAGAACCTCATCTGAGGGCGCGTAGGCCGTCGACTTGGCTGCCTTTGGAGTAATCTATGCAGCTTTCTCAACTCGAATACCTTCAAGCTGTAGCGAACTATGGCGGCGTGCGCAAAGCAGCTCGCGCCGTTCACGTGAGTCCGCAGGCCGTTTCGTCGGCAATAAAAAAGTTGGAATCTGAGTATCAGATTGTTTTGCTCGACCGATCGGCGGGGGAGGCTGTTTTGTCTCCGGCGGGCAGAGAATTTGCGCGTCGTGCACGCGTGATCCTGGCGCAAGTCGACGATCTCAAAAAGTACGCTCAATCGGGGAACGGCGGCGTTTCGCCCGACGGCCATTTCCGTCTTTACGCCCCCTGTCTTCACGGGCGGGGGCGCCTTTTTTCCGAAAACTGGTACGACTCGTTT
This sequence comes from uncultured Collinsella sp., assembly GCA_902494625.1. Taxonomy (GTDB): domain Bacteria; phylum Actinomycetota; class Coriobacteriia; order Coriobacteriales; family Coriobacteriaceae; genus Collinsella. Next base: position 9,921 of record CABUUB010000053.1, read on the forward strand.
GAAAGCTCGCACCCTCAGATTCATCTTGATGTGTGGCATCAGCCAACGGCAACATGCTTTGAATCACTTATACTTGGAATTTCGGACGCGGCTATCTCGTTTGAGGAACCACGGGACAGCGTCCTTTCTTCAAAATATATGGGTGAAAAGGAGCTCAAGGTTCTTTCGTGCCCAGCGGGTCATCAATCTGTGGGTGCTATGACCGTTCGTGAGTTACTGGGCGGCAGGCTCGCTGTTCCGATTAATTTGTCGCCCTGTCTCAATGCAATCAATCAATGTCCCGAGGCTCAGCTGGTTAATTTCCGCTTTCGCGATGTCGAATACGGAAACAGGGCGCAGGCTGAGTTTCTTCAAGACGGGGGATTGATATTGAGTTTTTCTGGCTCTTCTCTCGCATCAGATGGACTGGAAGTGAGCGAGTGCTCCATTGAAGGCTCGCATGACGTAGCCTTGCCCATCTACTTTTGCTATCGACAAAATGCCTGGACCGATCGACACCAGACGATATTTCTTCACCTATTGCGTCACCTTGCTTCGTGAGGCCATTTGGCCTTGTGGCGTCAAGTGAATGTTGACGCCTTGTAACACATGACTGACGGCTCTGCCCTCATGCTTTTCCAAGATTCCGATTTAGATTGCTGACTCTTGGAGGGCGGAGCATGAAAAACCGTACGGTTTTGCTTTATATGACGTTCGTTTTTCTGTCGAACTTCAGCACCATTTTGTATTTTCTGACGGTTTACCTTGAATTCGTCGGATTCTCGATGGTGGCGATTTCTAGCATGATGATTGCATATCAAGTGAGCAAGTTCATCCTTGAAGTTCCCACTGGCTATATTGCTGATAGGCTTGGACGAAAGACGAGCGGTCTCGTTGGCGTCGTGGGAATGCTTGGATACTACGCCGCCCTACTCCTTGTCCGTTCTCCTCTGCTTTTGATCGGCGCGTTTGCTCTCAAAGGTTTTGCCGCTGCATGTGTGAGCGGATCCATCGAAGCGATTTACATTGACAGCGTCTCTCGGGACCAACTCGTGAGACTTAATATCGTTGAGCGATTTGTCTTCTATGCGTCTTATGCCCTCTCCGCTTGTGTGGGCGGTTTCATTTCGTCCGCTGGCGCGTATCTCATTGGGCTTTCGGTCGATATCATCACAATGGTGCTGACATTGGTTGTCGTTGTTTGTATTCCTGAGGTGAGAAGAGGAGGCACTGCGGGGACACTTGAGCATGGAATGAGCCCGAAGATGATCGGTGCAGCTATTGCGGGTAATGGCATTCTTCGGTCGGCGTTCATCATGGACTGTTCTCAAGCATTTGCTTTTGTCGCCCTGGAAGACTTTTTCTCACTGTTGCTTGCAGGCCGCGGACTGAATGCTGTCGCTTCGGGCGTGACCATTGCGGTCCAGCTCCTTGCCTCCGCCTCCATAGGATTTATTGTGCCCAGTGTGATTGCTCGTGTCGACAAGGGCCGTTTTGCGCGTATTTGCGGCATCATTCGCTTAGTATTGACAGCTTTGTTTTTGATTCCCCTTACTCCGGCTAATTTGCTGCCCGTGTCCTATGTGCTGCAGACTGTTGCGTACTCGTTGTTTGCCCCAATCAAATACTCGATTTTTCAAAATGCTGCCGATTCTTCGATGCGCTGTTCACTGATTTCGGTTCAAAGCCAGATGGTGGCGGTGGGTGCCATCCTTTTCTATCTGTTCAATGCTGCGTTGAGCAGCATCGCGGGCATTCGAGTCATATTTCTTGTTGCGCTCGGGATTTCTTCTCTGGTGTATATCCCCGTGCTCTTTCGTCTTACAAGCCAAAGGCCATGAGTATTTAGGCACCGATAACTTATATATCAACGCAATAAACCCGAGCGCGAGGGCGTTTGGGTTTATTATTGAAGCGTATGTAACCTGGCGGCGCCACACCGCCTGTTAGTAGGGAGACACATGAACGTTCTGGTCGTCAACGCAGGATCTTCGACCCTTAAGTATCAGGTCATCGATACCAAGTCCCACAAGGTGTCCGCAAAGGGCTCCTGCGAGCGCGTCTGCTTTACCGGCGGTACCTTCACCCACGCTGCCAACGGTTCCAAGAAGGTGACCGAGAACATCGAGTTCCCCGACCACAAGGTCGCCATCGAGGTCGTTCTGAAGGACCTCGAGGCCAACGGCGTCAAGATCGAGGGCATCGGCCATCGCATCGTTCAGGGCGGTTGGTACTTTGGCGACTCCTCCCTCGTCGACGAGGACGTTCTCGCCAAGATCCGCGAGGTCGCCCCGCTGGCGCCGCTGCACAACAACCCCGAGGCCAACGTTATCGAGTACTGCCTCGAACAGTATCCCGACCTGCCCAACGTCACGGTCTACGACACCGCTTTCCACTTCAACATGCCCGAGGTCGCCAAGACTTACGCCCTGCCCAAGGATGTTTGCGACAAGCTGCACATCCGTAAGTACGGCGCCCACGGCACCAGCTACCGTTACATCTCCAAGAAGGTCGCAGAGATGACCAACGGCGAGGCCCGCAAGGTCGTCGTGTGCCATATCGGCTCCGGCGCTTCCCTGTGCGCCATCGAGGACGGCAAGTGCATGGACACCACCA
>CABUUB010000054.1 GCA_902494625.1 uncultured Collinsella sp.
CCCGCCGAGACTCCGGTCGATGCGCTGACGGTCGGCGAGGTGGGCTACGTGGTCACGGGCCTGAAGGACCCCGAGGCCGTGCGCGTGGGCGATACCCTCACGTGGGCGTCGAATCCCTGCCCCGAGCCGCTTCCTGGCTACCGCGAGGCCAAGCCCATGGTCTATACGGGCCTGTTCCCGATCGATAACAAGGACTACGAGAACCTGCGTGACGCGCTCGATAAGCTGCACGTCAACGACCCGTCGTTGGTGTGGGAGCCCGAGACCTCGGTGGCGCTCGGCTTTGGCTTCCGCGTGGGCTTCTTGGGCCTGCTGCATATGGAGGTCGTCAAGGAGCGCCTGGAGCGCGAGTTCAATCTTGACCTCATTGCCACGAGCCCCTCGGTGGACTATCACGTGTACAAGACCGATGGCGAGATGATCGATGTCCGCAGCCCGCAGGATCTGCCCGAGGCTACGCGCATCGAGCGCATTGAGGAACCCTACCTCAAGGCAAAGATCATCTGCCCGCCTGAGTACACGGGTGCCGTCATGCAGCTCGCCATCGAGCACCGCGGCGTTACGACCGACATGATCCACCTGACGAGCAAATCGGTCGAGATGCGCTTCGATATGCCGCTTGCCGAGCTCATCTTGGACTTCTTTGACCAGCTCAAGAGCCGTACCAAGGGCTATGCCTCGCTCGACTACGAGTTCAACGAGTACCGTCCCTCCGAGCTCGTTAAGCTCGATATCTTGCTTTCGGGCGACGAGGTGGACGCGCTGTCGTTTATCGTCCATAAGGACAAGGCCTACGGTCTTGCCCGCGGCCTGTGCGACAAGCTCAAGGAGATTATTCCACGCCAGCTGTTCGAGGTGCCCATCCAGGGTGCTATCGGCAACAAGATCATTGCCCGCTCCACCGTTAAGGCGCGCCGTAAGGACGTTTTGGCCAAGTGTTACGGCGGCGATATCTCGCGAAAGCGCAAGCTGCTCGAGAAGCAGAAAGAGGGCAAGAAGCGCATGAAGGCCATCGGCTCGGTTGAGGTCCCGCAGGAGGCCTTTATGGCGATCCTCAAGGTGGACGAGTAGGTCTATGGCGCTTTGTGAATACAGTACGCGGTTGCTGGGTGCCTATGCCGAGCAGCCGTTCCTTATGGCTCCCATGGCGGGCGTAACCGATCCCGCTTATCGCATCATGTGCCGCCGCCGCGGTGCCAATCTCGCCTATAGCGAGATGGTGAGCGTGGCGGGCCTTGCCTATGCCAGCAACAAGACCTGGCGCCTGGTGCTACCGGCCGACGAGGAGCAGCAGATTTGCGTACAGCTCTTTGGCTCCAAACCCGAGCAGTTTGCGAGTGCCGTCGCCGCCGTCGAGGAGCGTGTGGGCGATCGCCTGTCATTGATTGATATCAACATGGCCTGTCCGGCTCGCAAGGTCGTTACTAAGGGCGAAGGCTCGGCGCTTATGCGCACGCCCGACCTGGCCGAGAAGATTGTCGAGGCAGCGGTGGGCGCGGCGCATGTTCCCGTGACCGTGAAGATCCGCAAGGGTTTTTATGCCGAGGACCGCAACGCCGCAACGTTTGCCCAGATGCTTGAAGGGGCGGGCGCCTCTGCAGTTGCCGTGCACGGTCGTTGTGCCACGCAGCTCTATACGGGCCAGGCCGATTGGTCTGTCGTCGATGAGGTTGCCGACGCCGTCGAGATTCCCGTGATTGGTTCGGGTGATGTGTTCTCGGCCGAGGACGCTGCTGAGCATCTGCAAGGCTCGGGTGCCAGCGCGGTGTTTATCGCGCGCGGCATCTACGGCAATCCGTGGGTGTTCGGTGATGCTCGCGCCCTTGCGCTCGATGGCACGCCGGTGCCGGCGCGTAGCTCCGTCGAGCGCTTAGACGCCCTGCGTGAGCACCTAACGCTGACGCATGAGCTCCTGCCGCTCATGTCGCGTGCCCGTACGTACGCAAGCTGGTACTTAAAAGGCATGCCCCATGCCGCCGCTTGGCGTGCCCATGTGGTGCGCTGCTCCACGTATGAGGAGTTCATGGCTCTGGTTGATGAGATCGAGCGCGATGTGGTGGCCTGCGAGGCTGCCCTTGCCGCCGGCGAATCGGTGCCCCCTCATCCGCTGGAGGCTTAAGGGTGGCCGTTACCGCGCTGTACGTGCACGTGCCGTTTTGTGCCCAAAAGTGCCGGTACTGCGACTTTGACTCGCGCAGTTTTGCTCCGTGCGACCTGAGCGCTGCGCTCGATGTCTATTTTGAGCAGTTGTTCGCGCGCCTCGATGCTTTTGGCAAGGCTGGGGCCCTTGACCATATCCGCACCGTCTATGTTGGCGGCGGTACGCCGTCGCTGGCGGGGGAGCGCCTGGTGGAGCTGGCGCGGCGTATTCGTGCGTGGTGCGCCCCCGTTGAGTTTACCTGCGAGGCCAATCCCGAGTCGCTGACCGCCGAGCTTGCCACTGCGCTTGCCAAGGTTGGTGTCACACGCGTCTCTCTGGGCGTGCAAACGCTCGATAACACCGAACTTACCGCCATCGGCCGTATTCACGATGCCGATCGGGCGCTCGCCGCCATCGCGACGGTCAAGAACGCTGGGCTTGACGTGTCGTGCGACCTTATGTGCGGACTTCCCGGGCAGACCGCAGCGAGTTGGAAGCGCACGCTCGATGGCGTGCTGGTGGCGGCTCCGCATCATGTGTCGGTCTACCCGCTCACGCTTGAGGAGGGGACTCCCCTTTATCGCATGGCGTGCCGCGACGAGTCGGTCGAGCCCGACGAGGATTTTCAGGCCGCCTGCATGGATGTGGCACGCGAGCTCCTGGGTGCGGCCGGCTATCACCCCTATGAGGTGGCAAGCTATGCGCTCGATGGCCATGAGTGTGCCCATAACATTGCCTACTGGACCGGCCAGGGCTATTTGGGCCTGGGTCGTTCCGCCGCGGGCATGCTCGACGCCGAGGATTTTGACCGTCTTGCAGGTTTGTTCCCCGGCGTGTCTTCTCGAGGCGATTCGTACCGCGTGCGTCTGGTGCAACGTGACGATGACGCGACGGCGTTTGAGGCCGAATATCTGTCGCAGCGTGAGGCTGCGGCTGAAGACCTGATGCTGTCTTGTCGCATGACGGGCGGTGTTGCGTCCGACCTGTTGGTTCGTGCAGCTTGCGTCATCCCGGCCGATGAGCTGGCAGCTGCCTGCGATCGCGCGCTCGAATTGGGTCTTGCCACTTGGGTGCCCGAGACGCTCGAGGTCCATGAGGGACCCTTCACTTCGGCAGACGTCCTCGCGGGCCATGTTCGAGCTCGTCTGGCGCCGACACACCTGGGCTGGCTCGATGGAAATGTTCTGTTCGAGCTGTTTTGGGATCTAGCTTAGGCCGCTCGGGTAGAATTACCGGAATATATACGCTGCTGTGAGCAGGAGGTTGCCGCGCATGGCGACGATGAACGAAAAAGATTACTACGAGATTCTGGGCGTCTCCAAGGACGCCACCTCGCGTGATATTCAAAAGGCCTTTCAGCAAAAGGCCCGCAAGCTCCATCCGGACGTCAACAAAGAGCCGGATGCCGAGGAAAAGTTTAAAGAGGTTTCCGAGGCCTACGCCGTGCTTTCGGATGAGCAAAAACGTGCGCGCTACGACGCCATGCGTTCGGGCAATCCCTTTGCCGGTGCTCCTACGGCTTCGCCCTATGGTGGCGGCTACGCCGGCAACACGGGCTATGGCAATCCCTTTGAGGGCGGCTTTCCCTTTGGTGGCGCCTGGGGCCAGCAGCGTCGCGGCCAGGCTGCCTACAATCCCGAGAACGGCGCCAACGTGGTCGTCGATATCAAACTGGACGCCAAGGAGGCCAAGGGCGGTGCCCGCAAGACCGTCCGCTATACGCGTTTCGATACGTGCGGACATTGCGGCGGCTCGGGCTCCGTTTCGTCTGAGCATGCCCATACCTGCCCGAGCTGCGGTGGCCGCGGCCATATCGATGTGGACCTGTCCTTCCTGTTTGGTGCGGGCACGTTCCAGACGGTTTGTCCCGAGTGCGGCGGTTCCGGCAAGGTCGTTGCCGACCCCTGCCCCGATTGCGGTGGCAGCGGCCGTACCCGCGTAACCTCCGAGCAGACGATTGAGTTTCCTGCCGGCACGCACGATGGCGACGAGGTCCGCATTGGCGGCATGGGTCATGCTGGCACCAACGGTGCCGCGGGCGGCGACCTGGTCGGCCGCGCCCATGTTGAGGCCGAGCGCTTGGAAGGCAAAGCTCGTACCGGTTTTTACCTGATGGGCATCGTAGCGCCGTTTTTGGTACTCTCGGCCATCTCGGGTGTGTTCTCGGCCTTTGCCGTGATGTGCTTTATTCCGTTTACCATGGGCCTGTTCATGGTGCTTTCGGACGGCGTGCTTCATCGCAGCTTGCTGTGGTGGAAGCGCGGTGCGATGCAGTTTGCCAACGGTTTTGCCAACGGATTTATGTTTGCGCTCGTGTCGGTTTGGTTTGCCAGCTGCTCGCAGCGTGCCATGCTTTCGCCTTACGGAATGCAATAACATCAAACCCTCTGTTTGCGGTCGGCCCAGCATGGGTATAGGACGCACTGTGACAATAATGAAAGTCGGAAGGATTCGGTCGTGTCGGATAATAGGGATTACTACGAGGTGCTTGGCGTCGACAAGGATGCCGACGCGCGGACGATTAAGCGCGCGTTTCTAAAGAAGGCCCGTACCGTACACCCGGACGTTTCGGACGACCCCGAGGCCGAGGCTAAGTTCAAAGAGCTCAACGAGGCATATTCCGTTCTTTCCGATGAGCAGAAGCGTGCTAACTACGACCGTTACGGCACTGCCGACGGCCCCGGTGGCTCCGGCTACGTCGATATCAACGATATCTTTGGTGGCATGGGCATGGACGACTTGTTCTCGTCGTTCTTTGGCGGCGGTGCCGGCGGTGGCGCCCGCAGCCGTCGTGAGCGTCGTCGCGGACGTGATATGGCCATCTCGCTTTCGGTGACGCTCGAGGAGGCGGCGCTCGGCTGCAAAAAGACAATCAGCTATGACCGCCTTGCTCCTTGCGAGGACTGCAATGGCACCGGTAGGGCAGAGGGCGCACAGGAAAAGCAGTGCGGCCGCTGCCACGGTACGGGCTACGTCACGACGGTTCAGCGATCGTTTTTGGGCCAGGTTCAGTCTTCCTCGCCTTGCCCCGACTGCCATGGCGAGGGCACGGTTATCGATCATCCCTGCGAGACCTGCGACGGTCAAGGCCGCACGCCTTCGCACGAAAAGATCGACATCGATATTCCCGCCGGCGTTTCGACCGGTCGCCAGCTTCGTGTGAGCGGCTTTGGCGAGGCCGGCCTTCGCGGCGAGCCTTCGGGCGACCTGATTGTCAACGTGCGCGTCGCCGACCATGAGCGCTTTAAGCGCAACGGTGTTGACCTGTACCTGGTGAGCGATATCTCGATTGCGCAGGCTGCGCTCGGCTGCGAGATTGAGGTCGAGGGCTTTATGCCCGACGAGGTCGTTAAGGTGACGGTTCCCGCCGGCGCCCAGTACGGCGACACCGTGAGCGTCAATAATTACGGCATGCCGCGCATTGGCGGTGGCGGTTCGCGTGGCCGCCTGATCGTGCAACTGCGCGTGGTCGTTCCCACCAATCTTTCCAATAAGCAGCGCGAGCTGCTCCGTGCTTTTGCCGATGAGATGGGCGATGACGTCGCTTCTGGTAAGAAGTCGGTGACCGACCGTATCAAGAGTGCCCTCGACGATATCCTCGATTAAGGAGCCCGCGTGCTCGCACCCCATATTTCCGTCGTCAACCTCGGCTGCCGTGTCAACCGGGTTGAGTCTGACCGTATCACTGCCGATCTTATGCGCTTGGGCTTTGCTATTGTGGAGCCCCAGGATGCCGATCTGATCGTCATTAACACTTGTGCCGTTACGGGCGAGGCCGAGGCTAAGACCCGTAAGGCCGTCCGTCATGCGCTGGCCCATCCAAACGAGCCCTATGTGGTCGTGACCGGATGCGTGGTCAATTTGCATCCCGAGGAGCTGTCGGAGCTTTCGGATCGCGTGATTGCCGAGCCGTCCAAGATAGATGTCGCCGAACGTGTTTGCGAGGTGCTGGGTGTTGAGTCCGATAGCGTTCCCGCCTGCAGCGATGGCGAGGTGGTCGATGCGCTCGGTCGCTCTCGCCTGGGCGTGAAGATTCAGGATGGCTGCAACCATCGCTGCACCTATTGCATTGTGTGGAAGGCGCGCGGCCCCGAGCGCTCCGTGCCCGTCGAGTCCGTGCTCGAGCAAGTTCGCGAGGCCCAGGAGGCCGGCGTGCCCGAGGTGGTGCTGACCGGTGTGAACCTGGGTGCCTACGATGGCAAGAGCGCGACCGACGAGCACGTCGAAATCGATGAGCTGCTCGAGGCCATCATGGAGCGCACGTCTATTCCGCATGTGCGCATTTCCTCGGTCGAGCCCATGGATATCTCCGAGCGCCTGCTTAAGGTTATGGCGCGCTACCCGCAGCGTATCGCCCCGTTTTTGCACCTGCCCGTGCAGTCCGGCTGCACGGCGACCCTGCATCGCATGGGCCGTCCCTATAGCGCCGAGGCCTTTGAGGACACGGTGCGTATGATTCGCGCCAACTTGCCCCAGGCGTCCCTTTCGTGCGATGTCATCGTCGGTTTTCCTGGTGAGACGGACGAGGAGTTCGAGGAGTCGCTGGCGCTGTGCCGCCGTGTGGGTTTCTCGCGTATGCACGTGTTCCGCTACAGCAAGCGTCCCGGTACCCTTGCTGCCGACATGCCCGACCAGGTGCCACCCGAGGTTATGGCCGAGCGCAGCCGCCGTATGCGGGCCGCCGCACAGGAGCTCGCTATTGCCGACGCTCGTCGTCGCGTGGGCACGGTCGAGCGTGCCGTGCTCGAGTATGGTGACAACCTGACGCTTGGCTCGTTCCATCATGCCCGTCTTGACGATACCTGTGGACTTACAGCCCCGTGCCTGCTCGATGTTGCTATCATCGGAGTCGATGATTCCGGCTTGGTCCATGCACGCAGGGAGGTTCATGGAAGCCTCGAAGATTAGACTTACCGTTCCCGAGGGTATTGACCCCTCGCGCGTTTTGGGTGCCGGCGACGGCGTCCTTCGTGCGCTGGAGAGCTCAGTTCGCGCCCACGTGGTCGCCCGTGGCGACAGCATCGCCGTGAGCGGTGACCCGGACGAGGTCGAACTGGTCGCGCGTTTTTTCGAACATGCCTTTCGTGAGGCTGCTTCCGGGCGCACGCTTTCTGCCGACGATGTCTCTCGCTGCCTGGCCGTCTTGCGCGACGGTGAGCACGAGGCTACGTCGCTTCGCGATGACGTGCTGCTTTCGTATCGCGGTCGCGTCATTCGCCCCAAGACGCTCGGTCAAAAGCGCTATGTGGATGCCATCCGCTCGAATACCATCACGTTTGGCTTGGGTCCTGCCGGTACCGGTAAGACCTATCTGGCCATGGCGCTCGCTGTTGCCGCACTCAAGCGTCACGAGGTGGGCCGTCTGATCTTGACGCGTCCGGTTGTCGAGGCGGGGGAGAACCTGGGCTTTTTGCCCGGCACCCTCGAGGAAAAGATCGATCCGTACATGCGCCCGCTCTACGACGCCCTATTTTGCATGATGGATCGCGAGCGCACCGATGAGCTCATGGAGCGCGGCGTGATCGAGATCGCCCCGCTTGCCTACATGCGCGGCCGCACGCTGAGCGACGCCTTCGTGGTGCTCGACGAGGCCCAAAATACCACGCCCGAGCAGATGAAGATGTTTCTGACGCGCCTGGGCTTTAACTCCAAGTTTGTGATTACCGGCGACCTGAGCCAGCGTGACCTGGTGGGCCGTCGTGGTGGCTTGGCGGATGTCGAGAAGATTTTGGGCCGTGTCGACGATGTCGCATTTTCTCACCTCGAGCGTGCCGACGTGGTGCGCCATGCCCTGGTGGGACGTATCGTCGAGGCATATGATGCTTATGATGACGTGCGCGAGCAGCGCCCGCGCGACCGAAAGGAGTCCCGTTGAGTGTATTGATCAGCAACGATGCCGAGCTCGATACGCTGCTCGACGCGCAGGAGGTAGAACACATCTGCGAGGTTGTGCTTGCCGCCGAGGGCGTTGAGCGTGAAGTCGAGATTTCCCTTTCGTATGTCGACGAGGACGAGATGCACGAGCTCAACCACGAGTGGCGCGGTATCGACCGCACCACCGATGTGCTCTCGTTTGAATGCGACTCGGCCTTTGACGAGGATATTCCCGCCGACGAGACGCTCGAGCTCGGCGATATCATCTTGGCCCCGCAGGTTATTGCCCGTCAGGCCCCCGGTTTTGGCAATAGCCCCGCTGACGAGTGTCGTCTGATGCTCGTACACGGCATGCTGCACCTGCTGGGCTATGACCATATCGAGGACGACGAGGCCGAGGTCATGGAGGCCCGCGAGGACGCCATCCTCCGCGATCTGGCGCTCGAGCGCGGCGAGGACCCCAAACTCGTTCACGTCGGCCCCATCACCAATCATGCCCACGACTAGGAGCCGTTTATGATTCCCGGATCGAACAAGGACCATCCGTCCTTCTTAAAGTCGTTTTCCTACGCCATGGAGGGCTTCGTCACCGCCGTCAAGACCGAGCGCAACATTAAGGTCATGCTCGTAGCGGGCGTGTGCACCGTCATTGCCGGCTGCATCGTGGGGCTCGACATTGCCGAGTGGGCCACGATTATCATCTGCTGCGGCCTGGTGATTCACGGCGAGCTGTGCAATACCGCCATGGAGGCCATTGTCGATCTGGCGACCCAGGAGCTCCATCCGCTGGCAAAGCGTGCGAAGGATATCGCCGCCGCCTCCGTATACGTACTTTCCATCACCGCCGCGATTGTGGGATTGCTGGTATTTGCCCACGCGCTCGACTTTATTTAGAAAGGGATTTTCATGTCCGACAATATGCAGCCTATCGATGAAACTCTGGACGACGAGTCCCTGGATGCGGTGGATGCCGAAGCGGCCGAAGCATACGAGGAAGTCGAGGAATTCGATCCGTTTGAGGGCATGAGCGACGAGGAGCTCGACGCCCTGTGCGACGAGGACGATAGCCTCGCGGGCTTTGGCGACGTTGAACCCGGTTTTCGCAGCGGCTTCGTAGCCCTGGTCGGACGCCCCAACGCCGGCAAGTCCACGCTGCTCAACGCCTGCTATGGCAAAAAGGTCGCCATCACCTCGCCGGTGGCCCAGACGACCCGCCGCCGCATGCGCGCCGTCGTCAACCGTCCCGGCTACCAGCTGGTCTTTGTCGATACCCCGGGTATTCATAAGCCCAAGGACGGCCTGGGGTCCGAGCTCAACAAGAGCGCGTTGTTCGAGCTGAACGATGTCGATGTCGTCGCGTTTTTGATTGATGCCACCAAGCCGATCGGCAGGGGAGACGCCTGGGTTGCCGAGCGCGTCAAGAGCGCCCGTTCCAAGAAGGTCCTGGTGCTCACCAAGGCCGATGAGGCCGACCCCGCACAGGTCATGGAGCAGCTTAAGGCCGCCCACGAGCTCATGGAATATGACGACGAGATCGTGACGTCGTCGGTCAAGAACTTCAACGTTGACGCCTTTATCGAGACCGTTGCGCACTTTTTGCCCGAGGGTCCGCGTTGGTTCCCCGAGGACATGGGTACCGACGCTTCCGACGAGACGCTCGTTTCCGAGTTTGTGCGCGAGAAGGTCTTGCGCCGCACCCGCGACGAGATCCCGCACTCCGTGGGCGTGATCTGCGATGCGCTCGAGCAGACCAAGAAGGTGCTGCGCGTGCACGCTACCATTTACGTCGAGCGCGAGGGCCAAAAGGGCATCATCATCGGCAAGGGCGGCGAGATGATCAAGCATATCGGTATCGACGCCCGTCGCGATCTTGAGCGCATCTTTGGCACGCAGGTCTTTTTGGAGCTGGACGTGAAGGTCAAGGCCGGCTGGCGTGACGACGAGGCCCAGATTCGCCGCTTTGGCTACAACGCCGAGGACTAAGGGCGCGCGGCACGCATGGCAGGCTCCCGGACATATCGCACCAAGGTGCTCGTCCTCGACAAGACGAAGCTCAAAGAGACCGACCTGATCCTGACGATGCTTGACGAGCGGGGTCGGCAGGTTCGTGCCGTGGCAAAGGGTGCGCGTAAGCCCGGCGGGCGGTTGGCGGCGCACTGCGAGCTGTTCTGTACCGTCGATATGCTGCTTGCGCATGGACGGTCGCTCGATGTGGTTTCCCAGGCCGAGCTTATGGAGGCTCCGCTCGGCGTTGCGCCCGATTACGAGACGACATGCGCGGCAAGCGCGATCGCCGAGGTCGCGCGCGTGTGCTCGTTCGAGGACGCCGAGGACCCGTTTACCTTTGCTATAACGCAGCGAGCGCTTGCCCTGGTGGGCAGCGGGCTCGACACAGCGCATATGGATCTGCTTGTGGCTGCATATGTCTTTAAGCTGCTGTCGCACGTTGGCTACCGACCCGATTTTTCGGCCTGCGTGCTGTGCGGAGACCCCATGCTGTCGTATTTTTCGCCCCAGGCCGGCGGGCTCATGTGCGGGTCGTGCGCTTCGAGCGTTCCGGGTGCCGAGTTGGTGTCGACCGGTGAGACCGCATGGCTGCGCGCCCTCATGTCCATGACCTTCGATGCGCTCATGGGCGAGCGAATCGACCCGCATACGGCGGCGTTCCTGCTCGGGCTTTCGCATGTGTGGGCGGCGACGCATACCGACCAGCGCCTCCGTGCGATGGAATTCATGTTGGGTCGGTGATGATGCGCAGGGGCGGGCTGCTTGTGGTAACATATCGGCCTGTTGGTACCTCGACCTTGGTTGCTCGCTCCACCGGCGGCTTCCCAGTCCGAGGCGAATCGAGTCGCCCGAGGGCGACGCAAAACGAAAGGTGAAACAATGACTGTTTCCAAAGAGCGCAAGGCGGAGCTGACTGCCCAGTTCGGTAACACCCCGGTCGACACCGGCAACCCCAAGGTTCAGGTCGCCATCCTGTCCGAGCGCATCAAGGAGCTGACCGAGCACATGAAGTCCCACCAGAAGGACTTCCACACCCGTCGTGGCCTGCTCATGCTCGTCGGTCGTCGTCGTCGTCTTCTCTCCTACATCAAGAAGAACGACATCGTCGAGTACCGTGAGCTCATCAAGGCTCTGGGCATCCGCGACAACATCCAGTAGGATTTGTACATGCTAAGAGCGTCCTGCGCAGCGGGGCGCTCTTTTTGTGTAAGGGCGTGAACAATCACGCTCTGAAGCGTGGCGGGGGCAGGGGGCCCGCGTCACATGAGAAGCCCGCAGGCAAGGGGCCTGTGGGGTAAAGGAGAACAATGACACTCGTATCCAAGACCTTTGAGCTGTACGGCAAGACCTACACCTTTGAGTCGGGCGAGCTTGCCAAGCAGGCCACCGGCGCCTGCCTGGTCAAGCAGGGCGACACCACGATGCTCGACACCGTGGTCGTCTCCAAGGAGCGCAAGAACTACGACTTCTTCCCGCTGACCGTCGACTTCAACGAGAAGATGTACGCAGCCGGCCGCATCCCGGGTGGCTACCTCAAGCGTGAGGGCCGTCCCAGCGAGAAGGCCACGCTCACCGCGCGCATGATCGACCGTCCGATTCGCCCGAGCTTCCCGGACGGCTTCCGCAACGAGGTGCACATCGTCGCCACCTCGCTCGTCGCCGACCAGGTCAACCCCTTCGACGTCATCAACGTTATGGGTGCTTCCCTGGCCATGACGCTTGGCGGCGTGCCCTTCGAGGGCCCGCTTGCCTGCGTGCGCATCGGCCGCAACGTGGAGACCGGCGAGTTTATCGTCAACCCCACCTACGAGGAGCGCGAGAACTCCGATCTGGACCTGGAGCTGGGCGGCTCTGCCGACTTCATCTCGATGGTCGAGGCCGGCGCCGAGGAGATCTCCGAGGACGACATGCTCGCCGCCATGAAGTTTGGCCAGGAGGCCCTTGCTGCCTTCTGCCAGGCTCAGGACGAGTTCGTTGCCGAGTGGGAGCAGGTCAACGGCCCCATCGTCAAGAAGGAGTACCCGCTCGACCAGCCCGTCGAGGAGGTCCAGGAGCGCATCTTCGCCCACTACGACGAGATGGCAGCCGCCCTTCGCGACGCCGACAAGCTCTCCCGTATCGGCAAGGTCGAGGCTCTGAAGGAGTCCATCCGTGCCGAGTTCACCGACGAGGAGCAGGCCGCCTGGGAGCGCGAGATCCCCGTGGCGCTCAAGAAACTCGAGAAGAAGGCCATGCGCACCATGGTCGTCGAGACCGGCGAGCGCGTCGACGGCCGTGCCGCCGACGAGATCCGTCCCATCATGGTGAAGGACAACTACCTGCCGCTCGTTCATGGTTCCGGCCTGTTCCAGCGTGGCCAGACCCAGGTGCTCTCCGTCCTGTCGCTCGGCATGCTCAACGAG
>CABUUB010000055.1 GCA_902494625.1 uncultured Collinsella sp.
GCCGTCGTGGCCGGCGTTCCTGCCCGCGTCATCAAGATGCGCGACGCCCAGACCGACAGCAAGACCGGCCTGGAAGAGGGCCTGCGCCAGCTTTAATAGTTACGGCGTTTTACCAAACGCCGTAACGACCCGACGCTGCAAACGCCCCTAGGCGGCAATCTGACGTTCAATCGTCGGGCATGACCAGAAGGTCAATGCCCTCCTCTTTCGCGTCACCTTGCTCGCCTAGGGGCGTTTTCGCTGGCGTATGCTCAACCTACGGCGCAATGTCAGCGACCAAGCCGAAAACAAAAAGGCCGAAGTCCCGAAGGGTTTCGGCCTTTGTTTTCCGCAGCGTCCAAGCGCAGTTTATCGGTTCTCGATGCTGCCGATGTTTTTGAGCTCAATGGAGATGAGGCCGTTGGGCTCGTTGACAAACTCGATGTATTCGGAGTTCGAACCCATCTCGGCCGGGAAGCTGATTTCGATACCCGTGTCGGTACGGATCTTATGATTGCGCACCGCTGCGCGTTCGACCTGCTTGCGCTCCACGGGCACACGCTCAGGCACCTTCTCCTCGGTCAGTGCGGCGCGCACACTCTCCTTGATAACCGGTTCGTCCTCAAAGACCTCGTCGACGATATCCCAAGGCGGCAGTTCCTCGTCATCCTCAACCTTCTCGGCAACGGCAGCCTTAACCTTAGCGAGCGCTACAGCCGTGTTGGCACCGTGCTCCTCGGCGACTTCCTCGACCACACGCGTCACGGTGTCGATGACCTCCTTGCCCGATACGCCCGTGTCGCACTGCAGCAGGCCATCGGGGATAAGCATACGGTCCTCGCCGGCAATCTTGCGCTTCTTGTCCACGTAGCCGATCTCCATGGTACTCGCGCGCACGATGGCATAGCTCGGCACCTTTTGCGAGGGGTTCGGCAGAATGGCGTAGTGGCGCGCGATGTCGTTGCGCACCTCCCCCTCCTCGCGGCCCACTTCGTGCATAAAAGCCTGCTTGGAGCCCAGCAGCATCACGGCAAACCAGCGGGCATCCTCATCGTCGTCAAAATCGGCCACGAGCACGTCGGTGGACTCGGCTTTCTCGGCTTTGGTGAGCTCGGAGGAAATAAACTCCGCAATCTGCTGCGACAGGTTAACGAACTCGCGCTCGCCAAAGAAATAGCCCTTAAGCTCGCCGCCAAACGCAGAGTTCTCGGCAAACGTGGCGCGTTTATTGTCGGCCGAGGTGCGGGCGCGGCGCAGATGCGTGGTCACGAAGTTGCGCACGGTACGACTCTCGATATCGAGCTCGCGCTGGCTCATGACGTTGACGGCAGAGTCAAAGTCCAGGATATGCAGAATCGCATGATTGATTTTCATATACGGCATTCCGTTCTAGATCGATTTCGGCACGAACCAGTATAGCGGTCGAGCCCACCCCAGGCGCATCGAAGATTGGTGCATCGGGGACAGGTTGCTTTGCGCCAATGGCTAGCGCAGGAGCTCGGACTGCCAAGCCTCGAGCTGTTCTGCCAAACTCTTGCCGGCAGCGGGCATGTCGATCTGAGGGCGTTTGGGCAGCAGTGCGCATTTAAGGATTGCCACGATGGTCTGCGAGACAAAGCGTCGTGTATCCTTGTCAAAGCCTTGCGCAGCCTGGAGCATCACGGGCAGGCTCTCGCGCAGATTCCCAGCGATATCCGCAAACCGCTCAGCACCCGTTGCCTCAAACACGGAGAACAACGCATCTACAAAACGCTCGCGCTCGCCAGGCGACACTGCAAGCAGCATCTCGCGAATGGAGCCATCAACATATCGAGCACCGGCGGACAGGCGCTCACAGTACACGAAGTCGCGACCATCAACCACCCAGCTAAAGGGATTGTGCTGCAGCAGGCTGAACTCGGTGCTCTCAACGATGGCATAGTCCTCCTGTGTCTCGAACATCATGCCAAAGATCGACGACCGAGGTAGCGTCTTGTCGATTCGACCGGAAAGATCGGCAAAGGCGTCGCCGTTCAGAAACTCCTCGACGAAGCCCGGGCCATCATGGGAATACGCCCGTTCGATTCGCTCACGGGCGACATCGGAGCACATCGCCGCACCGTACACCGCAAGGTTTCCACCCTTGGAATGACCTCCGCACAAAAGCGGCCCGTCAATCGCATCCGCCGCCTCGTCCACATAACGTGCCGCGGATTCCTGGGCCGGCACAGGACACCGGAACGCCATGTTAAAGTCCTCTTTCCAGCCCACAATCGTGCTGTCGGTCCCCCGGAAGGAAAGATAGCTAAACCCTGCCGGAAACCGGAACGCCATGGCTGCAAACTGCTCTGTCGCCACCACATCGCTCACGGCACGATAGCCGCAAACGTGCACGCCACGGTAGCGAGGGCTTGCTGCCACGGCCTCCAGCAAGGCCCTGCTCCCCTCTGGGTCCCACAAGTCGTCAATCATGTCCCGGTAGCACTCGGCACGCAGCAGCTCGCGTACGTCTAGGCCCTGCCAGTTCGTCAGTTCCGCCATATCACCCGGCAAACGCAAATAGGACAACCACGCAAAGACCAGGCTATCCACCGCGCAGAACGGCCGCTCCTCAAACGGATCAAACGCCGTCTGGGCATAGGTCAAAAAATTAGGCGAATCCGACATGGCCCTCCCATCAACTATGGTACATTGGGGTCAGGTTACTTTGCACCAAAAAGGCGTCCGGGCCGTGTGGACCCGGACGCCTTCATTGTAGCTTTTCGCTCTAGCGAGCTTGATTTAGCAGGAGAAGTCGACGCTGTCGATGATGTCCTTGAGGGCCTTGGCGGAGACGGTGAGCTCATGCTGCTCGTCATCGTTCAGCGGCACGGGAACGCGGCAGACAACGCCGTCGCGGCCAACGACGGTCGGCATGGAGATGGCAAGATCGGACAGGCCATACTCGCCCACCATGAGCGAGGAGACAGGCAGAACGGTCTGCTCATCGCGCATAACGGCGGTGCAGATGCGCTTGACGGCCATGGCGACGCCATAGTAGGTGGCGTGCTTCTTCTCGATGATGGTGTAGGCGGAGTTCTTGACGTCCTCAGCGATGCGCTTCTCGGCAGCCTCATGCTCCAGGTGGCCGTGAAGCTCACAGAAGGTGTTCAGCGGAACGCCGGCAACCTGAGCGCTGGACCAAGCGACAAACTCGGAGTCGCCGTGCTCGCCCATGACATAGGCCTGGACATCGCGCGGGTCAACCTCGACGTGGGCACCAAGCATCTGCTGCAGGCGGCCGGTGTCGAGCACGGTGCCGGAACCGATGACGTGGCCCTCGGGCAGGCCGGACATCTTGATGGCGGCGTAGGTCAGAACATCGACCGGGTTGGAGACGATGAGCAGAATGCCGTCGAAGCCGGACTTCTTAATCTCGGGGATAATGGACTTAAAGATGCTGACGTTCTTGTTGACCAGGTCCAGGCGGGTCTCACCGGGCTTCTGGGCAGCGCCAGCGGTGACGACGATCATGGCGGCGTCGGCGACATCGGAATAATCGCCGGCGTAGATCTTCATCGGCTCGGCAAACGTCATACCGTGCGCGATATCCAAGGCCTCACCCTCGGCGCGGTTCTTGTCCACGTCGATGAGGACCATCTCGGAGAACAGACCACTCTGCATCAGCGCGAACGCCGAAGACGAACCGACGAAACCGCAGCCGACGATAGCGACCTTCTTCTCGTTAACCATTAGAAACTCCCATCTCTCTCCACAAACAAGCCGCCCGGGAACGACCCGAGCGGCTTGTCGTAATCCCAATACATCCAATCGGGACTTTGATTATGCTCCTATTCGCAGCCAAAAATCGACCGTTTACCGAAATTGTCTGCAGAATTCGTAAAATAACTGCACGAAATCGGTTTCGAACTATTGACGAGCCAAAATAACTTTCTAATACAGGCCCGCCTCACGAATGGCCTCGACAGCCAAAGCGATCTGGTCGGGCGGTAAGACCAGCGCCATGCGCACGTGCCCCTCGCCCGAAGGACCAAAGCTCGCGCCCGGCGTCACCACAACGCCGGCCTTCTCCATGAGCTCCTCGCAAAACGCCATGGAATCGGTGCGACCACCAGGGAGCTTGGCCCACACAAACATAGAGCCATGCGCGTTGGGTCGCTCCCAGCCCAGGCCCTCAAGACCGTCGCACAGGGCGTCGCGGCGCTCCTGGTACTTCAGACGCTGCGCCTCGACCTCATCGCGCGGGCCATTAAGGCACGCGATGGCGGCCTTCTGGATCGGGAAGAACATGCCAAAGTCGATCTGGCTGCGCAGCTTGGCAAAGGCAGAGACCACATCCTCTCGGCCGACCAAAAAGCCGATACGCGCACCGGTGACGTTAAACGACTTGGAGAGCGAGAAGAACTCAACGCCTACCTCGAGCGCGCCGGGATACTGCAAGAAGCTGCCGCCCGGCTCGCCGTCGAACACGATGTCCGAGTATGCGTTGTCGTGAACGATCAGCAGGTCGTGCTCGCGGGCAAAAGCGATGATCTCCTCGTAGACCTCGGGCGTGCCCACCGAGCCCACCGGGTTGGCGGGCAGCGACACGATCATGTACTTGGCACGGTCGGCCACCTCGGGATCGATGCCCGCCACATAGGGCAGGTAATTGTGCTCGGCAACCAGCGGATAGTACTCGAGCTTGGCATCGGCGATCTTGGCACCCGCCTCAAAGACCGGGTAGCACGGATCGGGAACCAAAATGGTGTCACCCGGATCGAGCAGGGCCAGGCCCAAATGGCCCACGCCCTCCTGCGTGCCGTTGCACGACTGCACCATGGACGGCGTAATGCCCGAAACGCCAAAGCGACGCTCATAGTAATCGCACACGGCTTGCTTGAGCTCGGGCAGGTCGCGCAGGGCATACTTCCACATCTCGGGATCTTGGGCTGCTTGCGTGAGCGCCTCGA
This sequence comes from uncultured Collinsella sp., assembly GCA_902494625.1. Taxonomy (GTDB): domain Bacteria; phylum Actinomycetota; class Coriobacteriia; order Coriobacteriales; family Coriobacteriaceae; genus Collinsella. The sequence continues at coordinate 4,911 of CABUUB010000055.1, forward strand.
CCACATGGTCGTACGGCTTAAAGTCGGGCGTGCCCACGCTCATGTTGTAAATGGTCTTGCCCTGAGCCTTCAGCGCGAGAAGCTTGTTGTTGAGCGAGGCGAAGACCTCCGCGCCAAAGCGGTCGAGACGCTGCGATGCCTGCATGGTGCCACCTTTCGATATAAAAAACGCGGCGCTCCGACAAGAGCGCCGCGCGATACGGGCCATCAGATTTTAAAAGTGTAACGCTTACAACCCCCGTATTGGTTCAATTTGGCCAACCTTAGTCAATTGCATTGAGCGCGTCGATCTGCGCAAGCCACAAACGTGAGCTGGCGTCACTTGGCATACGCCAATCGCCGCGCGGGCTGAGCGTCACTGAGCCCACCTTGGGACCATCGGGCAGGCAGCTGCGCTTAAACTGCTGGGCAAAGAAGCGACGATAGAACGTACGCAACCACGTGTGGACGGTCTTGGCGTCGTAGACGCCCTCGAAGCTCTTGAGCGCCATGCGGTAGATCTTGCCCGGCTCAAAGCCAAAACGCAGCAGGTAATAGAGGAAGTAATCGTGCAGCTCGTACGGGCCCACCAAATCCTCGGTCTTCTGTGCAATCTCGCCATCGCCCGTGGGCGGCAGAAGCTCGGGGGACACCGGCGTATCGAGGATGTCGAGCAAGACCTCGGCAATACGCCCGCCAAAGACATCGGCGGCATAGCGCACCAAGTGACGCACGAGCGTCTTGGGTACGCTCGCGTTGACGGCGTACATGCTCATGTGGTCGCCGTTATAGGTAGCCCAGCCGAGCGCCAGCTCCGACAGGTCGCCCGTGCCGATGACAAAACCGCCGGCCTGGTTTGCCAAGTCCATCAGAATCTGCGTACGCTCGCGCGCCTGGCTGTTCTCGTAGGTCACGTCTTGGACGGCCGGATCGTGCTCAATGTCCTTGAAGTGCTGCTCCACAGCCGCGTGGATCGAAACCTCGCGGAAGCTCACGCCCAGGTCGCGGGCAAGCGACTCGGCATTAGACTTGGTGCGATGCGTCGTGCCAAAACCTGGCATGGACACGGCTGTGATACCAGTGCGCGGCAGCCCCAGTGCATCGAAGGCACGCACGGTCACAAGCAGTGCCAGCGTGGAGTCCAGGCCGCCCGAAAGACCGATCACCGCAGCCTTGGTGCCCGTATGGGCAAGGCGGGTCTTGAGGCCGGCGGTCTGCAGGTCGAGGATGGTCTCGCAACGCTCGGCCAGATCACCGTGGTCGGCCGGCACAAAAGGCGCGCGAGGGAAAACGCGGTCGATGTCGCAGGCGTTGCGCAGGACGGGAGCCTCGGAGAGCGTGCCCTCAAACGAAAACTCAACGGTCGCGGCCTCCGGCGCATCGTCCGCGCGCGTCCACGTCGTCGAGCGACGGCGCTCGGCAACCAGGCGGTCAAGATCGACATCGGCGATGGCCATATCGCAGGTAAGCAGTTTGGTCGCGGCGAGCTTCGAGCCGTTTTCGTAGACGAGGTTCTCGCCCGCAAAGACCATATCGGTCGTGGACTCGCCCTCGCTCGCGTCTGCATAGGCATAGGCACAGTACAGGCGTGCGCTCTGATTGGAGATAAGGCTGCGGCGATAGTCTGCCTTACCGATGATTTCGTCCGAAGCCGACGGGTTGAGAATCACCGTCGCACCGGCAAGCGCCATCTCGGTCGAAGGCGGCGCCGGCACCCACAGGTCCTCACAGACCTCAACGCCCAGCACCATATCCTCGGCACCCTCATCACAGCAACGGTAGATAAGCCCCGAACCCAGCGGAACCGGACCCTGACCGGCAAATTCAACCCACACGGGATCCGCAGGCGCCGGAACAAACCAGCGACGCTCATAGAACTCGCCATAGTTGGGCAGATACTTCTTGGCCGTGAGGCCCAAAAGCTCGCCCGCACAGCACACGGCCGCGCAGTTGTAGATATTTTCAGCCACCGCAACGGGCAAGCCAACGGTAAAGACGATCGGCAGCTCACGGGTTTCATCGAGTATGTGCACCAGCGCTGCTTCGCAGGCATGCAGCAGCGTGCGGTTATGGAACAGGTCGGCCGCGGTATAGCCGGTCAGGTTAAGCTCGGGCAGCACCAGCGCGCGAACGCCGCGCTCGGTAGCCTCGCGAACAGCCGCCAGCGCAACCTCGGCATTGCCCTCGACATCGGCCACGCGAATCTGCGGCGACGCCGCCGCCACACGCAAAAAGCCATCGTTCTTATTAGCCGAAACGCAGCATTGCCTTGTTGATCTGGACACTGGAGGCCCCTTCTACCCTGAGATTCAGTCTAACGGACGTTCACATATCTCTAACTAGCCAAAGCAACCTCCCAGTTTACCGAGAGGCCAACCTGTGCTAAGAGCATGTATTTCAAAAATATCTTTAATTAAAAAAGGAGAAATCGATAATCGACTTCTCCTTTAAGCGAGGCGAGTAAATTCCGAAACTAATGGCAGAATTTATCCATGTAGTCCTCAAAGTCGAACACTTCTACCACGACGCCCTCTTCCTGAAACTCTTTCAGTTGCTCCAAGAGATCTTTGTTAATAACGTCCATGCAGAAACCTCCTCTATCTAATCAATTGTAGTATATCTGCTTTCATGCAATTATCAACCAACTTGTTTAATTGCTCCTCGCTTGCCGATAGTCCCTCTTTTTTCAAAATGTCGCGCACCTCGTTCTTAGTAATCGGCTTTTCAAACAACGAAAGCAAAGCGAATGAAAAATCATTAACCGCACACATTCTATGGGTGGCACAACTCAGCAGTACTCTTAACCCCTCTTTTGAGCGTCCGACTTCTTTCACAAACGAACTTTTAACCAATTGAAAACCATTATCGTGCATTACATAATCGGCATCGATATTTGTATTCAGCAATCCATAATGCAACAGTTCTTCTATCGCCCTTGTCAGCTCGAGATCGCCCTGATCAAGGATAAGAGAAATGCTACAATCGGCCTCCAATAAACGGGCCAACTTAAGGTATACCAACTGGGAAACAGCATAGACATGATGGTATTCAGAATTATAGAAGTAGGCAAATGGCTCAACGAGCACGACAGAGGTCTTGGAATCCAGCCAGATTCGATCAGCTGGATTTAGACTAGTCAGCCGTCGCTTTACTTTGGTCAAATGTCCCTTATACCTAACAGCGTGAATAGAATCTAGGATCCAGGTCACCTCTGAAATATGAAGCCGCTGGGGCAAGTCAATTGTGTCGCTACCGTTTATGACTTCTTGCATATAAAAATCAATATGATGCTCATCAGATAAGGATTTTGCTTCATTTAAAGTTAAACCAGTGCCTGAAACATAATCCACTTCGAGGCGCAAATCCTCATATTGGGACTTCGGCATTACAGAGACACCATACTTATCGGGATGATTCCAAACATCCGACCCCATAACGAGACCAAAATTCGTAAATCCTCTCGTGGAATATGGAACACCACATACCTGTTTTGAATAATTCAAAACATTCTCTGTATAAGCTAAGGTGTTCAGAGCCTCTTCTTTAGTTTCGGTCGGAAAGCCAATCATAAAGAATAGATGAACAGGAATACCCGCATTGAGACAATCATGGATATTGCGATCAATCCAATCAACTCTCGTGTTCTTCTTCATTAGATCAAGAACTCTTTGGTTGTATGACTCGAGGCCAAACTGAATCTGCCTACATCCACTTTGGTATATCTTGTTGAAAACGTCTGTACTTAGGGTTGGAGAGAACCTCGTTTCTCCATGCCAGAAAAACGTTTTTCCCGATGCGTTTATTTCATCCGCGAGTTGCTCCATTCTTTTGCCTTCGAATGTTTCATCCACAAAAGAGAAAACTCTCGTGCCGTATTTTTCATTTAACCGACACATTATTTCAAATACTCTCGATATAGGCATCTTTCGGTAACAACCACCGGTAGCACCGGGAATGGTGCAGAAGGCGCAATGATTAAAACACTGCCTAGAAGAATAAACCGGCAATATTAACTCAGGCATGAAGTATTTAGAAAGGGCGAAACCATCGAAATCGGGAACTGTATCGTTGATAAATGTTTGCTCAATCCGATGGTTTTTATATATCTTTCCACCTTTAGCATGGCAAAGGTTTGGAACACAGTCGAGATTGTCATCACCAGAGTCAAGAGCCTCAAGAAGACGTGCAAGCGGCTCTTCGCCGTCATACATCATTATCGAATCAATGTATTCAAAAAAGGGATGCCATTCTTTCATGCAGTCATCTGCTAAACGAGTAATGTAATTGCCGCCCAATGAGACATGTTTAACAGATGGACATTCTTCTTTAATCAGTTTCGCTAACGTAACTGCAGAAATCAATTGGAAACAGCCGCTCACCGAAATCCCAATAAACTCGATTTTTTCCCTCTGAATACGCTTAAGAAAGGCAGTTTCATAGAAGGAAATAAACGGATTATGCAAGGTATCCGCAAGCGATTTCATTATTTCTGGTGTCGAATAATAATCATAGGGCAGATCTATGGAGTTGAACGTGTATTTAACTCCATATGAGACGTGATTTATGATATAGAGTGCATTTCTAAAAATGTTTTCAGCATATTGTCTTTCTTTTAGATTAAAGTATCTCTTTGATCTGAAAATATCTTTTGCCTCGTCAACATTAAGTGCTGACTTTTGTATCAACTCGATTGTTAATTGAACATTCGAACTAAACGAATCCTTTGATTCCCGATACCTTTTACAGCACTCTTCGACATGTCTAAAAGATAGGAGGTCATCGTAAAATTCCACGTTTAAGTCAACGATGTCAACTTTATATTGTTCAACCTCTTGAAGATATGACTTCAAAACAGGCAAGGCAAGATACGGCCCCACTGGACTCCATCCTGGGGGAAATACTAAAAGCGTTTTAGGCATATCAACGTCACATCTTTCGCAAATAATTCAATTGAAACACAACTACCATCATAATTGAAAATACACCAAGTCCTGTAACGAGAATTGAGAACATCGCGATGCTCGTGAACAGCGAAACAAGGAGTGTTGAAATAACAACAGCAACCGATTGCAAAGACTCCCTAATTGAAAACAGGCTTATCGATTCAGATTCGTCTCTCGCCAAATCCTGCAGCGATGTTATGAGAAGCACATCTTGAATGGCGTTTCCGGCACCGACGATAAAAAGGAAAATAAACGATATCCCAGACGCATAGCGATAGCCAAACGCCAGATACGCACCGAGCGCAAGATACGTCACAAAACAATATGATTTAACGCAATCGGAACCACTAATTAAACGACCATATATTGTATTTCCGAACAACAGTCCGATTGTAAGACTACTCTGAAGGAATCCGTATTGTATCGATGACGAGTCAAATTGCAATTGCGCAATAGCTGGCAAAAGAGAATTCAGAGAGCCGAATGCCACGCCACTAGAAATATCGATTAATAGGAAACCAATTGCCAAGTGCTTCGCGCTAAGATCACTAAATGCAGTCCTGTTTTTTTCATTTTTGCTTATCCCCTCTTTATCATTAACCTCGATAACCGACGGAACATCTCGCAGCAACCAGAACGACGCGGCAAAAGAAAGCGCGTCTAATGCAAGAACAGCCTCCGCCCCAAATTGAGCGACAACAAAACCGCCGGCAACTGGCCCCAGAACCATCATCAAATTCTGCAGAAACCCAAACGAATTATTAATTACGTCGCGATTGATGCTATTCGTATTGGCTCTTAACAACGAGTAAAAGCAGGGCATTTCAACCGTTCGACAAAGCGATACCGCGCACGTAATAGCAAACATACTCCATTTACTATCAACAAAAATATAGCAAACGAATAATCCCGCGCGAATTAAGTCTGCCAATCTCATGGCCTGCAGTGTCCCGATACCCATCTTCTGAGGCAGCTGCGCGAGCGCAACTGAAAACAGAGAGGGGGCAAATCTGCAGCAGACCATCAAAGCAGTTGCAGAAACATCGTGAGTTACCTCGTAAATCAGCATTGGCAAAGCAATATTCGCACACCAATTGCCTATTTCGCTTATCCCTCTAGCAATATATAAGACCCGAACCGGACGGCTAGCTCTCAATACCGTGAACATCACGATTAACCTCGTATTTCAGGCCTCGCTCATCCCTTAATAGGAATCCATAATCAACCAAGTACCGCCTCAACACGGCATAATCAGGATAGAGCTGTGACAGCACACGATTAACCTGAAGCTCCGTATAACTTGTATTTAATTCAAAGAAAGAGACGGCCCATAGCAGCATGATTCTTTTATAGCTTTCCTTTTTTGGAATTGAAACCAGCTCGCCATTCTTGAGAAATCGTTTTTTAAAGTCTATTAGCTCATCCATTCACATCCTCCATTTCATACGCATCTAATACTAAAAATGCATACGCTTTAGGTCATCGCATTCGACTTCTATATTCGAACTAAACTCGAACTAATCTAAATGATTTGCTCAAACACTCTTCGAAAGCTCGTTTTTCACTCTGAGTAAAATGCCCTTCCCAGTCAGTCCACGAACAGGAAGGCAACTCACAACGAGCGGAGTCGAAGCCCTCTGCCGTCGGTCGTTCAAAATGCACGATAACCTTTTCGATATCCCCATCTGTTATCAGGTCAGAATGAACGACCTCGGTACCGTCTTCGAATGTCATATACCGGTACATCACGTAAACCACCTCACAATCGTAAATCCAGTTTAGCATCAAGCTATTGCACCAAAGACAGCAAGCCCCCCCCTTGATGAGTTGATGGTATCTGTTAAATGTCACGTACGATTCACATCTGGTGGGTACCCTGATGGCTACATGAAACGAAGCAGATTTACACCGGGAGGACCCCGTATGACAACCAAGTACACCGACGCGCCGCGCACGCGCGTCATGACGCCGGCATCGCTCAACAACGGCGTGCACGAGAACCATTCCATCGGACAGACCATGGCCATCGCGCCCAAAAAGGGCCTGTTCGACGACATTTCCATTCCCCAGATCATCGCCGGCGCCGCGGCTGCCGCCACAAGCGTCGCGCTTGCCTCCAAGATCGGTATCGCTGGTTCAGTAATTGGTGCCGCCGTGAGCTCGGTCATCACCGTTGTGTCATCGCAGGTCTACCGCCACTTTATCTCTGCCAGCGCCGAAGCCATCAAAGGTACGCACGCCGCCGTCGACTACCCTGCCGGCGCCTACGAGCCCGTTGAGTTTAATGCCGAGGAGCACCTAGGCGGCGCCGCGACTACGCAGGAGATGCGCCAGATTGCGGGGCGCGCGACCACGGCGCGCGTCGCTCCCGACAGCCTGCGCGCCAAGGCGGCGGCAGAGCGCAGCCAGACGCAAAAGAAGGTCATCGTCTTCTCGATCGCCATCGCCATCGTCGCGGTCATCGCCCTCGCCGGCGCCATCCTTATCACCACCGCCGGCGAGGGTCTGGGCGAGCGCCCCGAGCCAA
>CABUUB010000056.1 GCA_902494625.1 uncultured Collinsella sp.
CGTTGCGGCCGCCACGGTCGCCGCCGCGACCGCCGCGGTCGTTACCACGGTTGCCGCCAAAGCCGCCACGGTTGCCGCCGCGATCGCCATAGCCACCACGGTTGCCGCCAAAGCCGCCGCGACCGCCACGGTCGCCGCCACGGTCACCAAAGCCGCCGCGACCGCCACGATCGCCACCGCGACCGCCGCGGTCGCCGCCGCGGCCACCGCGATCGCCAAAGCCGCCGCGACCGCCACGGTCGCCGCCACGGCCGCCACGGTCGTCACGACCGCCGCGAGGACCGCGATCCTCGTCCAGGCCCATGGCGACGAGCGGAGCGATAACCTTATCGAGGGCAGCCATCAGCTCGGTGGCCTCCTCGTAAGAAAGCTCGGGCAGGAGCTTCTCCTTCTTGTTGGCAAGCTCGACCAGGCCCTCAGCGGCATCCTCGGCAGCGAAGACAACGATCTTGCGCATATCGCCCTCGGCGTCGTCGATGCGGCCGACCAGATCGGCAGCCTCGGCCTCGGCCATCAGGCCATCGAGCTCACGAAGGCGCATGCCCAGCAGGTCGGACATTTCCTTCTGCTCCATCTTGGGCTTGAGGTCAAGAAGCTTGATGGCGCGCTCGATGTTCGCCATGCGCTCGGCCTTGGCCTCCTCCTCCTTGGAAATAGCAAAGCGACGGCTACGCAGCAGGCGGGCGGCCTTCTGCATCTTGTCCATCAGCTCTTCGTCATCGTAATCAACGGCGGCCTCGACAACCTCGGCCTCCTCCTCGGCGGAAACCTCGTCAGCAGCCTCAACCTCGGCAGCTTCGGTCTCCACGGTCTCGACTGCCTCAACCTCGGCAGCCATGGTCTCGTTCTCGGTCTCGTTCATGATCTCTTCGTTCTCAGACATGAGACTCCTTCTTGGCCCTCTCGGGCATCATCGCCCCATTCGCGGGGCCCGTCGCGCACTCTTTGCGCTTTAAACATTCATGCCTCTCGGCAAAACGTCCATTAGTTTATGGTGTCGCCCGCTAATCTAGCTGCAGAATCTATGTGCACACATTAATGCGACATGTGCGACTCGCGGCGAGCGTACACAACCGATACCACAAATCCGACCACGGCAATTACAGCCGCCACACGCACGGCTGCCGCAAATCCAATCGCCTGGGCAACGTCGGTCGCAACGCCAGCGGCGCCGGCAGTCGCCGCAGAACTCGAGAGCAGGCCGATAAACAGCGACGGGCCAAACGATGCGGCAATCATGTTCCACGTGTTGAGCAATGCTGTTCCGTGAGGATGCTCAGCAACAGGCAGCGTCTCCAAGCCGGCGGTTTGCGAGGGGCTCAGCACCAAACCGACTCCGGCATACACAACAACGGTCAGCGCCACGACGACGCCGATGTTCATGCTTGCCGCCGTCATCGAGATGGCAGTCTGTCCCACGGCAATCAGGGCAAAGCCGACCGGCAGCAGCGGCCATGCGCCACGGGCGTCCATCACGCGTCCGCCCACAATCGAGGTCACGGCGTTGCAGGCAATCGCCGGCAAAATGAGCAAGCCCGCAACAAGGGCGGTCATGCCGTATGCGCCCTCAAAATAGAGCGGCAACAAAACGCTCATCGAGAACGTCGTCATCATCGACACCACCACAAGCAGACACGCAGGCCAAAAACGAACGCTCGCCATGGGACGCACGTTAAGCACCGGATGCTCGAGCTTGAGCTGACGGGCCGCAAACAGGCCGAGCAGCACAATGGCGGCGAAGAGCGTCGCGATGCCGGCAATCAGATTGGTCGAGAACTCGCCTACGCAATACACAAATGCCGTAATACCGGCGGCGAGCAAAACAACCGACAGAATATCAAGCGTGGTGTTCGAACGCTCTCCGACATTCTGGACAAGCTTTACGCCCGCCGCAGCGACCACAATGCCGCCCACCAGCGGCACTACGAACACCGCCCTCCAGCCAAACAACGTGCACATAAGACCGCTGATCACGGGTCCAAACGCCGGCCCCAGCGTAATGCAGGCACCGCCCAGGCTCAGATACAGGCCAAGCTTCTCGCGCGGAGCGCAAGACAGCACCACGTTCATCATGAGCGGGAACAAAATGCCCGATCCCGCAGCCTGCAAAATACGGCTTGGCAGCAAAACGCTAAACGACGGAGCGACCAGGCACAGGACTTCGCCGGCAACCATGCATCCGCATGCGAAAAACAGCAACTTACGCGTCGAGAAACGGCCGGACAGGAAGGCCATAATGGCCGTAAAGATCGACGTCACGATCATGTAGCCCGAAACGAGCCACTGCGCCGTGGTGGCACTCACCGAAAAGGCCGCCATAATGTCGTGCAGCGCCACGTTAATGATGTTCTCGTTAAACGCGGCAACAAAGGCTCCAACATACATTACGACGAGAATCGCCGAGGCTGTCGACGGTGATTGAGTTTGCTTTTGGGATTTGGTCCCCATGAAATTCCTTCCTCTTAGAACGACAATCGCATCGCCCCAGAGGAACGGTCCAGGGCGAAAATGAGCCCTAGACTTACGCCAGACGCCGTACACGACGAATCTAGCAACATGGTCCAACGTCGAAAGATTGTAACGCGGACGTGCAGCTTTCCTTTCGCGCTATTATTAAAAGTCCACGAAAGCATAAGACATGAGGAGCCCGCCATGATTAAGCCCATCATGAAATCCGAGTTCTTTTTGCGCCTGCCTTCCGAAGACGCGGGACCCAACGATGCCGCGACCGGGCAGGACCTCCTGGATACGCTCCACGAGCATGAGCACGAGTGCGTGGGCCTCGCCGCCAACATGATCGGCGTGCGCAAACGCATCATCTGCGTAAAGGACGGCAACAGGGCGCTCCTGATGTACAACCCTCAAATTCTTGAGCAGGTCAATGCCTATCAGACGAGCGAAGGATGCCTCTCGCTGATCGGCGAGCGTCCCTGTACCCGCTATCGCCGCATTAAGGTTGAGTATTTGGACGAGAACTTCGTCCACCGCATCAAAAACTTCTCGGGCTACACCGCCGAGATCATCCAGCACGAAATCGACCACTGCCGAGGAATCGTTATATAGTTCCGACGATTCAAGAAAGCTCCCCGCAGCCAAGCAACTGCAGGGAGCTTTTCATAGTGCGGAGCTTCTATCCCACTAGCTCTGGCGGTAATGATCGAAGAAGTCGGCAAGGTCTTCGAGGGACTCTTTGAGCACTTCCATGCGCGGCAGGTACACGATGCGGAAGTGGTCGGGCTCGGCCCAGTTAAAGCCGCCGCCGCGCGTGATCAGGATCTTCTTCTCATGCAGCAGGTCGAGGGCAAACTGCTCGTCATCGGTGATGTTGAACTTCTTAACATCCATCTTGGGGAAGATGTAGAACGCCGCGCGCGGCTTGACCACCGAGATGCCGTCGATCTTGTTGAGCGCCTCATACACAAAGTTGCGCTGCTCGTAGACGCGACCGCCAGGGCGAATGTAGTCGTTGACCGACTGATGACCGCCGAGCGCCGTCTGGACGATCGACTGGGCCGGCACGTTGGAGCACAGGCGCATGTTCGAGAGCATGTTGATGCCCATGATGAAGTCGCTCATGCAGCGCTGGTTGCCCGAAAGCACCATCCAGCCAATACGATAGCCCGCGATCATGTGCGACTTGGAAAGGCCGCTAAAGGTGACGCAGGGCAGATCGGGAGCGAGCGAGGCAATCGAGACGTGCTCGTAGCCGTCCATGCACAGACGGTCGTAGATCTCATCGGCAAAGATCATGAGCTGGTGCTTGCGCGCAACCTCGACGATGCCCTCGAGCACCTCGCGCGGGTAGACCGAGCCCGTGGGGTTGTTGGGGTTGATGATGACGAGGGCCTTGGTCGCGCTCGTGATCTTGGACTCCATATCCTCCAGGTCGGGATACCAATCCGCCTGCTCATCGCACAGATAGTGCACGGGATGGCCGCCGGCAAGGGTTGCGCACGCCGTCCAGAGCGGATAGTCGGGGCTGGGGATCAGAATCTCGTCGCCATTGTCGAGCAGCGCGTTCATCGAAAGCTGAATGAGCTCGGACACGCCGTTGCCCGTGTAGATATGCTCCATCTGAACATTGGGCAGGCCTTTGATCTGCGAATACTGCATGATCGCCTTGCGCGCAGAGAACAGGCCGCGCGAGTTGGAATAGCCTTCGCAGTCGGGCAGCTGCTGGCGCATATCCTTGATGACCTCGTCGGGCGTGCGGAAACCGAAGGGCGCCGGGTTGCCGATATTGAGCTTGAGGATGCGCTCGCCCTCGTCCTCCATACGGGCAGCTTCGTCGACGACGGGACCGCGCACATCATACAGGACGTTATCAAGCTTGGTGGATTTAGAAAAAGTACGCATGGTGGTGCTCCTTGGAATTTGAGCTGAGGGATGGGGTTCGGGCTTGGAAACGTTACGGGGCGATGATGCCTCGCCTTGATCGGCGTCACCGGCAAGCAGCCAGGTAACATCGACCTCCAAAATGCGGGCGAGCAGCTCGGCCACATCGCGCCGCGGGATCGTCTTGCCGCTCACATATTGGCTCATCTGACTCTTGCCGAGTTTTTTGCCGAGCATCTCCGATGCGCGGATCACGTCCGACTGGCGAACGTCGCGATCGGACATAGTCTGTCGCAGGCGATCGCTAAACGTCTCTTGGGCCACTAGAACCTCCTTGCTGGCAAAGTTCAATTTATAGAACACGAATTGAACCAAGGTTCAATTTAGGCAGCAGTATAACGCGGCACCTCATTCGAAAGTTCAATTTCATAAGAAAATGCACCGGACTCTGAGATTTGCCCAAAGCGGACAATGACGCGCACACGTTTAGAGGTATTCGAGGAAACGGGCGGTAGCAAGCGAAACATCGGCCGTGCGATATATCGCGTTGATCTGCCGATGAGGACGTCCCTCGAGCGGGCGCACGGCGACATCGAACTGACAGCGCCGCAAGATGAGCGCCGGAAGAATGCTCACGCCCAGGCCGTCCTCGACCATAGCCATAATCGCATAGTCATCCCAGGTCGACAGCTTAGAACGCACCGCCAGGCCCGCGCGGCGAAACAGCGGCGTAATCTCGTCGTCGCTACCGCGTTCCAGCAGAATAAACTGCTCGTTTGCCAAATCGGCAAGGGAAACGACCTCCGCGGTGGCAAGCGAGGAGTCCGCTGGCACCACGGCCATCAGCTCGTCTTGCACCAACGGCCGCGACGCCATGCCGGTGCCGCGTGGCTCGCGCGGGATAAAGCCCAGGTCGCAGCGGCCTTCCGCCACCCATTGCTCAATCTCTGAGTAATCACCCATCAGCAGCTCGTAATCGACATCCGGGTGATCGGCGCGAAACCGCGCGATCACCGGCGGCAACACATGGGTCGCCACACTCGAAAACGTACCGATACAGATCTTGCCACGCATGAGCCCTCGCATCTCGTCCACGCGTCGCTGCAGACGGCCAAACTCTTCGCATAACGCCTCGACCGCCGGCATGACCTGCCGCCCGTCGGCAGAAAGCACTACGCCCTCGCGGCTTCTATCGAGCACTTTAAAGCCCCAGTCGGCCTCGAGATCGGCCACCATACGGCTCACGCCCGACTGCGAATAGCTTAGCCGCTCGGCGGCGCGCGTAAAACTGCCGGCGCGTACGGTCTCGAGCAGCACCTGCATCTTTTGAATATTCGTTTCCACGGCACCCCTCCACCTTTGCATGAGTTTTTCTCATGCTATCCATGCATTATATTCGCTTTTCTTCTAAAGCCAGTTCACCCATAGTGAACATGCTCGGATATAGAGGGGATGTCAGCGCATGAACAACGGACTGTTTACGTACTTAGCAGCATTGCTATTGTTTGGTTCCAACGGCATCATCGCCGCTGCCATCGCGCTGCCGAGCTCCGATATCGTGCTACTACGCACGTTTTTGGGCGCACTCTCGCTTGTCACCGTCCTCGCCATCACCCAACGCCATAAGTTGCAGGCGCCATCTCGCCCCCGCGAAGCCGCAGCCCTCCTCCTCTCGGGAGCCGCACTGGGCGCCAGCTGGATTTTTCTGTTCCGCGCCTACCAGACGATCGGCGTCGGCATATCCTCGCTGCTGTACTACTGCGGCCCTATCATTGTCATGGCGCTCTCCCCGCTCATCTTTGGCGAAAAGCTGACCGGTGGCAAAATCGCCGGGTTTATCGCCGTCGCCTGCGGCGCTTTTCTCATTGCAGCGCAAGGTTTAGGCGGCAACATGCCCATTGCGGGCATCGTCTGCGGCATCGCGTCGGCATTTTGCTATGCACTGATGGTCATCGCCAGCAAGGGTGCGCCGCACATCGAGGGTCTCGAGAACTCCGCGCTCCAGGTGAGCGCCGCCTTTGTAACCGCGTTGATCCTTACGCTCTTCACGCAGGGTGCCCCCTCGTTCCTCTCCCCCAGCATTGCCGCCGGCATCGATTGGCGCGCCGTTGCCATGCTCGGCATTGTCAACACCGGCATTGGCTGCCTGCTCTACTTTAGTGCTGTCGCCAAGCTGCCCGTCCAGACCGTCGCGGTCGTCGGCTACCTCGAGCCGCTTTCGGCCGTCGTGTTCTCGGCCGTCCTTTTAGGCGAAGCCATAACACCGGTCCGTCTGATGGGTGCCGCACTTATCATCAGCGGCGCGATCTTTTGCGAACTCGCCGGCAAACGCGCAGGTGCCAAGACCGGCATCGCCCAGGCAGCACGCGCCTAACAGCCCCTGCTTTGAAATGCCACCTGCGTACATGAATAATCCCCAGATGGGGATTATTGTCTAAAACACCCCGATGTGCCAAACTGCTCTTATATGTATAAAGATGGCATAAAGGTCTGCTGCCCTTTGCAGAGGCCAGATGTCCAAGGGAGTCCACGTGGCACACAACAAGTTGGAGTCAAGCCTCCAGGACCAGCGTAGTCAAGGCGGGCATGGAGCCATTCCCCTCTCCGCTGGCATGCTGCTCGTTACGCTCGGCGTCGTCTATGGCGACATCGGCACGAGCCCCATGTACACCATGAAATCGATCGTCGCCAACAACGGCGGCATCGGCACCGTCAGCGAGGACATGATCTTGGGCGCGCTCTCGCTCGTCATCTGGACCATGACGCTCGTGACAACGGTCAAGTACGTGCTTATCGCCATGAAGGCCGATAACCATAACGAAGGCGGCATCTTCGCCCTGTTCAGCCTCGTACGCAAGGTGGCACCATGGCTGATTCTGCCCGCTATGATCGGCGGTGCGGCACTGCTTGCCGACGGCATCCTCACCCCCGCCGTCACGGTCACCACAGCCATCGAGGGTCTGCGCACCATCGAATGGGGCCATGCGCTGCTGGGCGACGGCCAGACCAACGTCATCATCATCACCATCATCATTATCTGCGGCCTGTTTGCCATGCAGCGCGCCGGCACCTCGTCAATCGGCAAGCTCTTCGGTCCGCTCATGACGCTATGGTTCCTGTTCCTGGCGGGCGCCGGCTTGTTCAACATGCTCGGCAACCTGTCCATCTTGCGCGCACTCAACCCCATCCGCGGCATCATGTTCCTGTTCTCGCCCATCAACCACTCGGGCATCATGGTGCTCGGCTTTGTCTTTCTGTCGACGACCGGCGCCGAGGCGCTCTATTCGGACATGGGTCACGTGGGCAAGGCTAACATTTACGCATCCTGGCCGTTCGTAAAGGCAGCGCTCATCCTTAACTATCTGGGTCAGGGCGCTTGGCTGCTCGCCAACAACTCCAATCCCCAGATGCTCGCGATGGACATCGTCAACCCGTTCTACATGATGCTTCCCGAGCCCCTGCGCCCCTTTGCCATCGTGCTTTCGGCCGTGGCGGCCATCATCGCCTCGCAGGCGCTCATCACCGGCTCGTTCTCGCTGGTATCCGAGGCTACGCGCCTCAACCTTATGCCGCATCTGCGCATCCACTACCCCAGCGACACCAAGGGCCAGCTCTATATTCCGCTCGTCAACAACATCATGTGGGTCGGCTGCATCTTCATCGTGCTGCTATTCCAGAACTCTGAGCGCATGGAAAGCGCCTATGGCCTCGCCATCACCGTGACCATGCTCATGACCACCACACTGCTGACGAGCTATATCGCCGGCATCCTCAAGCACAAGCTGGGTGCTTGCGTCTTCGCCCTGCTCTTTGGTGCCATTGAGCTGTGCTTCTTCGCTTCGTGCCTCACCATGTTCTTTGACGGCGGCTACGTCATGATCTTCCTGGCCGCGCTGCTGTTCGGCCTTATGTATGTGTGGCGCCGCGGCACCGCCATCGAGCGCACGCAAACGATCCTGCTGCCCGTCTCCAAGTACATCGATCAGCTCAACCGCCTGCGCAACGACGAGACCTATCCCGTGCTCGCTGACAATCTGGTATTTCTCACCAACAGCCCCGACCCGCTCACGCTCGATCGCGACGTGCTTTATTCCATCCTGGACAAGCACCCCAAGCGCGCCAAGGCATATTGGTTCATCAACGTGCACGTTACCGACGAGCCCTATACGCACGAATATTCCGTTGAGACC
Organism: uncultured Collinsella sp.; assembly: GCA_902494625.1. Taxonomy (GTDB): domain Bacteria; phylum Actinomycetota; class Coriobacteriia; order Coriobacteriales; family Coriobacteriaceae; genus Collinsella. The sequence continues at coordinate 8,526 of CABUUB010000056.1, forward strand.
TTTGGCACGGACTTCCTGTTCCGGGTGCGCTTGGACCTGGGCTTTAAGGTCAATCAGCGCATCAACGCCTACCTGCGCCAGATCGTTGGCGACCTGATGGCATCGGGTGAGTTGCCGCCGCAGCATCACACCTACTCTATCTACGAGACACGCGGCAACGTGGGCGACTTCCGTTTTTGCATGCTGCGCAAGATGCTTGCCCCCGAAACGGACATCAACCGCAACGACCACCGTGTGATGGCCATCAAGTACGCCGTCCGCCGCGCCTGCGGAAGCCCGGCACGTTGGTATGGTCTCGAGAACTCGGCCATCATCATTGAGTACGTACCGCTCTTTGCCCGCATGCGTCCGGCAGTCAAACTCATTCGCACCCAGGTGCCGCTCGAGATCCTGATCGAAGAGGCCGAGGAAATGGAAGTCGACATCTTCTCGGACGACCTGGTCAACGGCAACGAAGCCGGTAAGGACATGAACGTCGATCCCACCGAGCTGCTCGAGAGCGTCGCCGATACGCCCGAACAGCAACAGCTCGACGGCCTCGAGAGCGAACAACTCAACGACGCCAACTTCTAGCGACGTCACAAATCGACGACAACGGCCCTGCATCTCACGGGAGACGCAGGGCCGCTTTGCATTGCAGTAAAGCTAACGGCTACGAACGACGCGGCTCGGGCACCACGAGCCTATCGGGGCTCGCGCCCTCGGCATCCATCAGGCTCACGTAGCGAATCGACGGATCCCCATACATCGCGTAGTAATAATTGCCCGTGCGCGCGCTAAAGCATCCGGTATAGATAGTCTTCTCGAACTTGCCATCGCCCATCCTGGACGCCCCCTCAATCATCACCACGCCCTCGAGTGAACGGAACATGCGGACGACGTTTTCGGTCTCGCTCTCCTTTTGCGGGTAATTGGCATTGAGGTACGCCGCCTTTACAAAACGGCTCGGCGAATAGCAGTCACCCGGAATACCGCGCATGCCGGCACCCGCGCCATAGGGCTTGAGCTCGGCGCCACGCCATGTCGCCGTCTGCGGAAAATCGCTTGTGGCCGTGATATAGGTGCGCAGGTTTTCCATGTGCCACGGGAAGGTGGGCTGATTGGCAAGGGTGTCGACCGGATCGTCGTATACATGCAGGCCGTCAGCCATCATCTCGACCACGATGCTACGCTGGCTGTCGCCGATAATCCAATGGAGCAGCGACACGCCCAGCCCCTCTCCGGCAGATTTGGCGACAATCACCGTATCGCGCAGCGCAGCCTCGACCTCGTCGACCGTCGAGAACGTCGCTGCCACCCACAGGGGAAACTCATAGGCCGCGATATTGGTCTTTCCATCAACCGGTCCCTCGGCATACTCGGCATAACCTGGGAAATTGAGGCCCGCCACGGCGAGGCCCGCATCGTTGCCGCAATCGAAGAACATAGGGTAGTTCTTGTAATCGATGCACATACCGATCACCGCGTGTGCCGCTGTCGCGTCGTCGATAAACGAATACGGAATGTGAAACCCGCGCGGCATCACGCGAACCTGTTGGCCGTAGTCAAAGCTCCAGTCGAGGTTGCGTCCCAGATACATGTGGCCGGAATCATCGGTAAATCGAATACTCGTGCACATAGCGCCTCCTAGCCTTACGTTCTTGCTAAGCTTATTGTCACCAAACAAAAAGGCGCTAAACACAAAAGCCCGGACATGACAACAACGTCATACCCGGGCTCAAAGACCGCAAATTCGGTCCCCAATTGAACCGCTCTAGACGAGTTTGCCTAAGCAGTGATCAATCATGTGTTGAATCATTTGAGCCTCGAAGCCCACAAAGTCCTGCTTGCGCTCGCGCATCTTGCCGTCGACGATCTGGTCAAAGGCAACCTTGCACTTGATGTAGCGCGTGGACTTGGTGACCTCCTCGTGCGTCAGGCAGCTCTCCTCCATCTTGCTGGCGCCCAGACCAAACACCAGACGGGGGTTGTAGAGCACATGGGGCTCGCCGGCATCGTCCAGGTAGACGCAGACCTTCTTGGTGACGCCAATCTGGTTGGCGGCAAGGCAGCCGGCATCGTCGAGCGACTTGATGGTATCGATCAGGTCCTGTGCCACCGACTCGTCCTCGACGGTCGCGACCTCGCAACGCTGGGACAGAATAGCCTCGTCGTGGCAGAGCTCTTTAATCATACGTTCCTCCATAGGGGTCGTTGTAACTGCTTAAGTATACGGTACCCACACATTTTCATACGGAAAATACCGCCCGTCCGCTACAAAGCGCCGAACATCAACATGTGAGGAACAGCAAGGTTGTAAAGGCGATATAGTGAATGAGTTCGTGTCAATCGGCCTAAACTCGGGGCCGAACAAGGAAAGGGTATGCATGGACGAACTTTTTCACGTCAGTGAGCGCAAGTCCACAATCGGGACCGAACTTCGCGCTGGACTGACAACATTCCTGGCGATGGCCTACATCATCGCCGTCAACCCCGCAGTGCTCTCGGGCGCCGGCATCGATGCGGGAGCACTCGCCTGCGCCACTTGCCTGGGCGCCGGCATCATGACCATCTGCATGGGCATCTTCGCCAACCGCCCGCTCGCCTGCGCGTCGGGCTTAGGCGTCAACGCGATGATCGCCGGAATCACCACCACCGTCTGCGGCGGTGACTGGCACGTGGCCATGAGCGTCATCTTCCTTGAGGGCATCGCCATCTTGCTGCTCGTGCTTTGTGGCCTGCGCGAGGCCATCATGGACGCCATCCCGGTTGTCCTGCGTCACGCCATCTCGGTGGGTCTGGGCCTGTTTATCGCCATGATCGGCCTGTGCGACGCTGGCATCATCACCGCTGGCGCCGGTACGCTCGTCGGCCTGGGCGACATCGCCTCCCCCACCTTTATCGTCGGTATCATCTCCATCGTCGTGACGGTTGCCCTGGCTTCCCGCAACGTGCCGGGCTCGCTGCTCATCGGCATCATCGTCGCCGTTATCGCCGGTATCCCGCTGGGCGTCACCCACGCCCCCGAGGGCCTCATCGCACCGCTCGACTTCTCGAGCATCGGTGGCCCCATCGCCGACGCCGGCGGCGTGCCCGCCATCGTCAAGGTCCTTACCGACCCCACGCTCCTCGTCATCTCGTTCTCGCTGCTCATGAGTGACTTCTTCGACACCATGGGCACCGCGATGGC
>CABUUB010000057.1 GCA_902494625.1 uncultured Collinsella sp.
ACGGGGTTGGGAATGCCGAGCGAGAGGATGAGCTGGTACTGCCAAAAGAAGGCGCCGCCGTCAAAGTCCAGGCGCGAACCCTGGATGACGTCGTAGCGGTCGGTCCACTTGGCCAAGCGCTCGATGCCTTCGGGGATGACGAGCACGTCGTCGTCCATGACCCAGAACCACTGGGCGCCCAGGTCGTAGGCGCATTTAGTGCCGGCGGAGAAGCCGCCCGCACCGCCACCGTTTTCGAGCTGCGGGGCGTAGATGACGCGGTCGGTGCCGCCCTTCGCGTCGGGCTGTTCGATGTCGGTGCCCCACAGGTTGGCCAGGCGCTCGTTGAATGCGGTGCACATGGCCTCGGTCTCGCGCGAATTCTCGTTATCGACAATCACGATGCGCCAGGGCGTTGCCGTGAGCTCGATCATGGAGTCGAACAAGTTGGCCAGGAGTTCCTGGCGCTTGTACGTAACGACGACAATGGCGAGCTTATCGATGGGAGCGGGAAGGGTTGAAGGCATGGGGCAATATATCCTTTCACGCGCGGCGGGCGAGTGCTGCGCGGAAGCTATCGAATACGTCCTTGAGACTGTCCTATTGTAAAGGCTCGGCGCACCTTGACGGCAAGCTTTGAATAAAACGCAGGAACCTGCCACGGCTGTAGCGGCTTTAGGGTCTGACGGCAGCGCGTCTATTGCCGCTTGGGCTTGCGAGCGATAAGGCTTCTAGCTGCGTCGATGGTGAGAAGCGTCAGGGCAAAGACGATGCTAATGACGATACCCGTGACGATACATATAGCTGCCGGGCTGTTTTGGCTGATCAGTATGTTTGCGAGCAACGTATTGAAGACGGGACGCCACAGGCTACTGGTGAGCGACTGCATCACATAGAAACCAAGCGTGGCGGTCGATAAGGTGACGATGACACCTGCGGTCCGTGGATTGCCTGAGGCACTGCGCCGGGTCGCCGCAAAGAGCGAGGAGGCGGCAGCGAGAGCAAACGAGATCAGCGAGGTCGATTTGTAGGAGAGGGTTGCCATCGCCGTGAGGTTGCCGGTGAAGGAGAGTGCTCCTTCCAGGATGGTGGCGAGCACCAAAACCGCTGCGAGCGACCGCGTGCCTAAGGCGCCCGCCCTGTCCGAATCCATGGCGTCGGTTATGTCGCGGAGCAGCCCGCCGATCAAAAATGCGATAACGTACGTGGCGGCGCTCATGAGCTTTTGGAGCCAAGAAAACTCGCCGGCGCTTGTCGCACTCATAGCGGCTAAATACCCGTTAACAACAAATGCAAGGATGCCAACGGCGATGACCGTCGTCTTGTAGGTTTTCTGGGGGAGTCGACTCTTAGCCAGTCCAAACCATGGCGCCATGAAGACCGTGGCGGCATAGACCCAGATAAACTCAAGGCCTAGCGTGTACCAGTAGTGCGTATTGAGGGTAACATCGGGAATGGGTGAGACGACCGTGGACCACGCGAGCGCCACGAGGCAATAAAACGCAGTGGGCATAATGACCTTGCCAAGGCGCTGCGCCGTCCGTTGCATTTGCGACTTCCACGTTGCTCTACCGTCCCAAGCACGCGCGGCCGAAGCGATGAGAAAATAGCCCGAGATCATAAAGAAGACCTCGTTGGCCCAGCAGCCAAGCAAGTTAATAAAACTGAGTACGCCGGAATAGGGAACATCGCAAGTGGGGCATATTCCACGGCGTCGACGCAGACGGCTTGGAAGGTCCACTGAAAGGTGTGGAACACCGCGATGCCGGCGACCGCGACCAAACGCAGCGCTTCGATGGGTATGTTGCGTGCGGCTTTGGGCTGCATGACGTCCTTTCTTGTCGGTTTGCCTCTGCGAGCTCCATAGATTATATAAACGCCCGCTGGCGCGCTGACCCTTTGATACCATGAAACGACAGGTATTTCCTAAGGAGCACATTTGTCTACTAACGCCTCTGGCAGCCCTGTTCTGTCGCTGCTTATTCCCATTTACAATGTTCAGCGCTACCTGCGCGAGTGCCTCGATTCCGCCCTGGCGCAGACGCTCAAGGATATTGAGATCATCTGCATTAACGACGGGTCGACCGACAACTCGCCGGCGATTATCCGCGAGTATATGGAGCGCGATGGGCGCGTCAAGATGATCGACAAGGCCAACAGCGGCTACGGCGACTCGATGAACCACGGCCTGGAGATGGCGCGTGGCAAGTACGTTGGCATCTTGGAGTCCGATGACTTTATGGCGCCCGACGCACTCGAAATGCTTGTCTCGGCCGCCGATAGCAATAATGCCGACTTTGCGAAGGCGAACTTTGATTTCTACTGGTCTAAGCCCGAGGAGCGCCGTTCGCTGCACGAGATGTTTAAGGCCAAGGACTGTGGCAAGCCGGTGCACCCGAGCGATACGACGCAGTTCTTTAAGCAAAAGCCGTCGATTTGGTCGGCCGTGTACCGTCGCGATTTTCTTGAGCGCAACGGCATTACGTTCCTGCCGACTCCGGGGGCATCCTTTCAGGACACGTCATTCGCCTTTAAGGTGATCGCGTGCGCCGATAAGGCTGTTTACCTGCATGATGCCGTGTTGTCGTATCGCCAGGACAACGAGAATTCCTCGGTCAATTCTTCGGCTAAGGTTTTTTGCGTCAATACCGAGTATGCCGAGATTGAGCGTTGGATTCGAGAGGATTATGCCCGTGACCACGCAAGTGATGACGTCGCGCGCATGCTCAAGTTCAACCAGCTCATTAAGTACGATTCGTACATGTGGAACTACGTGCGCCTGGCGCCTAAGTTCTATAAGGAGTTCCTGGTGCAGATGGCCAAGGAATTTCAGGCGGCCTTGGACGCGGGGGACTTTTCGCTTGACGACCTCAAGCCGTGGAAGCGCGCAAATCTCGCTGCCATCCTCAAAGATCCTGAGGGCTGGGTTGACGAGCATCCGAGTTTTGCGACGGATGGTGCCTTGGGGCGTGCTAAGTATTACGCCTCGGTTGGAGGCCCAGGCGTGGTCGCCGCCTTCCTCATCGAATCGCTGAGGGGGTAGGTCGGCATGGGAGAGGCCTCGTGTCCTAAAGCTACCATTGTCGTCCCCGTTTACAACTCTGCGCGCTCCGTTCAGCGATGCCTCGATTCGCTGTTGGCCCAGTCCGAGCGCTCGATTCAGGTTGTCTGCGTCAACGACGGTTCAACTGATGATTCGTTGAGTATCTTGCGTCAAATCGCGCAGTCTGACGATCGAGTGCTGGTGATTGACCAGGAAAACGCGGGTGTCTCGTGCGCTCGAAATGCCGGTATCGATGTCGCCGAGGGCGAGACCGTCTTTTTTGTGGACGCCGACGATTACATCGATGCCCAGACGGTCGAGCGCGTGCTGCATGCCATGGAGTCTGCGGATGCCGAGGCCGCCGTTTTTGGCGGCGTCTGTGAACCTGCCGATGCTGCCCCCAGACGCGTCCAGCAACTCATGAGCCCCAAAGCTGGTACCTTCGGCGCCCGTGATCCCCAACTGCTGTTCCATTCGAATGCGCAACCCTATGCCTGCCGTGCGGCTTTTTCGCGCGAGCTGCTCAATCGCGAAGGCATTCGCTTCGCCCCCGGTTTGGCTTTGGGCGAGGACGTCGTCTTCCAATTTGCGGCTTATGCGCTTGCCCGCAGGACCGTCGTCATGCCGGACAAGTTCTACCACTACGTGATGGAGAACGAATCGGCGACGCACGAGTTCAACAGTGCCGAGGCTCGTGCCAAAAAGCTTGACGCCCACATGAGGATGCTCGAGGAGGTCTTGGAGGACTGGGCGGCCTACGGTCTTTTGGACCTGTGTCCCGGCGAGCTGATCACCTGGTTCTTGGACCTTATCGTGTTTGATTTGGCGCGCTTGGATTCCGATGACTTCCATCGCGTGGCGGCTCGCGTCAACATGGACCTCACGACATTTTTGGGAACGGACTGGGCAGATATGCCTGCCAAGGGCGCCGTTTGCCGTGTTGCCCACAATTTCGTTGCGACGACCTCGGGCGTTTCGATGGCAGACGCCACGCTGTTCTATCTTTCGACTCGCGGTCTCAAAGCCTGCCTGGAGCGCTTTATCTAATTCCAAGCGCTGCCGCCCGCCGCAACTCGGCTGCTAAAATAACCCTGTTACACGCTATTCAACAGGAGGTTCTCTTGCAGAACTCTGATACCCCTAAAGTTTCGCTGCTTGTTCCCATCTGCAATGTTGAGCGCTACCTGCGCGAGTGCCTCGATTCCGCCGTGGCGCAGACGCTCAAGGACATCGAGATCATCTGCATCAACGACGGCTCCACCGATAGCTCGCCAGATATCATCCGCGAGTACATGGAGCGCGACCCCCGTGTAAAGATGATCGACAAAGCCAACAGCGGCTACGGCGACTCGATGAACCGCGGCCTGGAGATAGCGCGCGGCGAGTACGTGGGCATCCTTGAGTCCGACGACTTTATGTTTGAGGATTCGCTCCAAAAGCTGGTCGCCAAGGCCGATGCTGAGCATGCCGATGTCGTTAAGGGCGACTTTTACCTGTATTGGTCCACGCCCAGCGAGCGCCGTGAGCTGTTTGGGATCATCGACGAGCATATGACGGGCGCCGCGTATCGCCCCGTCGATCGCCCGGGTATCTTCTACCGCAAGCCTTCCATTTGGTCTGCCATCTATCGGCGCGAGTTCCTCATCGATAATCAGATTCGGTTCCTTCCCACGCCGGGCGCCTCGTATCAGGACGCAGGTTTTAACTTTAAGGTTTGGGCTTGCGCCGAGCGTGCCGCGTTTATTGCGGACCCCATCCTGTGCTATCGCCAGGACAATGAGAAGAGCTCCGTTAATTCGCCCAACAAGGTGTTTTGCGTGTGTGACGAATATGTCGAGATGCAGCGCTTTTTGGAAGAGCGCCCCGAGCTCAAGGCTCAGCTCCAGGGCATTTTAATGCGCATGAAGGTCGATACGTACCGTTGGAATGATGAGCGTCTGGTCGATGAGCTGCGTGGGCAGTTTTGGGAGAAGGCTTCACCCGAGCTGAAGGCCGATTGGGATGCCGGTCGCTTTGACCTGTCGCTGTTTGATCCGCGTGGCGAGACCGACTTGCGCCTGATGGTCAAGTCGCCCCGCGCCTATATCGATTCGCGCTTTGACTTTAAGAAGCCGGGCAAGCTCAATACGTTTAAGCATTACTTTAAGATTGGCGGTTTGCCGCTGGTCTGGCGCGTGCTGACGTATCAGCGCACCTACGGCGACAACCCGCACCCCGATGACGTTCCGGTCGCACAGTAGGAGCGAGTGATTATGGTTACCCCCAAGATTTCCGTTGTCGTTCCCATCTATAAAGTGGAGGAGTGCCTGGCCTGGTGCCTGGACTCCCTGCTTGCGCAGGACATGCCCGATTGGGAGGGCGTGCTGGTCAACGATGGCTCGCCGGACGGTTCGCGCGATATTGCGGCTGCCTATTGCGAAAAGGATGCGCGCTTTACGCTGGTCGATAAGGAGAACGGTGGCCTGTCGAGTGCACGTAATGCAGGCATCGCCGCGTCCACGGCGCCTATCGTTGCGTTTTTGGATTCCGACGACCGCTTTACGCCCGATGCATGCCGTGTGATCGTCGATGCCTTTGAGCGCGAGCGCTGTGATGTTTTGACCTTTGGTGCGAATCCGTATCCGCTGGAGGCGGGGTATCCGTGGCTTAACTATGTGCTGAGCCCACGCGATGCGTCGTTTGAAGGCTATAACTCTGACCTGCTGTTTAAGGAAGCTTCTCGCCCCTTTGCATGGCGCACTGCCTGCAAGCGTGAGTTTTTGCTGGGTAACGGGATCGTTTTCGACGAAACCGTTAAGTATGGCGAGGACCAGGTCTTCGATTTTGCCGTGTACGGTCGTTCGCGTAAGACCGCGCTTATCTCGAACAAGCTGTATGACTACCGCGTAGCGCGCAAGGGTTCGCTCATGGACACCATGCGCTACGACGACGAGACACGTCTGCTGGAGCACGTGAAGATTTACTCCGCGGTGCTGGCTGACTGGCAGCGCGACGGCCTCGATGCTCAGCATGCCGATGACCTGGCGTACTTCCTCTGCGATCTGGTGCTGTACGATGCGCTCAGGCTGTTGAGTACGGACTGCGGTAAGGTGTTTGCTGCCGTTGCCACGGCGCTTGCCGGTTCTGCCGCGGGCAGCGATGCTGCGCTCGCACAATGCGCTCCTTCTGTTGCTGCTATGGTGCGTGCGGCGCTTACCAGCAAGGCCCCCAATGCCCGTGCATGCAAAAAGCTCATGTTCGATTACGACGTCTTGAGGTTTGGGCGCCTGGGTGCCTGCAAACGCATGGCAGCGAACGCCCTGGGAAAGCGAGAAGTGTAGATGAGTATCAAGCGTTTGGCACTTTGCCGCAGTCAGGGCCGTCTGTTTGTGCTGCTTCGTTTTGCCGGTCAGGATGTCGCCGCGCTTATTGAGCGGGAGGGCTCTCAGGCGTTTGCCCATGCGACAACGAGCGGTTCTTGTGTGCCGTCGCTGGTGCTCCCAGTCGATCATGGCCGTGTGCTGGCGCTTTGCCCTTCCGTTTCCGATTACGAACACGAGCTCGCCGTCTTGGTGCTTCCGTTTTTGGATGGCTCGTCGATGGATGTCGTTTTTGCATCCGGTGGCCAAAGGTTGGGCTCCATTCGCCTCGATAGTCGCGTGACCAAGCTGGAATCCAAGGTTAACTACAAAGCAAAGCCTGCACTGTGCGCGCTTATCCGCGATGCTCAGCGTGGCGAACACTGCGGCTTCTACGAGATCGATGCCACTCGCTATTTGCCAGCAGACGCCGGCGCGGTGTGGCGCTATGAGGTTACTTGGGCGGGAGACCTCCAGTGCGCGCCTGAGCTCCAGATCTTCGATGCGCATATGAATGCCATCGATGTCACCGTGCATGTGTTTGAGTCGCAGATCGATGTGCCGCAGCGCAACGGATGCCGCGTCAATAAAACGTATCTGAGTGTTGAGATGCCTCAGGATATACGAGATTTTGTCGCGATTGTGAGCGACCCCACAGAGCAGATCCAGAGCGGGTTTTGCGCCATGGATGGTCGCCTGTACAACGGCATGGTCGATGACAGTTGGAACCGCATGAAGGACGCGCGTGCAGACGACGCAGCTTATCGACGTTGGTTTGAGCGACATCGCGCAAAGCCGGGCGATTTGGCGTGCCAGCGTGTCGCTTCGGCGGCCTTTGCCTATAGACCGCTCGTGAGCATTGTGGTGCCGTGCTACAAGACTGATCGGGAATACCTGCGCGAGCTGCTGAACTCGGTGCTAGCCCAGAGCTATGACAACTGGGAACTGCTCCTTATGGATGCCTCGCCTGAATGGGATGCGGTGGCCGCCCTTGCGGCAGGTGCCAACGACGAGCGCATCCGTCGCATCGAGCTTCCCGGCAACGGCGGCATTGTGGTCAACACCAACGCAGGTATCGAGCGAGCGACGGGCGACTACATCGCGTTCTTGGACCATGACGACATCCTGGAACCGGACGCGTTGTTCCACTATGTTGCCGCGCTGAACAAGGCTGCCGAGGACGAGCGTCCCCAGGTCCTGTTCTGCGACGAGGACATGTTCCAGAAAACGGGGGAGTGGGGCCAGCCGGTCTTTAAGACCAAGCTCAACGTCGACCTGCTCTATAGCCATAACTGCGTGACGCATTTCCTGATGGTGCAGAAGGCGCTTATTGATCGCATTGGCATGTCGCCGGAAGACGTCGCGGGCGCCCAAGATTACGACCTGACGCTCCGCTGCCTTGCGGCGGGCGCGCGGTTTGAACATGTTGCGCACGTACTGTATCACTGGCGCGTGCATCCCGGTTCAACCGCCGACGGTTCTGCCGATAGCAAGCCGTATGCTATTGAAGCCGGGCGCCTTGCGCTTCAGCGCCACTTTAACGCGCTGGGCATTTGCGGAACGGTCGAGGAGGCCGAGACGCCGTTTGTCTATCACATGCGTTATGCGCTGCCGGAGTCTGCGCCGCTGGTGAGCATTGTGATTCCCACTAAGGATCACGTTGAGACGCTCGATGCCTGCGTGATGTCGATCGCTCAGAAGGCAACGTATACCAATTACGAGATCGTCTTGGTGGAGAACAACAGCGAAGCCCCGGAGACGTTTGCGTATTACGAAACCCTTCTGGAGCGCATAGCGGCTGCATCTGGTGGCAAGGGCACGGCGCGCGTTGAGTGGTGGCCGGGCGAGTTCAATTACTCCCAGATCATCAACTTTGGCGTTGAGCATGCCAAGGGCGACTATCTGCTGCTGTTGAACAACGATACCGAGGTCATAAGCCCCGGCTTTATTGAAGAGATGATGGGCTATCTGATGCGTCCCGATGCGGGCGTGGTGGGCGCCAAACTCTATTTTGCCGATCATCTGGTGCAGCATTCCGGCATTTTGGTTGGCGTGCGCGGCGCACTTGCCCATGCCAACCAGGACTTCTCGGCAAAGCGCGAGGGATACCTTGCCCGTGCTGTACGTCCCGGCAACTTTAGCGCCGTAACGGGCGCCTGCCAGATGGTTCGTCGCGACGTGTTTGAGCAGGTCGGAGGCTACAACGAGGAGTTCGCCGTCGGCTTTAACGACGCGGACTTTTGCCTCCGTGTGCGGGAGGCGGGCTACCGCACCATCTTTACGCCCTATGCCGAGCTGTACCACTACGAGTTCACCTCGCGCGGCAGGGAAGAGGCCAACGAGGAGAAGCTGCGCCGTTGGAAACGCGAACAGGCACTGTTCACGCAGCGCTGGCCTGAGTTCTTCTTGACGGGCGATCCGTGGCTGGGGCCGAACTTATCCGCTGAGAGTGAGTACTTCTCGCTTTAGCGCGAAGTGATTCCGAGTTTGGGTAGCGATTCAGCAATCGTGTTGAGCTCATGTTGCTGTAGGTAGGCGGGATTGAGAGCTTCTTTTCTATAGGCTAGGTAGCTGTCTCTGGTCAGTTCCCTAAGCTGTTTAGTAAAGAACTGCTCCCAACTGAAGAACTTCTCGCAGTCGATGAAATCGGCAGGATGGAGGAGCATGTCTTGCGTTTCGACATCGTTGAAGAGTCCCGATCTCAGCACAAGCCATTCAAACGATTCCGGCAAAAAGAGCTCGATCTCCTTAAATCTCCTGAGCGAATAGACATAGGGCATCTCGGGCCCAAAAGCGGCCCCATCTGCAATTACGAGCAACTTTTGGGCTGGGGAGCTCAGGGCGGTTTCGTATATGTTTGATTTGCCACCGGCACTTACGCAGCGAATATTACTTTTGGCGCACAGGACTTTAAAGAACTCATAGCCGGCATTGCTGTCTTCGACGATGACTTCTTCTGGCCGATCTCCATCGTAGAGCTCGTCTCCGTAAATGCGGTAGGTAGAAGTGTACGTGCGTGTGTAGACAGGATATTTTGTTGTTGCCCTGTTGGTGTTTTTGAGGCCATAGATCTCATCCACGCTATAGGGGAGCTGGGGCAATTCGTCCCTCGCAACGATGACGTAGTAGTTGGAACTGTGTCGAGCTGCATGCTGGAATGCATGGCTCCTTACGAATTTTTGCGTATCGTCCACAAACACGATGCTGTTATCGATGCGGCCGAGTTGCGCTTCCCAATCTTTGCCGCCGATGACGCGGCAGGGGGCTGCGCAATTAACGATTATCCCGCTTTGGGCTCCTAGGTTTTCGTATGCACGGAGGCTGTCCAACAGGGTGGTTTTGCCTGTTGCGCTTTTGCCTTGGATGATGGTGAGGTTTCGGCGAATGGTGAGTTTGACCTGAACTTTATTGGTCCTTACGGTCAGCTGGTATTCCCCTCTCATGCTCGAGCCTCCCTCAGACATTTTGCCGAGATAAGGAGAAGCTCATCCATGGTATGAACAATCTGTCCGGAATTGATGACACGGGCTGTAAAACGCGCTTTGCCAAAATCCATCATATGGTAGAGGTTGATGGTGATGTCATGTTTGGAGGCGATGCGCAAGATCCAATAGGCGCAATTATCTCCGCAGGTTGAGGCGTTGTAGAGGTTTTGAGGCATAAAGAGCATCAGTAGAAGTGTTTTGGTGCCCGTTGATAGTTTTTCTGGCGGAATAACGCCAAGCACCTTGGTGTCAATTGCGTTTGCGCCAAGAACAGTGCCATTATCAATAGATTTGATAATGCGCTGTGACAGGGGATCTTGCAGCCAAGAGGGAGAGTAGCTGTAATCAAAGAATGTCGACGTGTCATAAATCACATCGTCTCTGTCGCCGTAGTGAATGCTGAGCATTGTTCCTCCATGGTTGCCTGTTGCGACTACTTTACCATGTTGGGGTCGATTTCCCTCAAACAGTGGGTAACGGGTCAATCAACATGTCTGTTAGAACGAACCGATGACTTTTACAGGTGTAACAACTTTCTATCCTGCGGTAATTGCCTGCCTCCATATGTTGAATTTAGCGGATCGAAACAAACGATATTCCGTGATGAGCTTATACAAGTTTATATATACCGATAGATCTCGATATAACTTACGATAGGAATATAAAGATGCGATTTGATATGAAACGACAGATTGAAATGCTTGAGACTCTTAAGAAGACTCTCGTACGTGAGTTTTTTGCTAATGGCGAGAAATGCATTGTGATGTTGATTGCAAAGCTCTAGCTGGAGGTAGACATGGCATTACTCCGAACTTCATGGCTAACCGAGCCCCTGCCGCAACAGGTTCTGGAAGACTCTAGTTGGATGCGTATAGTTCATTTTTTCCTGATTGAGTCTCCCTGCCCTGGTCAGAGTAATCGTAAAAATAATGAGATTGATAAATGGGCGCCCGCCCCTTGGGTAGGGATTCGAAGCTTAAAGACTTCTCTAAATCAGGCTATATTTAGTCGCAGGGATGTTGATGTGATGCTTGCGGTAAGAAGCAAGAAAGAATTAGAGGACACCTGCAAAAAGCTAAACTTGGATGAGCTTTTTTACGAAAATATTGATGATCAGCGCATGGCGTTTGTGAAAGTTAATTCGAAGGGCAATACGAGCAAATACATGAGTTTGTTTTATCACATAAGAAATGCTCTCGCGCATGGTCGTTTTGCATTTAAAACCGACACATTAGAGCGTTTTGTGTTCATTTTTGAGGATGGAACCGTTACATCCGATGGTAAGGAATTTGATTTGACAGCTCGAGGCGTCATTAGGCTTAATTCATTGGTCTTGGCGATTAATACCATACAAAAGGGACCTGGAAAAACGGTTGACATCGAAGAGAAAATCCTCGCAGCAATTAGCGATGGCATTAATTCAAAGCGAAAAATTAAAGATGAACTTGGTATTACGGATAAGGACTGGTTTACATATAGTCAAGTGCTTAAAAAAGAAGGAAAAATAGAATACAGCCAGCAGAAATGGTCCATTTGTAGCGGGGGCTAAACTGCCAATGGGTCGAACCCGTCGCCCCCTCCGCGGCCATTTCCCGGAGCGTCGCGTCTATAATCTCCTGTAGGTCATCTTGTCTCTTGTTCACCTCAATGGCCCTCCTAACGCCGGTGTTGGCACCACCGGCGTAACATCGGCGGGGAGGCACGGCGGCCATCGTTCGGTGACCGGGATTGGTCAAAATCGTTTGA
>CABUUB010000058.1 GCA_902494625.1 uncultured Collinsella sp.
GGGCGGACGTTGGGATAAACGTCCGCCCCCTCCTATTTGTCGAGCACTCTTTCTACCATTTCCACCTCGTTCCCAAATGGCAGGCGTTATGCGGTCTGCGCGTTGTAGGCGGCAGAGAGGGCGTTGACGTTCTTGACGATCAAATAGAAGGCAACCAGAGGACCGATCCCGCACAGCAAAGACCCGAGAAGCTGCCACAGCAGTAACGTCGTTCCGCTTTCCGTAAAGCTCAGCCCATATCGCGCGGCATTGTTTTGCAGACGATTGCCGAATCGATACGTCCACCAGATGCCGTAGATGCCAAAGGTGACGAGCGACAACAGAAACGCCTTGAGATAACTGGGCATCTCATCGTTGTCACCCGCGCACATTACGGCAACGTCCTGGGAAATCTTGTTGAGCGCATAGATGCCGTAAATGCCTAAGGTGACGAATGAGAGCAAAAGAATCTTAACGAAGCTGCGGTCGGTCTCCATGGGCTGCTTTCCAGATCCGCCGTTTGAGTGATACCCGTTGGAGGAACCGGCCTGCTTAGTTGGAGAAGTCGGCTGAACCTGTGCGGCATGAGCCTGAACGGGCGCGGTTTGGGACACCGGCTGCGGAGGGGGCTGGGGAGCAGCAGGTTCCGAGCTCACCGGGGTGCCGCGTGCGGGACATGTCTTTGCCCCATCCAAAATAGGTGATCCACAATGCTCGCAATACATAATTGCTCCTTTCATAAACGATACGTCGAGCGTTTGCGCACGCTCCTTTTGCGCCGCCACTAAACGGCGACCGCCCATACGGCATGGATCTGCGTGTGGGCGTCGTTTTTCACCTCCTTGCCACCTAGATTCGAACGGAATGAAAAAGGCATCCCCAGCTCAACTGCTCGGGATGCCTTTGACTTAATCCTCTTCGTTGTCTTCAGCCGGTCCGTGTTTGGTCTCATCGGCTAGAGCCTCACTTGGAGATGGCGCTTCATGCTCGTCGTGCGCGCCCTGCGAAGCCTCGTCAGGACCCGGCGTTGGCTCAGGCGCAGGCTCGGGCACCGGCATAGGAGCGGGCGTCGGGATGGGTGTAGGCGCGGGCGCCGGAGCTGATGCAGGCTCAGGCTCTGGTGCCGAAGCAGATGAAGGAGCGGCATCCGAAGCATTGCGGTCTGCAGGGTCAGCCTTCTTCTCGAAAGGCAACACAAAAGTCAGGACGTCGTCCTTATCCTCATCGGCCCATTCGCTTGCATAACGTGCAACCCAATAGCCAACGGCACGGTGCTTGAGCATCTTGCCAAAGACCGTAAGAAATACGGTGACGAAAGCGACCAGCACCAAGAACAACGCGAGCGTGACGCCACCGCCGGTAACAATTGCCTCAATACCCGTAGGACGATAGTAGTAGCTATACATACCGACAGAGGCAATGGCGCCAAAGACGGCTGTCAAGATCCATGTGACAACGTTGGCGACCAGGCCCGTCAAAAACTCGGGAAGGAACGAAGCACAGAACAGCTTGGTCTTGTTGTGCTTAAACGCCGCCCAGACCTTGTCGAGCGAAAACGCGCTCTCGACGTGCCCGGTCACCGCAAAGTGCATCACGGCGATGTCGGCGAACATCTTAAAGAAGACCCCCAGGACCGCCGCGGCAATCATAGCCAGGACAAGCAAGCCGAGCGAACCGAACAGCGCAGCCTCGAGCGCATAGGAGCCGTAATAAGAATACGAGCCCGCGGCGCCAATTACCACGCCCTCCACCAGCGAAAGCACTACACCGATAACGGGAATGGCAGCGATAACCTCGAGCACGACCGAAATAACGCTCGAAAAGACTCCGAGACCAAACGACGTGGAACGCATGAGTGGACGGTCCATGCCGTCATCAACCTTAAGCGACAGATCGCGACCCCACTCGATACCAAAGCCCGAACCGCACACGCTCGCAATGCAAGCTGCCAAAAAGCCGATGGCAGCCGCAATGCCGCCAATAACGGGAATAAACAACACGAGCACCGACACAACGCAAATCAGCGCCGGCAAAAACGCGATTTGGCATACACGCTGAAGCACGCCCGGAGTCTTGGTCATATCTTGGAACGCCTGAGCCACACAGCCCTTTGGCGCATTCGCCACGGGCGGTTGCGGAACAAACTGCTGGGGCTGAGGCTGTCCCTGGGGAGCGGGGCCAGCGGCACCGGCATTAGGAGCACCACACACGCCGCAGAACTTGTCGTTATCGCCCATGGGGGCGCCACACTGCGAGCAGAACATAGAATCATCCCTTCGTATCTTGAACGAATCACTTGGATCGCAAACGTTGTCTTTAGCATCATTATTGCCCAATGTGGGGTCAAATACTCAAAGATGACCGATTTGCAAGGTACGCGGCGCCAGCAGGCGGTTCGTTGAATACGTCTGTGCTAGTTCGTTCCGCGGAAGCCCTTGCCGACGATCTCGGAGCTGTCGACGATCGTGATAAAGGCACCCGGATCGACTTCGCGCGCATAGCGGCGCAGTTGCACGGCCTCGCGACGGCTCAGCACGCTCATGATCACCGTCACGCACTTGCCCGAGAAGGCACCGTAGCCTCGGCTGATGGTCGCCGTGCGGTTGAGATGCTTGACGATAAACTCCTCGACCTTAAGGGGCTCGGAACAAATGACCGTGCAGACTTTGCGCAGGTGAATGCTCTCAATGGCTTTGTCGACCACAAGCGTCTTGGCAAACAGGCCGAGCACGCAGTACAGACCAACGCGCGGGCCGTACAAGAAGGCCGCGATGGTCACGATGCCGATATCGACCAGCAGCAGGGCGCGGCCAATCTCGAGCGTCGTGCGGCGCTTGAGGATCATAGCGAGAATGTCCGTGCCGCCCGTCGAGGCGCCAATATCAAAGACGATGGCACTGCCGAGCGCCGGCAAGATGACGGCAAAGCACAGGTCGAGCCACATATCGCCCGTCATCGAGACATCGGTCGGAATAAAGAGCTCAAACAACGAAACATAGGCGGACAGCGCAAACGAGGCGAAGACGCTCCACAGGATTGCCTTGCGCTCCAAAAAGATAAAGCCCAAAACGACGAGAACCGCGTTAATAATCCACATAAAGACGCCGACGGGCAGGGTCGGGAACAGCGTGGACAGAATGACCGACACGCCCGAGGTGCCGCCAAAAGCAAAGTGATTAGGGGTTTTAAACGCAACGATGGCAAAGGCCGTAAGAATCAGGCCCAGATTGAGCTCGGCGAAAAAGCGCGGGAAGCCTGGCTCCTGGCTGCGCTTTTGGCCGGCACGCTCGCCGCGCTCGATATCGGTGCGATCGACCACGCGCTCCATCGGCACCACGGGAGGACGATGCACCTCCTCGGCAGCTCGCGATGCCGCCTCTGCCGCGGCAGCCTCAATCGCCCATGCCTGGCTTTCTGTTTCGTGCTCGTCAGCCATTATGGCAACCCCTCGTTAACAATTTGGAAACAATGCGCCCATTAGGGTAACGCGGAACGCGACGATTGCAACCCCTAGTTAGACGAGCGGTATGCCTACATCGGGGGCATGCAAATAACGGCCGGCCGCACATACATCCGTGCGACCGGCCGTTTAACGTTTTCGCAGATAAAACCTGCCAAAACAAACCTGTCCCTGTTTGGAAGGTTACTCGTGCTGGCTGGTGCGATGCTCGTACTCCTCGGGGGTGATGACGTCCTCGATGCGCAGGTTGACGCCCGCCACCTCAAGGCCGGTCATCGCGGCAAGGCGCTCGGTGACACGTGCCTTGACATCGTCGAAGATCGCGGGCGCATAGGCGCCGTACTCGATAATGACGGAGATGTTGACGACCACGCGATTGTCATCGGTGACCTCGACCGTCACGCCCTTGGTCAGATTCTCGGCACCGAACTGCTCCTGCACAAAGTGCATGAGGTTACCCTTCATGCCCAGAACGTGCGGAACCTCGCGGGTGGCCATGGCAACGATCTTCTCGATCACACCGTTGGAATAGGTCAGCGAGTCCTCGGACTCGTCCGCCTCCTCGTCGTCCTCATCCTCATCGGACTCGACCTCGACAAGAGCCTCGTCCTCGAGCGTCACATCCTCGGCTTCGGCGACGACCGCCTCGTTCTCCTCGAGCTCGGTATCGGCCACATCGACCTTCGTATTAAAAGCCATGGTTCCTCCTTATGCCTGCCGCGAATGCGACAGTCGAATACATATTAGCGGCCACTAAACAGACGGCCGAAGAAGTTGACGATCCCGTTCTCGCCGTCGCGAATCTGGCCGATCACAGCGCCGATCAGCACGAAGAATGCAATGACGAGCGTGTCCCACAGGCCCAACGTGAGTACCAACACAGCGAGGATAAAGCCAGCGACGGCGCCGAGCGTGGTGTTGGGATGACGCACAGCATAGCTCCAGATGGCAGCGCCCGTACCCTTGATGAGACCCATAGCCTCGTCAAAATCCGCGGCTGCCGCGTCTTGTAACTCGGTTGCCTCTGCTTTGGAATCAACAGGTTCGCTCGCCGGCGTGGCGCTCTGGTCAATCGTCAGGCGCGGCGTACGAGCGGTCTTATCTTGATTGGTATCACTCACCGGAAACCTCCACGGTCTGGACGGTAGTCTTGGACGGCAAAAAACGGACGCGCGCGGTCGTACCCGGCGTGCCGAGCATGGTGTCGCAAACTTCCTCGATGCGCTGTTGCATCGCGGTAGCCAGAGATGCCACGTCCTTATCGTCAAGCGCGATAGCCTCGACCTTAAATCGGACGTGCGAATCGTCGGGGCCTTGGACGCGGGCCTCGACATGCTCGACCATCACGCGGTCGTCGCGCTCGGCAGCAGCCCTGGCACACGAAGAAAGCGCCGCAAGGGTAACCTCGATATTGCGCTCCCCCGCCGGATGCACGCAGGACGGCTCGCGACGGGCAAACATCAGGCGGAAGAAGCTTACCAGCACGCCGATCGCCACAACTCCGCCGCATGCCGTCACGACAATGCGCGGCATGGGGTCGCGCATCAGCAACATAAAGCGATACGTATACGGCCCCCAAAACTGGCAGACAAGCGTACCCAGCGCCACAATGGTGGCGGCAAGATACACGATCGCTAGGGCTCGTTTGAGTACGCGCACGCGGCGCTCCCTTCAAATCTCGGCTCTCGAAATGCAAAACGGTTCGCATCATTATAAAAGAGCCGGGTCCGGTGCTCTACGCACGCGGATCCGGCTCATCTATTCCACGAGGCTTGCATGCTCGCTTCATTATGCCCAGATATGCACGGCTTAACCCGTGCGGGCGCTACTCCTCCTCGAGGGTAGCGATGACCTCGTCGGTCATGTCCATGGTGCTGTAAACATCCTGGACGTCGTCGAGCTCCTCAAGACGGTCGATGAGGCGCTGAACCTTCTTGGCGTCGTCGCCGGAGACCTCGGTCGGGGTGGTCGGGACCATGGTGGTCTCGGAACCCTTGACCTGGACGCCCTGCTCCTCGAGCGCCTTGGAGACAGCCATAACCTCGTTGGCAGTAGTCCAGACGATCCACTCCTCGCCGGCGTCCTCGTAGTCCTCGCCACCGGCCTCGGCGATGGCCATCATGAACTCATCCTCGTCACCGGCAGCACCGTTGGCGATCATGGTCTCCTTCTTGGCGTTCTCGTCCAGGATCTCCTTGGCGACGACGATCTGGCCCTTGCGCTCAAACTGGAAGGCGACGGAGCCGGAGGTGCCCAGGTTGCCACCAGCGTGGGAGAAGGCGGAACGGACATCAGCGGCGGTGCGGTTGCGGTTGTCGGTCAGGCAGTCGACGTAGACGGCGACACCGGCGGGACCGTAGCCCTCGTACACGATGTTCTCGTAGACGGCAGCGTCGGCACCCGAACCAAAAGCCTTGTCGATAGCGGACTTGATCTTGTCCTTAGGCATGGACTGAGCCTTGGCCTTGGCAACGGCAGCGGCGAGGCTGGCGTTGTTCTCGGGCAGCGGGTCACCGCCGAGACGGGCAGCAACGGTGATGTTGCGGCTGAGCTTGGAGAAGAGGGCGGAACGCTTGGCGTCCTGCGCGCCCTTACGATGCTTGGTTGTGGCCCACTTAGAGTGTCCGGACATACGTGTCTCCTATCGGTTTCGACCTAAAGCCCAGCGCAGATGCTCGGGCAATATAAACAAACGTCGTTATGATATACCTACTGGCCTGCGAGATAAACCCCAAAATGAAGGCGTCGTGATGATGCCCCCTTTGGTGCAAAGAAACCTGACCCCAATGCACCAAGTTAGGACCAGAGGAAGTCGCTGCGGGTGACGGTGGCGCCGATGGCGAAGGGCATGCAGGCGATGACCGGATACAGGTAGCGCATGTAGGTCGAGCCGTTGCACGGGCCAATCAGACACACGGCGAGCACGCCCAATAGCGGCACCCAGATTGCCAGCGCTCGCCATGAATGACGACGCAGCAGGTAGACCACCACGGCGATCATGATCCACACATAGGTGGCCGAGCTCATGGTGAGCGAGATAAACGGGATGCGTTGTACTGCCACGCGATACAGGTTGATCAGGTGGTCGCACCAGCGCACAACCTTGCTATCGACCGGATGGAAGTCGAAGTACTTGAGGTTGTCGGGGCGCGCCATGATCTCGGCACTACGCGCCGTGCTGTAGACCCAGGCATCGCGCGCGCTCGGATAAAAATAACCATAGTAGTTATTGATAAGCGCCGAGATATAGCACTCGGGATCCTTTTTGAACATCTGGGCCCACACCTCAAAATAGGCCTTGATGTCCTCCTGTGAGGCGTACTCATTAAAGCAGTTCTTGACGGCATCGGACTTGTCGGGGTTGTAGCGGCGGCCCAGGTTCTCGTACTTGAGCACGTGATCGATCACGGCACGCTCTTCGTCGGTCACCAAGCCGTCGCAAGGAGCCTCCACGATGGTGCCGTCCTCCTTAACCGTGGGGTTGACGCCCGAGTTGAGGCCGTCGTGCTTTTGGACAAAGCGCGCTGTCTGCTGGAACGGAATCGAGAGGATTTCGCGCTTGGAACCAGGCGTGATATCGTGCGCCGGCATAAAGACCTTGGTGAAGTACATATTAGAGGCAAGGCAGAGCGCGAGCACCGCGAGAACACCAACCCAGCGGAAACGCGGGATGGCGCCTGAAGGCGCAGCACCAGTCTGCTTGGCTGCACGACGAGCCACATGCACGTCCCATACGCAAAACGCCGCCGCGATTACGCATGCCGCCAGGGGAAACACCAGGCCTCCATTGCGCAAAAACGTGGAACCCATGGCAGCCAGCGCAAGCAACAGCCAGTCGTGGCGCGCAAAGAGCACGGGGGCTTTCTCGCCCGCTCGCTCGACATTGGCATCACGACGGGGCAGGCCACATGCGACGAGCTTGACGGTCTGTACCAGCAGCACCAAAAACGCGTCGGCAAAGAGCACGTCTTTGGTGAGCAACGCCGCGTAGTTAGAGAACATCGGCATAAACGCAAAGAACAGCAGGATCACACCGCGAACCGGCAGGCTCACGCCCAGTTTGCGCAGCGACGAAATGGAATAGGCCATGCAGGCAGCCGTGATGACAAATTGAGCACAGGTATAGATGATGAGGCCCGCGTTAGCGCTGTTGAACAGCGAAAGCCCCAGTTGAACGCACGAGCCGATAATGGCCGTGTGCACTACGGGATGATGCCCGTTGAGCAGCACGTTGGGGTTGAGTAGGCGCAGGTAGTCGCTCGTGCCGTTGGGATAGTTGAACCACTGGCGAATCTGCGCACCCGTATCTCCCATAAAAAGGCCGGGCAGCGAAGCGATGAGCGTGGGCGCCCAGGCGATCATAAGCACCAGGAAGGGCCCGGCAAAGGGATGGACCGAGAGCACGGCGTGAGCCACGCGCCATATGCGGCCAAAGTGCGCCTCGGAAAACGGGATGCGCCGAGAGCTCAGCCAATCTAGACACTCAAAAGCCAGATAGAAGGCCACGATCGCTAGGAGCATCCAGCCCGCGCCGCCAATCCAGGCGCAGATGATGCGAGCCTTGTCGCCAAGGACAATCTCGGCCGAGTCGGTGAGGTCGTAGCTGCGGCCGAACACCATGCAGATGGCGAAGAACAGCGACGGCAGAATGATCGATGGACGCCAGGTGTCGCCACGGCCAAAGAACACGTAGCGAAACGGCAAGGTGAGCAGGCAGGCAAGTGCAAGCAGCATGACCGCGTCGGTATGGCCGGCAAACGAGAGGAGCACCTCGTAGCACACGTACAGCATGCCCGAGGCTTTGGGGTCAATCGCCAAGACTGCGTTGCTCGACACCGGGGCGGGATCGATAGAAAACGCCGTGGTCGCCAACAGCGCGAGCAAAAATGCGATGAGCGTCTGCTTGGCGGGGTAGCGCTTAAACCAGACGATGCGGGCAGCGTCGCGCGCAGCCGTTGTGGAGAGGTCGGAATCCTTCACAGTCCGAAAGCCTTTCTAGAAACCTGCCAAAAAGGGACAGGTTTATTTTGGCAGGTTTTATCTGGGGAAACGTTACGGTTCTGTCATCGTTGCCCAGCGAACCACCACAAAGGTGCCTGTCTCCTTTGTGGTGGTTAGGCGTCGAGGTAGATGCGCTGGGGTTGGTTGCGGCGACGAGCAAAGATGATGAGCGCCAGGCCCGCGATTACGAGCGGCAGGCTCAGCAGCTGACCCATGGTGATGACGCCACCAAGCAGATAGCCCAGCTGGGCATCGGGCACGCGCACAAACTCAATGAGGAAGCGGACGATGCCGTAACCCATCACAAACACGCCCATAAACGTGCCCTGGGGCAGCAGCAGCTTTTTGCGGCTGAGCACCTGCAGAATGCAAAAGAGCACGATGCCCTCAAGAAATGCCTCATAGAGCTGGGAGGGGTGACGCGGCATATTGCCCGCGGTGCCGCCAAAGACCACGCCCCAGGGCAGATCGGTCGGCTTGCCCCACAGCTCGCCGTTCACGAAGTTGGCACAACGGCCCAGGCACAGGGCCAGCGGGGCGCCGATCACGGCAAGGTCGGCGATAGTCCATGCATCAAGCTTGTACATGCGGCACACGATGATGCCGCCCAAGATGCCGCCGACCAGGCCACCGTGGAAGCTCATGCCGCCCTCGTTGGTGGCAAAGATCTCGAGCGGGTGCGCCCAGTAGTAGCCGTCGCCGTAAAAGATGACGTAGAACAGGCGGGCGCCAATGATAAGGCCAAAGACCACGCCGACCACGACACTCGTCAGGTCGTCAATCGTGATGTTAAAGCCCCAGCGACGCTGTGTGCGGTACATGACGACCGCCGTGAGCAGAGCGCCGACCACGTAGGCCAGGCCGTACCAGTAGATGGTGATGGGACCCGCCGAGATCGCGACAGGATCAAGCATATGGTAGAAGTCGTTGAGCATGTCGACCCTCCTACTCCCTACATACAAATGCGGCCACGGGCCTTGCGCTCGCAGCCGCATATTTGGGCGTAACGTCTATGCGGAGTATGCCGTCCGCAGCTTTCGCATCTTAGAACGGCGCGTACTCGTCGTACAGGTCGTCGGTCTCGCCGGAGGCATTGACCTGCTCGACACGGGTAACACCGGGCACATGCTCCTTCAGGATGCGCTCAATACCCATGGACAGGGTCAGCGAGCTCATGGGGCAGCCGGCGCAAGCGCCCTGCAGCTCCAGTTTGACGACGCCCTCGTCGTCAACGCCCACATACTCCATATCGCCGCCGTCGGCCTGCAGGTTGGGGCGAATCTCTTCAAGAACCTTCTTAAGCAGCTCTTCGTTAACAGCCACAGGGGCTCCTTTCTCACAATTACGCGGGCGCGCCCGCGGACAGGGGCTATGTTACTACAGCCATGTACCCGCTTAGGCGCCAGCCATGCGTGCGGACACGACTTTCACGAGCGGTCAATTTGGGACGGGTCTCTTTTGGCTGTTTTGCCGCCAGCTGGCGTTGCCACGCGCTACTGCTGAGCCTGCCCCTCGGTGCCGATGTGAACATCGACGATAACCTGGCGGTAGCTGATGCCACAGGAGTCGAGGATGCGGCGGCTGATACGGCCGTCATCGGTGTCGGCGTACTTGTTGTCCAGGTAGACGACCTCGCCCACGCCCACCTGCGCCAGGATCTTGGCGCAGTCGTGGCACGGGAACAGCGTGACGTAGACCGTGGAACCCTCGAGGTCCTTGAGCGAGCCACGGTAGTTGAGCACGGCGTTGGCCTCGGCATGGACCACGTAGTTGTGCTTGTCCTGCAGCGGGTCGTCGCTCGTACCCCACGGGAAAAAATCATCGTTGAGCGCCGAGGGTGTACCGTTGTAGCCCACCGAAAGGATGCGGTGGTTGGTGCTGGCGATGCACGCACCAACCTGCGTGTTGGGGTCCTTGCTGCGGCGCTGCGCGGCAATGGCCACGCTCATAAAGAACTCGTCCCAGCTAATGACGTCCAGGCGCTTGCCTGACGAAGTTTGATGAAGATCGTCCGACATGGCAGACACCTCCGTAATCGCAATAGTTTGATCCATTGTAGCAGGTGAAAGGTGGAGGCGTTTGTCCCACCGGCGCCCTCACTTTTACACGCGGCGGGGCTTTTGGTTGATGCGGTAGAGCTCGGCGAGACCCCGCAGCGTCAGTGCGTCATCTACCGTCAGACTGTGGCCGACCAACGCCGCGAGCGCCTCGGCATCGTCGCCGGTAATGACGATGGGCACGCCATCCTCCCCCGCCGCCTTGGTCGAGCGCATCTCGGCAAGCACCATGTCGAGCATGCCGTCGATGCGGGCTACCTCGCCCAAGACCACGCCCGAGCGCATGGCCTCGCGCGTGTTGCGGCCGATTACATGCGTCGGTGCCGAGGGCTCGACCTGCGGCAGACGCGCTGCAGCGGCCGAAAGCGAGCGGGCGCCGAGCGCCAGACCCGGCGCGATGACGCCGCCCACAAAGGTACCGTGCGCGTCGATGACCTCGATATTGGTCGTCGTACCCAGGTCGATCACGATACAGGGAGAGCCGTAGACGGCGCGTGCCGCCACGGCATCGGCGATGCGGTCGGGGCCGATCTCGGCCGGATCGTCGTAGTGCACGGGCATGCCGGTCTTGAGGCCCGGCCCCACGGTGAGCACGCGCCCCGTACAAGTGCGGGAAAGCGCCGTCTTCCACGGGCGCTCGAGCGCCGGCACCACGCAGCTCAGCACTGCGGCCGTGGTATCGAGCGCACCCGGCATGCCCGCATCGGCCGCCAGTGCGGCCATGACCTGCACGAGACGCATGCGCGCCTCGTCTGCTGTGATGCTCGACGGCGTGGTGATCTCGCACGTCGCAAGCGGGCATTCCTGCGCCGCGGCCGAATCCTCTGCAAACAGGCCAAAGCGAATGAACGTGTTACCCACGTCGACCGTCAATATATATGCGCACCCATTAAGCATCGTCGGCGCTCCTTTCGTCTGCCCAGCAGTATATCCCGTAGGCAAGGCAGTCAATTTGGGATGATTATTCTGGGACGGGGATTAAAAAA
>CABUUB010000059.1 GCA_902494625.1 uncultured Collinsella sp.
CCCCCCACATTAAATATATACTGCATTTAGTATCGTTTATTTTCAACCCCCTTATTCATGCCTCTACGGCTACCCCGCGTAGCTCTTAGCCCATACCTTCTGGAAACCGTGTCCATCCGGAAAGCCCGTCCCACTCTGAATACATCCAGCGAACGCATGCGAGCGTGTTGTCCAGAACGGTCTCGTCATCGGGGTGATGGAAAATGTCACCACAAACGCTTGCCACGGTTGCGCCCACAAGTGGCAAGAAAAAAGCCTCGAGAGTTTCGAGGCTTTCACATTTGTATTGTTTTGCACGAAGGACCGCGAGCAGCGAGCTACTCGCCCAGCACGGCCTTCTTGGCCGCCGCCGCCATATGGTCCAGATCATCCTTGGTGGGATGATCCTTTGCGGCAACCCAGTTATCGAGCAGCAACTTAGCGCGGACATTGTCGGGATCTTGCTCGAGCATGGCCTCGTAGCGCTGCTTGACCGCGGGACCCATCTTGCCCTGGCACATCGCCCAGCCTACAAGCTCGGCATCATTGGCCAAATTGGAGGTCACGCGATCGATAATCTGCCTAAAGTACTCCTCGCTGGCCCCAAAGCCGCAGGTGCCAAACAGGAAGACGCGCTTGCCGTGCAAGGCTGAGAGCAACGTCGCGACCGAAGGCGTGCTCGCGCCCTTGTCGCACCAAAAACCGACAAGCACCGTGTCGGCCGCGCAGGCGCCCTGCGCCTCGAGCGCAACCTGATCTGCATCCGCATCGTCGCTCAACGCCGCGGCATGGACAAACTCAACACCTGCAGCCTGCAGCGTGCGCTTGATCGCGCCCGAAACCATCCTGGTATTACCGCTCTTGCTGTTAACCACCAAAGAGCATGTCATAGTCACGTTGCCTCGTATCCCCCAAAACTAAAGCCACTAATGCAATTTATTAGATGAATATCTTAGTACTAACGTGACAGATGTAAACCACCGTCTGTCGATTGATTAATTTGCCCCGCGGGCTTGCTCACTGGGCGAATTGGCTGCGGTAGAGTTCGGCGTAGAAGCCGCCTGCCGCTAGCAGCTCGTCGTGCGTGCCGCGCTCGATAATCTGGCCGTCGCGCATGACCAGAATGCAATCGGCGTTGCGGATCGTCGACAGGCGGTGCGCCACCACAAAGCTTGTGCGGCCGGCCATAAGCTCGTCGAACGCCGCCTGCACCTGCAACTCGGTGCGCGTATCGATACTCGAGGTCGCCTCGTCCAGCAGCAAGATAGCCGGGTCGGTGAGCATGACGCGCGCGATGCACAGCAGCTGCTTTTGGCCCTGACTAAACGTGCCGCCGTCCTCGCCAATCACCGTGTCGTAGCCGCCTGGCAGCTGCACGATAAACTTGTGCGCGTGCGCGCGCTTGGCGGCTTCGATGACCTGCTCGCGCGTAGCTCCTGGGCAACCGTAAGCGATGTTGTCCGCCACCGTGCCCTCGAACAGCCACGTATCCTGCAGCACCATGCCAAAGGCGCGGCGCAGGCTTGCACGCGTGTAGTCACGCGAAGCCTTGCCATCGATCATGATGCGGCCGGCATCGATATCGTAAAAGCGCAGCAGCAGGTTGATGAGCGTTGTCTTTCCGCAGCCCGTGGGGCCGACCAGGGCAAAACGCATGCCGGGCTTGGCCTCGATGCAGATATCCTGCAGCAGCTTGCGGTCGGGCACATAGCTAAAGTCCACGTGTTCAAAAGTCACCTCGCCACGCGGGGCGGCAAGCTCTACGGCGTCCGACGCATCGGGTTCCTGCTCGCGGGCATCGAGCAGTGCAAACATGCGGCGCGCCGAGGCGTACGCGGTCTGGATCTGCGTAATGACGTTGGTAACCTCGTTGAACGGCTTGGTGTACTGGTTGGCATAGGACAGGAAAATCTGCACGCCGCCCACCGTAAGCGCCGCCGGCACGCCCGTGATCACGCCCACGCAGCCGATCACAGCGACCACGGCATAGATGATGTTATTGATAAAGCGCGTGCCGGGGTTAGAGAGCGAACCCATAAACTGTGCACGCTCGCCTGCCGTATAGAGCTCGGCGTTAAGTGCGTCGAAGCGCGCTTGGGCGTTCGGGCCGTAGGCAAACGCATCTACCAGCTTTTGCTCGCCCACATACTCCTCGATATGACCGCCCAGCTGACCCTGAATACGCTGCTGGGCTGTAAAGCTTTTATTGGAAAGCTTGGCGATGGCGCCGGCTGCAAAAATGGAAAGCGGCGTGACGAGCACCACCACGAGCGTCATGGTCAGATTGATGGAGAGCATAAACGCGAGCGTGCCAACGATGGTGATAACGCCGGTGAAAAGCTGGGTAAAGCCCTGCAGCAGGCCGTCGCCCACCTGGTCGACATCGTTGACCACGCGGCTCATAAGGTCGCCGTGGGCGTGGCTGTCGATAAAGCTGAGTGGCATGCGGCTGAGCTTATCGCTCGCCTCCACGCGCATGTCGCGCACCGTCTCGTAGGACAGGCGGTTGACGCAATAGCCCTGCAGCCACTGGAAAGCCGCAGCGCCTACGACGACAATCGCGAGCTTGGTGACAAGCGGCAGCAGCGCATCGAAGTCCACCTGCCCGGCGGCGACGATCAGGTCGATGCC
This sequence comes from uncultured Collinsella sp., assembly GCA_902494625.1. Lineage (GTDB taxonomy): Bacteria > Actinomycetota > Coriobacteriia > Coriobacteriales > Coriobacteriaceae > Collinsella. The sequence goes on from CABUUB010000059.1 coordinate 2,611, forward strand.
CTCGCCGATGAGAATAGGCGTGTAGAGCTGCAAAATCACGGAGATGGCGGCGCTCACAAACGATGCTGCAAACGAAACACGGTGTGGGCGAACATAATCCAGCAGGCGGCGGGTAACCGCACCCACGGGATAGCGCTCGGGATCGCCGGGCTGGCGCGGACCGTCGCCCAGGTCGTTGAGGTTATCGTTGCCGGACACATTGGCCGTCATCGTGGCGACCGAACCGGAAGAAGTGTACGGATTCATTTAGCATCCCTCCTTTGCGCAGACGGATGCGGGGGCGGTCGGAGCGGACGCGGGCGTCGTGCTCCCCTGCTGGCCCTCGAGCTCCTCGCGGCGCAGCTGCGACTGGCAAATCTCGCGATAGAGCTGGCAGGTCGCGTACAGCTCGTCATGCGTGCCCAGGCCCGCAACCGAGCCGTGGTCGAGTACGCAGATCATGTCGGCATCGCGAACGGTCGAGACACGTTGGCTCACGATGACGGTCGTGAGCGGCAGCCCGCCCTCGGCGGCACCGCGCACGCTGCGCTCGCGAATGGCATGGCGAAGCGCCGCGTCGGTCTTAAAGTCGAGCGCCGAGGCGGAGTCGTCCATGATCAGAACCTGCGGCGAGCCCACCAAGGCACGCGCGATAGTCAGGCGCTGGCGCTGGCCACCGCTAAAGTTCTTGCCGCCCGCCTCGACCGGGGCATCTAAGCCCTGGGGCTTGTTGCGCACGAACTCGCTGGCCTGCGCCATGTCTAGCGCCGCCCAGAGCTCCTCGTCGGTCGCCGACTCGTCACGCCAGGTCAGGTTGCTGCGGATAGTGCCGCTCACCAGCGATGCGCGTTGCGGAACGGTCGCGACCGCATGGCGCAGCTGGTCGAGTGGCCAAGCGCGCACGTCGGCGCCCATCACGCACACGCTGCCGGCGCTCGCATCGTACAGGCGCGGGATAAGCGAGACGAGCGTGGACTTGCCGCTGCCCGTACCGCCGATAATGCCGAGGGTTTTGCCCACCGGCAGCTCGAGAGTCACATCGCTCACGGCATTTGCCGCGCCCGCGCCAAACGAAAAGCTCGCATGGTCAAAGCTCAGTGCGGGGACTGGAGCAGCACCACCCGCCAGTTCGCTCGGCTCGGGCAGCGCGACCAGCTGGTTGTCCTCGTCGGTGATGCTCGGCTCGCAGTTGAGCACCTCGTTGATACGCGAAGCGCTCGCACTCGCCTTGGTAAAGACCACGACCAGGTTGGCGACGTACACGATAGAGGTGAGCGTCTGCGTCATGTAGTTCACAAACGCCATGACCTGGCCCTGTGTGAGTTCGCCCACGTTGACCTGGATGCCGCCCACCCACAGGATGGCGCACACGCCCAGGTTCATCACCAAAAACGTTACGGGGTTGAGGACCGACGAGAGCTTGCCCACCGCGATGGCGGTATGGGCCTGATCATCGGCGGCTTGGGCAAAGCGCTCACGCTCGTGATCTTCGCGCACAAAAGCGCGAACCACGCGGGCGCCCGAAAGCCCCTCGCGGCAAATGAGCGCAATACGGTCGAGCTTTGCCTGCAGCTGCTTGTAATACGGAATGCAGCGCGCCATGACAAACCAAAACACCAAGCCGATGGCGGGCGTGCAAATCAAAAAGATGATGCCGAGCTTAAGGTCGATGGCGAGAGCCGCGCACATAGAACCCACCGCCAGGAAGGGCCAGCGAATGAGCATGCGCACGCCCAGCGCCACGGCAAGCTGCACCTGGTTGACGTCGTTGGTGATGCGCGTGATAAGCGACGGCGTGCCAAAGCGGTCGAGCTCGGCGTAGCTCAGTTTGTTGATGTGCTCGTAGAGCGCGCCGCGAATGTCGGTGCCCATGCCCTGCGAGGTGAGCGCCGCCATCTTTTGGCAGACGAGCGTAAACGAGATGCCGATCACGGCCATAGCGGCAAGTACCATGCCGTAGTGGATAACGGCGCTCACGTCGTGCGAGCCAATGCCCTTATCGATCATCTGGGCAATCACCAGCGGCGTCAGCAGGTCAAAGATCACTTCGATCAGCTTGCATGCAGGACCAATCACCATATACCGGCGAAACTTACCACCAAAACGCCTAAGCAGCTCAATCATAAAAAGGCGCTCCCTATCATCATTCACACTCAATTCGAATCATGATAGTACGGTGAACCCAAAAGAAGCGTAAACAACTCTTCATTTCTAACGGGATTCAGTTTTCAGAGGAGCATACGCGCACACCCAGCCAGTGTCGGGTCGACCACTTGGTATACTTGTATTAGTGCTACCAGGTTAGTCGCCGACCCTTGAAATGAGGTGCCGAGATGAACGACATTCTCGCAAGAAGAGCAAGACGAGCAACTGCGGGCATCGCCCTTTCCGCGGCACTTGTCGCGGGAATCGCCCCCGTAGCGGCAATTGCGGCAGAAACCAGTTCCCCCACCGGTGCGGCCGTTTCGCAGACGAGCGCCACCAGCGGCAATTCGGGCACCCTGCAGTCGGAAGATGCGGCCGCCGCAAAAGAAAAAGCGTATGCAGCCATGCAGGAAGCGCTCAAAAAACTCGAGGCCGCAAAAAACGCCGCAAGTCCCGAGAAAATTGCGAGATTCAATGATGACATTGCCCGTTTTCAAGAGCTCCGCGACAAGATGGCGGCGCAAGCCGTCGAAGAGAGGGAACTCCTTCCCACCATGCAAGCGGACATCGATGCAGGCCAAGCCAAATACGACGGGGCCATCAACCGGGTAAGCGAGCTCCAAGCAGAATTAGACAAGAAACTTGAGATGCTTAAGACACTCGAAGCACTCGGCTACGAGGAGTTTGTCGAAACTACTAAACAGCAAATAAGGCAGTTGCGCAGTGAGATCATAACGGCAAAAGCGCAAGTAGGCCATTGCGAAGAGGAGCTCCGCGAGTTCCAGCTCCGCCTCAGAAATCAGGAAAGACGAGTTAATAACTGTGAACGTGCTGTAGAGAAATATAAAGCCAATATCGACCAGTTCACAGCCTGGCGAGATGCGCTCCTCGACAATTTGGAAAAGGCGCAAGCGGCCTATGACGACGCCTGCAAAGCATACGAAGAGGCAAAGGCCGCGGCAGACAAGGCCACCTCGCCCGAGATAACGCAACCGACCGAGACGACGCCTCCCTCCAACTCGGCGCAACCGGCCGAGGCAACACAGCCCGCCAGCTCGCCCGCGACCGGCAAAAATACCCCGCCAAGCTCCACCAAGCAGGCGAACTCGAGCAGCGGCAAGCAAGCAGATACGACCGCCGGTAAGCTCGCGAACACGGGCGACACAGCGCCGAGCGCAATCACACTCGCAGCAGTCGCCGCCGCAGGCCTCGGAATAACCGCCACAGCCACACGCCGCATCAAGAACTCAAAATAGCCGCCAGAGCATACTACCTTCGCCAATCCACAAACCCAGAGACAAAAGAGGACCGTTTCCCCAACCCAGGGAAACGGTCCTCTTTACTTGAAAAAACAAATGGTAATGCCGCCGTCTCTTGAACCACGCAGCCATCAATGCCCAAACAACACTAGCAAGCCGCGTTCCTTAAGGGATAGATTTAATGGCTGTTAATCAAGGGGTATACGCGCACGCCCGATCAATGGCGGGCAAACCGCCTGATATACTTACATTAGTGCTACCAAGTTAGTCGCCGACCCTTGAAATGAGGTGCCGAGATGAACGACATTCTCGCAAGAAGAGCAAGACGAGCAACTGTGGGCATCGCCCTTTCCGCGGCACTTGTCGCGGGAATCGCCCCCGCAACGGCGATCGCGGCAGAAATCAGCTCCCCCACCGGTGCAGTTGCCTTGCAAACGGAAGATGCGGCCGCCGCAAAAGAAAGAGCGTATGCAGCCATGCAGGAAGCGCTCAAAAACCTCGAGGCCGCAAAAGACGCCGCAAGTCCCGAGAAACTTGCGGAAATCGATGATGACATTGCCGCTTTTCAAGAGATCTACGACATGGTGGTGACGGAAGCCGCCAAACGGAGGGAACCCCTTCCCGCCATGCAAGCGAACGTCGATGCAGCCCAAGCCAAATACGATGAGGCCCACAACCGGACAAGCGGCCTTCAGGCAGAATTAGATAAGGCACTTGAAGCACTCGGCGACGAGGAGCCCAGCACAGCTATTAAGGAGCAAATAAAGCAGTTGCGCAGTGAGATCATGTCGGCAGAAAGGCGAGAAGAATCTTGTGAAGATGATCTTCACCGCTACCAACGCCGGCTCGAAAGCCAGGAAAAACAGGTTCAGTATTTCGAAAGTGAGGCAGGGGAAGCTAAAGCCCACATCGACGAGGACATAGCCAAGCGAAATGCGCTCCTTAGCGATTTGGAAAAGGCGCAAGCGGCCTATGACGACGCCTGCAAGGCATACGAAGAGGCAAAGGCCGCGGCAGATAAGACCACCTCGCCCGAGATAACGAAACCCGCCGAGACGACAAAACCCTCCAGCTCAGCGCAACCGGCCGAGGCGACACAGCCCACCGGCTCGTCCGCGACCGGCAAAAATACCCCGCCAAGCTCCACCAAGCAGGCGAACTCGAGCAGCGGCAAGCAAGCAGATACGACCGCCGGCAAGCTCGCGAACACGGGCGACACAGCACCGAGCGCAATCGCACTCGCAGGAATCGCCGCCGCAGGACTCGGAATAACCACCGCAGCCACACGCCGCATCAGGAACTCAAAATAGCTGCCAGCGGTTATTGTCTTCGCCAATCCACAACCCAAGAGACAAAAAGAGGCCCGTTTCCCCACCTAGGGAAACGGGCCTCTTTACTTGAAAAAACAAATGGTAATGCCGCCGTCTCTTGAACCACGTAGCCGCCGCACTCGAGACAACGCCAACCAGCAGCATCCCATAAGGGATAGATTTAATTAGATAAATGCGCCTTTACGGGTGATTTTTGAACGACGGGGCCCGGCCGGCGACGAGGTATTTGGTAGTCGAGCGATCCCGCAGGCAAAGCCGAGGACCAGCGAGACACCAAATACCTCGCCGCCGGTCGGGCCATGTCGCGGCACCAAAAAAGCGCCCGTGCGCTCGATGGATTCGGATGCCCGACAGAGGCTCCTTATGGCTGCTTCCTTCCGGACCTGACCAGATTCGGAACATGTCGTCATCCGAACCCATCGAACACGCTAGGCGCTCGGTATATCTTACCTGCTCCCGTCCAGCAGGGCAAGTGGGGCGAACCCATCGGATGGATTCGCCCCACTCGTCCATATCGCTAGCGGCGCCTACGGTACAGGACCGCGCCGCCCGCTGCGGTCAGCGCGCCGATGCCGGCCATGGCCGCGAGCGCCTCGACCGGCAGGCTGCGGTCGCCGGTGTCGGGCATACCGCCCTTGGAGCCGTCACCGGAGCTGCCGCCGGAGCCGTTATCTGAACCGCCGTCCGAGCCGCCGCCCGGCGTGCCGGGGTTCTCGGGGGTGCCGGGGGTCCCGGGATTCTCGGCGTAGCTGTTGGTGAAGACCGGCGGCACGTTGGCGTCGCCCTCGTAAGAGACCTTCGCCGACAGGTAGCCCGTCTTGGTGCCGTCTGCCGCCTCGTCGCCCACCGTGACGACGATCTTGTGCACCGCCTTGTCGTAGGTCACGTGCGCCTGGCCGTCGTCGACCTCGCTCACCGTGAAGGTGTAGGTGCCGGCCTGCTTGAAGGTCAGCGCATCGAACGTGACGCTGCCGTCCGCGGCATTCTTGGCGGTCGACATGACCTTGCCGTCCCGGCTCTTGAGCTCAAAGCTAAACTGGCCCGCCTTGAGCTCGGCGCCCTTGAGCACCTTGGCGGCGCCCAGCTTGAGGGTGACGGGCGCGGCCTCGTAGCCGTTGGTGAACGTCACCGAGTCGTCGCCCGTGGGATTGCCCTCGGCATCCGCCAGCTCGTGCTTGACGGCGAGCGTGCCGTTTTTGGCATCGGTGACCGTCGTGCGCACGCGGTACGTCGCCCTGTCGTACGTCACGCCGCCCGCCGTGCCGGCGACCTCGCGCAGCTCATAGCTGTGCGTGCCGGGCGCGGTGTAGGTGACGGGGCTGAGAGCGACCGTGCCGTCGGCGGCGTTCCTGCCCGTTGCCGCGACGCTCTCACTGCCGTCGGCGGCAATCTCGACCAGCTGGAACTCGAACTCGCCCTCGACCAGGTCACGGCCCTTAAGCTTCTTGCTCACCGCGATCCGGTCGGTGACGGAGCTCGGCGTCGGGTTCACGACGTAGGTGTTGGTGAACTCGAACGCGCCCTTGCCCTCGGGCGTGCCCTCTGCGGGCAGGACCTCCGCGGCGAGCGTACCCGCGTTGGTGTCCTCGACCACCTTGACCGTGAAGGTCCTTGTCGCCGTCGCGTCGTTGACCACGCCGTCGACCGAACCGGACTCGCTCACCCGGTAGGCGAACGTCTTGGTGCGCAGACCGTCGCGGTCGATCTCGACGTCATCGAGGTCGCTCGGCTGCTTAAACGTGACGTGGCCCAGCTCGACGTTGCCGGCGGCGTCGTTGGTCGCCTCGGTTACCGTCTTGCCGGAGGCGTCGACCGGCGCGGGCGCGCCGTTCAGCGGCTCGATCTTAAAGGTGTACTTGCCCGCGATGTCTCCCTGCGTGAGGCCGAGTCCGGCCTGGCCGAGCGCCAGCGTCTTGGTGCCCGCGAGGTCAACTGTCGCCTCGTTGGTGCCGTAGCCGTTCACGAACGACAGCGTGTCGCCAGAGCCCTCGGGGTAGACCACGCTAACGTCCAGCCCGCCCTTGCCGTCATCTGCCACCTTGACCGTGATATCGAAGCTCGAGGCGGTCACCGTCACGCCCGCGGGCAGCCGGTCCGTGCCGTCCTCGGATACGGTATAGGGAATGGCCCAGGAGCCGTCGGCGGCCCTGGTGGCGATGCCGTCCGCCACCATCCGCTCGAGAGCGTCGGTGGTGTAGGCAATGGGTGAGAACGCAAGCCCCGCGGCCTCGCCGTCGCCGGAGGCCTGGTTGGTCGCAGTCGCGACCACGTTACCCTGGGCATCGCGGACGGAGAACGAGAACTCGCCTGCCGCCGCGGCGCGGCCCGTCAGCGTCTTGGTGGCATTAATTGCCACGTTGCCCTCGTCGCCGAGCGTTCCGGTGGCCTCGTAGGAGTTCTCGAACGCGACCGTCACGGGCGCGGGCGCCGCCGTGGCGTCATCTGCCGTGGAGACCTCGCTGCGGGTGACCTCGACACCGTCCTTGGCAACTGTGGTCGTGACCGTGAGCTTGCCCGTCGCGGCATCGTAGGCGGGCGCGATGGTCACCGTGCGCGGCGCGATGTCGTTGGTGTAGCCCTCGCCGCCGAGTTTGGTCTCGGTGACGGTGAAGCCGTAGATCTTGCCCGCATCGGCGTCGGTAAACTTCACGTCGCTCTCCGCGGCACCGCCGACGAGGTCGCCCAGGTCGGCCTCTCCGTCATCGGCAGCGGCCACGGCGTAGGCGTCCTTGCCGGTCTTGAGGCCGAGCTTGGCGGCCGTCTCGGCGTCCGCGGTCACGGTGAAAGCGAACTGCCCCGCCTCCATGGCGCGGCCGGAGAGCGTCTTGGACAGGCGCACGCCCGCGCGGGCCGAATAGTCGAGCTCGGTCGTGTAGGTGTTGACGAAGTCGCCGCCGCTCACCTGCGCGATCGCGGGCGTCGTGGCCGTGAGGTTGCCGGAGCCGTCGTCGGTCACGGTCACCGTCATCGTGGCGGCGTGGCCGTCGTAGTCCACACCGGCGATGGCAGAACCGTCATCGGGCCTGACCTCGCGCACCTCGTAGGTGAAGGTCTTGGCGCGCACGCGCTTGCCGCCGACCTCGGCGAACCCGGCGTCCTTGATGTCATCGAGCGTGTAGCGGATGGAGCCGAAGTCGAAGGCGACCCTATCGCCCGCCTTGGTGCCGGCGGCGGCCGTCACGCTAACGGTCTTGGAGCCGTCGGCAGACCCCTCGGGCATGGGGGTGCCGCCCTCGCCCGCGAGCGCGAACTGGAAGCTGTCGCCCTCCGCCCAGTCGCGACCCTCGAGCGTCTTGGTGAAGAGCCCCGCGGTGGAGACGTCTCTGCCCTCGGTGGCCGTTCCGTACGTGTTGGTGAACGCGACGGTCGCGCCGTCCTCGGTCACGGCGCCTTCGGCCTTGGAGCCGTCAGCCCCGTTGACCGCGGTCGTGTAGCCCTCGGCGGCGTCCTCGGTCACGGTGTAGCGCGCGCCCACGGGCAGGCCGGCGATGGTCTTCTCCTCGCCGTCCTTAAGCGTGAAGGTCATCTTGCCGTCCGTGAGCGTCACGGCGTGCTCGCCCTTGCCGAAGGTGCCGGAGACGGGCTCGCCGTCCCCGTCGGTCAGCGTGACCGCAAAGCCG
>CABUUB010000060.1 GCA_902494625.1 uncultured Collinsella sp.
GCCGAGAGTACTGCGGGGTCAGCCCGTGGGAGGCCAGGGCGCCGCTGACCGGTGGACGGCACCGAGCCGCCATCGAACTTGGAAGGGGGAGGCCTCGCGGCCTCCCCCTTTTTTGCGTTTAAGGGCGTAAAGGACTCAATTACACTAGACAATCTTATTGTTTTTGGTATTGAGCCTTTATTTAAAGAAAATAAATCGAATAACAAGGGCAACTGCTATGGCCACAATGATCAAAAGCAGGATTGTCAGTCGATGCTGCTTGCGTCGTTTACTTGACGAAACGAAGATTGATTTTCCCTGTTTTGGTGTTTCGAGATAGCGAGCCGAATGCGTCAAGGTTTGCTTTGGTCGAGGACCTCTTTGTTGATTGGCGGCGGATGCTTTCAGTGGCTCCTCACTAGCTGCGCTGTTTTTAGATAATGGTGCGTCTTTCAGATATACAGGGTCTCCCGAGGCGACGCCCATATGTTTACGTCCCGTTTGGGCATCCTCGAGTGTTTGATATCGATTTCTCGTCACATACTCGGGCTCCGGATCATTAATGGGCTCTTGCGAGATGTGGGGGCGATGGAACCGTGGCGGCTGCGTGGAAGTATCTTCCCCCTGCGTCGGCATAAACATTTTGTTCTGGTTTTGGTCGTCCATGATGCCCTTTAGCTCGTTACCAACAACGTGTACGCGCTCATTGTAAGCCCCTTGTTATTTGTAGCTGGGGACATACTCGGTATTTAAGCTCTGGTTCAAAGAACCTTAACCTTACTAAAACCTGAGTCATACACACTTAGATATGCTTATAGTACTGGACTCAAAAAACTTTATAGTCGATGTATATATAAGCACTGTGTGGGCATATATAAGAGCGTCAAAAGAAGCCCCAGTCACCTAGAAGATGGCTCGGCAGTCCTAAAAGGAGTGGTAAACATGGCAAGCATGGTTCCTTATCGTTCGGTTTTTGGCGTTCGTCCTTCTGCTAGCTCGCTGTTCGATCTGTTTGATGATATGACCGACCTTGCAAACAACTCGATTGCTTCCAAGGCGTTTCCCGTTGACGTTGAGGATAAGGGCGACGGCTATGAGGTCAAGGCCTATCTGACCGGTGTCGCCAAGGACGATATCGATGTCGAGCTCAATGAGGGCCGTCTGTCCATTAGCGTGAATGTCGAGGAAGACGAGGAGAACGAGGGCAAGAACTTCCTGCAGAAGGAGTTCAGCTCGTACAGCGCGACGCGTGGCGTGTATCTAAAGGACGCTTCGAGCGAGGGCCTCTCGGCTAAGTACGCTGACGGCATCCTGACCGTTACGGTTCCCAAGATCGTCGAGAAGAAGAACGTTACGAAGATCTCCATCGACTAACTTCGTTGGTGTTCTGCGCTATTAAAAGACAGCAAAAGGGGCTGGGAAGCGATTCTCGGCCCCTTTTGCTGTCTAGGACAGTCTATTGAATGGTCGCCGGCTGATACTGACTCGCAGGGCGTATCGAGAGTTTTCGCGATCCTTGGAGAAGAGTTGCGGAGCTGCCGACCTCGTCATCCAGGGTTGCGGCCAGAGCTTTGGCATAGCTTTTGACGGTAAGGCTCGGACGATTGTTATCTTGGCTGATATGCATGGCAATGAGCTGTTCGGTGCGATCGGTAACAAGTTCGCGCGCGGCTTCGGCTGCTTGGCCATTGGAGAGGTGTCCCCTTGCAGACAGGATGCGCTCCTGAAGAAAGCGGGGATATTCTCCCTCGCGTAGCATGGTCACATCATGGTTGCTTTCGAGCGCGAGGACTCGACAATCTTTGAGGGTGTTCATGGCTTGGCTCGATAGCTCTCCGGTGTCGGTGGCAAAGCCGATGGAATCATCGAGGGCGTCGAATCGATAACCGACTGGATTGATGACATCGTGTGATGTTGAGTAGGTTTGCACGTGGATGCCGGCAATGGACAGGGCGTCGCCGGGATCGAATTCCTCGACAGGCAGATGAGAAAGATTTTCTTTGTTCGAAAGAGTGCCCCTGCTGGCAAAGAGGGGGCCGTGCCAGTGCTTGCACCAGACATCGAGGCCCTTGATGTGATCGCTATGCTCATGAGTAATGAGAAGAGCCGAGACGTTGTCTGTCGAGAGCCCCAGTTCTGCCATGCGCTTTAATGTCTCGCGGCGAGACAGTCCGTCATCGACCATAATGAGCCCCTGCGGGCCCTCGATGAGTGCGCAGTTGCCTTTAGAGCCACTGCCGAGGATATGAAGGTGCAGACGAGACATAAGATTCCAAAGGATACAATGGGTGCGAACGAATAGAGGAGGAAGCAAATGCCTACGGTATCTCAGCATTATGGACACCATGCCGTGCCTGGGGCAGTCGATGAGACCCGGACGAGGCAGCAGGCTGCTCCTGTCGTGCTCATGGTATCAGGCGGCGCGGACTCGACGGCACTGCTTCTTATGGCGTGCACATCAAAGCTGGATATCCAAGACGGACGCGGTGTTGCCCCCATTGCTCGCGAGCGCCTGCATGTGCTGCATGTAAACCATCATCTGCGCGGCAAGGCGTCCGATGGCGACGAGGCCTTTGTGCGTGAGCTCTGTGCGAAATATGGTTTACCGCTGTGCGTGGAGCACGCTTATTTTGATGGGGAGTCGGGCAATATTGAGGCCGCGGCCCGCGAGGTGCGCTATGCCGCGGCGCGGAGGTATGTTCGCGAGCTCTGCGCCCAGACGGGGGCACCGCGAACGGCGGCTCGTATCTGCACCGCGCACACGTCTTCGGACCGCGCGGAAACGTTTTTGATGAACGCGATTAAGGGTTCGGGGCCCGCTGGCCTATCGAGCATTCCTCGCCGGAGGAATATCGTGGTGCGTCCCTTGCTCGACCTAACTCATGGCGAGCTCGTGGGCTATCTGCAGGTACATGGTCAGCCGTGGCGTGAAGACGAGAGCAATGAGGATATCTCGTATCTGCGAAACTACGTGCGCCATCGAGTGATGCCGGTGGTGGCGCAGCGCAACGCGAGCGTCTGCAAGACGATTGGCGCCGCCTGCGAGATCTTAGGCGATGAGGACGCGTTTTTGTTTCAGCTTTCGGCGCAGGCGTTTCGAAGCTGCCTGCGTAAGGAGGCGGCGGGCGCGCTGGTGCTCGATGCCAGGCGCCTTGCTGCGGCCGAGGTGGTAATCGCGCGGCGCATCGTGCGACTGGCGATTAAGCGCATCGATCCGGACGCTCGTCCAGAGATGCGACATGTGGAGCGAGTCCTTTCCTGCGTTGCCGAGGGCGCCGGCTCGGTCACGCTTCCGGCGGGGATTGACGCACGCGTTGAGTTTGGCATGCTGGCGTTTAAGGCGCCGGCGGCTCGCGAGGGCCTGGTCGCGGACTGGGTTACCGTACCCGGTCGTTTGCCGTTGGGCGGGGGACGTATGCTGGTCACAGAACCGATGGCCGTTGAGCCGGGATGCGATATCGTGCGCCGCGCCCGTGAGCTTGCGGCTGCCGGGGAAGTGACAGCTTTGGTAGACGCGGCTGCCTTGGGTTTTGCCGACAGCGATAGTGAGCGGATCCTGGCGGGCTCGCGTGGCGAGATCCCTGTCGAGGCGCGATTGGCGCGCCTGTGGGTGGACGGTCCCGCACCGGGAGACGTGATGTGCCCGTTAGGGATGAGTGGCCGAAGCAAGAAAGTATCCGACTTGCTAGGCGAGGCTCGCATTCCCGTTTCCGAGCGCGCCGGCGTGCCCATGGTGAGGACGGCGCCGGGAGGTGCCGTGGTGTGGGTCGCCGGAGTTCGCGCGGACGAGCGTTTTAAGTGCACGGCCGCAACGCGCGTGGCATATCTGCTTCGTGTGGTCGATGCGGAATAGCGTCCCACGCCAGCTATTCTGTGCGACGTTGACGGTATTCCCGCGCTGATGGCGTACGGGCTGGAAAATATACCCCGTGCGCTGCTAGAATGTGAAGTTCGCGTCCATACGGCGGTGTGTGGGCGATAAGCACAAGAAAGGGTTGTCATGGCTTCTCAACATCCGGATATCGAGAAGGTTCTGTTCACGCAGGAGGATATCGACGGTATCGTCTCTCGCCTGGGCGAGGAGATTACGCGCGACTACGCGGGTAAGGATCTAGTGCTGATTGCGGTCCTGCGCGGCGCCGTGGTCTTTATGGGCGACCTGATGCGTAAGATCGAGCTGCCGACCAACATCGATTTCATGGCTGTTTCGAGCTATGGCGACGGTGTGAAGTCCTCGGGTATCGTGCGTATCATTAAGGACCTGGATATCGACATCCGCGGTCGCGACGTGCTGATCGTCGAGGACATTCTGGACTCGGGCCTGACGCTCAAGTATCTGATGAAGAACCTCGAGAGCCGCAAGCCCGCTTCTCTGGAGGTCGCCGCCTTCCTGTGGAAGGACGTTGAGGACCGCGTCTCGGCCATCACGCCCAAGTATGTTGGAACCCATTGCCCCGATGCCTTTGTGGTGGGCTACGGCCTCGACTATGCCGAGCGCTATCGTAACCTTCCGTATCTGGGCATTTTGAAACCGGAGGTTTATTCGTAAGATGCCCGACGACCGTAACGATAACAATTCCCAGACTCCCCGGGAGCCTAAGATCCCGGGGATGCCCGGAGGCAAGAAGCCCACGCGTACGGGCTGGCTGTATTTTATTTTGGCTTGCGCGCTTCTGGGCTACGCCTTCTTTAACATGGGCTCCGGCTTTGCCAATTCCAGCAATACCGTTAAGCTCGCGACGAGCGAGATGGTGAGCGCCATCAAGCAGGATCGCGTCGAAGATCTGACCTATACGGTTCAAGACGGAAGCGTGACGGGTCATTACTGGAAGACGAAGAAGGACAAGGGCGATACGAGCGAGCTCAAGAGCTTCTCCTCGACCTATGTCGGCTCCGATTCGCTTGCCGAGCTCATGGCGGAGCATCCCGATACCAAGTACATCGTCAACACCAACGATCCCGATTTTTGGGGCGACTTGGCGATGAGTGTGCTTCCGACGATTGCCCTTATCGCCATCATGTTCTACTTTATGCGCCAGATGATGGGCGCCAACAACAGGAACATGCAGTTTGGCAAGACCAACGCCAAGACCAACGAGGCCACACGCCCCAAGGTCAAGTTTGAAGACGTTGCCGGCGTGGACGAGGCAGTCGAGGAGCTCGAGGAGATCCGTGACTTTTTGAGCGATCCGGATCGCTATCGCAAGCTGGGCGCCAAGATCCCGCGTGGCGTGTTGCTGGTTGGCCCTCCGGGAACCGGTAAAACGCTGCTGGCCAAGGCCGTTGCCTGCGAGGCGGGCGTGCCGTTCTTTAGCATCTCGGGTTCCGACTTTGTCGAGATGTTTGTAGGTGTCGGCGCCAGCCGTGTGCGTGACCTCTTTAAGGAGGCCAAGTCCCAGGCCCCGTCGATCATCTTCATCGATGAGATCGATGCCGTGGGACGTCAGCGCGGAGCTGGCTTGGGCGGCGGTCACGACGAGCGCGAGCAGACGCTCAACCGGCTGCTGGTCGAGATGGACGGTTTCGAGGAAAGCGAGTCGGTCATCCTGATCGCCGCGACCAATCGCCCCGATATTCTGGACCCGGCATTGCTGCGTCCCGGCCGTTTTGACCGTCAGGTTACGGTCGACCGTCCGGATGTGAAGGGCCGCGAGCAGATCTTGCGCGTGCATGCCGAGAACAAGCCGATGGACGAGGACGTTAAGTTTGAGAAGCTCGCCCAGATGACCGTTGGCTTTACCGGTGCCGACCTGGCGAACTTGCTCAATGAGTCTGCACTGTTGGCTGCTCGCCGCCATCGTTCCGTGATCTCGATGGACGAGGTCGAGGAATCGATGGAGCGCGTGATTGCCGGACCGCAGCGCAAGGGTCGCGTGATGACCGAGGCCGAGCGCACCACGATTGCCTACCACGAGAGCGGTCACGCTTTGGTGGGCCACATCCTGGAGCACTCCGATCCGGTTCATAAGATCTCGATCGTCAGCCGCGGTCAGGCCCTGGGCTACACGCTGCAGCTTCCGCAGGAGGACCACTTCCTCAAGACCAAGAACGAGATGCTCGACGAGCTTGCCGTGTTCTTGGGCGGTCGCGTTGCCGAGGAGCTCATGTGCGATGACATCACGTCGGGCGCGAGCAACGACCTGGAGCGTGCGACCAAGATGGCGCGCGAGATGGTTACGCGTCTGGGCATGAGCGAGGAGCTGGGCACGCAAGTGTTTGGCGAGGCGCAGCATCAGGTGTTCCTTGGTCGCGATTACGCCGATCACCAGGATTACTCCGAGGAGACGGCACGCCGCATCGATATCGAGGTTCAGCGCATCATGCGCGAAGCCCATCGTCGTGCGGTCGAGATTTTGGATGCCCGTCGCGATCAGCTCGATCTGATGGCGAAGGTGCTGCTTGAGCGCGAGACCGTCGAAGGCGACGCCGTGAACGCCCTGCTCGACAACGAGTGGAATGCCTACCTTGAGCGCGAGGGCGATATCCTGGCGGCCAAGGAGGAGCGCAATGCCAAGGCGGCCGGCATGCCGACCAAGAAGCGCGCGCCTCGCATGAGCGAGGAGGAGCTGGCGGCTGATGCCGCGGCCTTTGCGCAGGCGGCCATGCAGGAGGATGCCGAAGCCGCATCCGATGATGCTGACGATGACCATGCCGTCGTCGATGCCGATGCCGACACCGACGCCGACAAATAGTCTTTGTGGCGAAAGCCTCTGCGGGGAAACCTGCGGAGGCTTTTTCTTTTGAGCGATATGGGGCCGTCTGTTGATTGGGGACAGACTTAAATGAGCGTTTTCACGCATTTAAGTCTGTCCCCGATCGACATTGCTGCGGCACTTTGCTCGGCTAAAGCGTACAATAGCGCCTATGCGAAAGGGGAACAGATGATCAACGAAACTATGTATGCTCGCGGTGCGGAAAGCTCCATAATCCGTGAGATTTTTAGCTATGGCCTTGAGCGCAAGGCGCAGATCGGTGCGGAAAACGTATTCGATTTTTCGCTGGGCAATCCGAGCGTTCCAGCGCCCGCTGCCGTGGCTGAGTCGATTAAGAAGGCCCTGGAGCTGCCGAGCGACCAGCTGCACGGCTACACGCCCGCACCGGGCCTGCCGCAATGTCGTGCCGCTGTGGCCGAATCGCTCAACCGCCGCTTTGGCACGAGCTATGAGGGCAAAGACGTCTTTATGACGGTGGGTGCCGCGGCTTCGCTCACCTGCACGCTCAACGCCGTTACGAACCCGGGCGACGAGGTTATTGTTATCGCCCCGTACTTTCCGGAGTATCGCGTTTGGATTGAGAAGGCCGGCTGTACGTGTGTTGAGGCGCTCGCCGATGAAGATACGTTCCAGCTGAGCGTGGACAACGTGCTCAAGGCGATCAGCGATAAGACGGCGGCCGTCATCATCGACTCTCCCAACAATCCGACCGGTGCCGTATATACAAGCGACACGCTGACGCGACTGGCCAACGTTCTGCGCGAGGCCAACGCTCAGCGCGATCCCGAGAATCCGATTATGCTCATCTCGGATGAGCCGTACCGCGAAATCGTGTACGGTGTCGAGGTGCCTTGGGTGCCCTCGATCTACGAGCACACCATCGTGTGCTACTCGTATTCTAAGTCGCTTTCGCTGCCGGGCGAGCGCGTGGGATGGATCCTTGTTCCCAATACGAATCCTCAGGCAGATCGTCTAATGCCCGCCGTTGCCGGTGCCGCCCGTACGCTGGGCTTCGTGTGCGCACCGGCACTCTTCCAGCGCGTAATTATCGACTGCATCGATGAGCCGAGTGACGTTGAGGCCTATGCACGCAACCGCACCGCGCTTACCGACGCACTAGCGGAGTATGGCTACACCTATGTTGAGCCGGATGGCGCGTTCTACCTATGGGTGAAAGCGTTGGAGCCCGATGCGAATGCGTTTTGCGAGCGCGCAAAGAAGTATGAGTTGCTTGCGGTTCCCTCGGACAGCTTTGGTATGCCGGGTTGGTTCCGCTTGGGCTATTGCGTGAGTTACGAAACGATTGTCAATTCGCTACCCGCTTGGAAACAGTTGGCGGACGAGTATCGTTAAGAGTAAAGCGCTCTGCCTACAATGTTTTACGTGAAACGGGGTTTGGTGTTAAGCCGGACCCCGTTGCCATGGACGTTGTGTCTTTGGGATGGAGTGGTTTTACGACTATCGGAGGCTATGCGTACAATGAATATAAGCGACGGCCGTGCCAGATAAGGAGACCTGATGCCCTACCTGCTTTCTTGTGACATTCATACCCATACGATGTTCTCTGCGCATGCATATTCGACCATTGAGGAGAATGTGTACTGGGCGGCAGAGCGTGGTCTGCAGGTGCTCGGATCTGCCGACCATTTGAGCTCTATGGTTACGGCTTGCCCCAATGACCTGCGCAGTTACCAGTTCTTTATCAACCAGGATATCTGGCCGCGCATTTGGAGCGGCGTGCTGGTGCTGCGTGGTGCCGAGGCCGATATCGTTTCGCTGGACGGAAGCCTGTTTGGCGAGGACACCCCTGTCACGCTCGATATTGCCGGCGATTCGTACAGCCGTCAGCATTCGCTGTTCGATTTGGTTACGCGTAATTTGGATTATTTGGTTGCGAGCGTGCATAATCCGCAGATTGCTGAAGGCGCGACGCTGGCCCAGACGACCGAGATGTATATCAATGCCCTGGAGCACCCCAAGGTGTTCATGCTGGGTCACACGGGGCGTTCGGGCGTGCCGTTCGATATCGACGAGGTGCTGTTGGCGGCTAAGGCCAAGCACAAGATTATCGAGATCAACAACCATAGTCTTGAACACGGTGTCGACACTGAGCATTGGGCCGTATGCCGCAAGATCGCCGAGCGCTGCGCCGAGCTGGGCGTGGGCATTGGCGTTTCGACCGATGCGCACATTGGCATGGCAATTGGTAAGCTCGATTACGCTCGCAAGATGCTCGACGAGATTCACTTCCCGTTGGATCTGATCGTGACGCGCGACCGCGAGACGCTGCTGCGCGAGATGGCGGCAGCCGGCGTGTGCGATCTGCGCAATGGGATGTAGCGGAGTTTATAAACCAAGCGAAGGGGGCGGCCCAGGCGGGTCGCCCCCTTTCTTGTCCCAAAAATCTACTGAGGTTGGTTAGCGGCGTTCGAGGACCGCTACGGTTTCGGTGTGGTCGGTGTGAGGGAACATGTCGACGGGCGTGATCTTGAGCAGTCGGTAGCCTCCGTCGAGGAGCTGATGCAGGTCGCGCTCTTGAGTCACGGGGTTGCAGCTGATATAGGTGATGCGGCGCGGTTTAAGTGCGCAGGCAGCTTCGAGGAACTCGGGCGTGGAGCCGGCGCGCGGCGGGTCGATGGAAAGAATGTCGACGCGTTCGTTGTTGTCGGCGGCATCGAGGATATAGTCGGTCGCATCGTCGGCCATAAACCAGGCGCTGCGGGTGAGGCCGTTGAGCTCGGCATTGCGGCGTGCGTCGGCAACGCCCGCCGGGTTGCGCTCCACGCCGAGCAGCATAATGCCGACGCCTCTGTCCTGGGCATCCTTCGCGGCGCACAGACCGATAGTTCCGCTACCGCAATAGGCATCCATGAGTACGTCGCCCTGCTGCAGGTCCATGCCGTCAATCGCGAGCTGATAGAGCAGCTCGGTCTGCTGCGGGTTGGTCTGGTAGAACGCGGTGGGGGAGATATCGAACTTGCAGCCGAGCAGCTGGTCGCGCATGCACTCGGCGCCATATACAATGCGGGTTTCCTCGCCGAGGATGGCGTTGCCGGGACGTCCGTTGATGTTTTGGGCGACGGTGACGATGTGCGGATTGAGTGCGGCGACAGCCTCAAAGAACTCCTGCGCATGCGGCAAGTCGCGCTGAGCGGTCACGAGCGTGACCATGACCTGGTCGGTATGCCAACCGCAGCGGACGACGGCATAGCGAAGCAAACCAAGATGCTTGTCCTCATTAAAGGCGGGAATATGCAGCCGCTCAGCTTCGCGTGCGATGCCGTTGAGAATCTGACGGGCACCCGGCGCCTCGACAGGACACTCGGGTACGGCAACGATTCTGTGCGAACCGCGCTCAAAGAAACCGCAACGGACAGCGCCCTCCTTACCGGGAGCAAAGGGAGTGGCAGCCTTATGACGAAAGCCACGCGGCGCAGGATATTTGCCCGGGTCGCCCAGGGTGACTCCCATACCGCGAATGGAGTCGACGCTAATACCCTCGCGCTCGCAAAGAGCAGCAAAAAGCTCCTCCATAGCAGCCTGCTTAGCTGCCAACTGCTTTTTATAAGGACGATTGAGCGCCGTGCACCCACCGCAAGCTTTCATGATCGAACAGGGGGACTTGGGGTCCACAGCCTTACGCGCAGACGAAACCCGATCTTTATGCGAGCGCTTGGAGCGAGTCTGAGATGCCTTATCCTCGTTCCGACGAGAGCCGGGACGCTTGGCCTTAGCCTTGCCCTTGGCCGACTTACCCTTTGCGCCCTGAGACGACTTGGATTTCTTAGAAGATTTTTTCTCTTCCGACCCCTCAGCTGCCTCGATCAAAGCACGACGAGCCTTACGCTCCGCACGAGATTCTGCCATGAATTAACCCCACTAATTTACAAATTGAAATCTGAAAGCATTGTACCGTGCCAAGTTAGCAGACGATATGCAAGCGCCCATTTCATGTCAGTGATAAGTCCAACGATGTTTGCCCGGCGTGGGCGGGAAGCGGCGCGTAATTAAGTTTATCGCGAGTTCCGCACGCAAAGGAAAGCACTTAATGTGCTTTCCGTCTTGCGCAGGACTGTAGAGCAGGAAACTTAATTAC
>CABUUB010000061.1 GCA_902494625.1 uncultured Collinsella sp.
CCCCGAGCGCCGCGCCTCCGCCCCCGGCGACGCCGCCGACCGCGCCCGCATCACGCCCGAGACCGAGCTCGACATGCCCGCCACCTCCATCTACCAGGCCGGCGCCATCAAGCTCGAGGAGGAGCTCTCCCCTGCCGAGGCCTTCGAGACTGGCATGGGCGAGGCTGCCTACACCTACCTGGCCGACCACGCCACCAAGCGCGTCGTCATCGATGTGCCCGCATACAAGCACGCCACGGTTACCGTGCGCGTGAGCGGTGTCGATGCAGCCGCGGCCATCGCCGTCATCGACGTCGTCGCCCGTCCCCAGTCGACGCTCGATCTGCTTATTGCCCTAGACTCCCCCGTTGCCGGCCAAGGCGTCGTGGGCTCCGTGCTACGCGTGTGCGCCCACGAGTACGCCACCGTCAACGTGACCTGCACGCAGACGCTCGACGATAGCTGGATCGCGCTCGACGACACCGGCCTGTTCCTGGACGAGGGCGCGCGCGTCAACGTGCAGCACAGCGTCCTGGGTGCCGGCGCCAGCGCCACCGGCCTTGCCGGCGACCTGCTGGGCGATACCGCCAAGGTCACCATCGATACTGACTACCTGGGCGCCCGCGAGCAGGTGCGCGACTTTAACTACGAGCTGCGCCACCGCGGTCGCAAGACCGAGTGCGAGATCGACGCCAACGGCGTACTGACCGGCACGTCCAAGAAGGTCTACCGCGGCACCATCGACCTCGTGCACGGCTGCAAGGGTGCAACCGGCACCGAGCGCGAGACGGTGCTTTTGGCCAACAAGGGCGTCGACAACAAGACCGTTCCCGTAATTCTCTGCGACGAGGACGACGTCGCCGGCAACCACGGAGCCACCATCGGCCACGTCCGCGACGAGCAGCTGTTCTATCTCGCCTGCCGCGGCCTTGACCAAAACGCCGCCGAGGACCTGTTCATTCGCGCCAAGCTGGAGGACGCCGCGCTTTCCGCCACCGACGAGCGCACCCGCGCAGCCGTCGTCCGCTTGGGCAACAACCTGATCGACAACTTTGAAGAGGAGCTCGCATGATCGACACCGAGCACGTTAAATGCGACACCTGTACCGCACCGGAGCCTATGGAGCTCGACGCCAGCGACGAGGCCTCGCGCGGCTGGCCTACCGTCGACATCGAGACCAATCCCTACAAGGCACAGTTCCCGCTTTTCCAGCAGCACCCCGAGATCGCCTTCCTCGATAGTGCCGCCACCGCGCAGCGCCCTGCCTGTGTGCTCGACGCCGAGCGTGACTTCTATCAGCGCATGAACGCCAACCCCCTGCGCGGCCTGTACTCGCTGTCCGTCGAGGCCACCGACGCCATCGCGAAGGTCCGCCAGCAGATCGCCGACCTCATCGGCGCCGCCCAGGCCAACGAGGTCGTCTTCACCCGCAACACGAGCGAGTCGCTCAACCTGATCGCCAAGAGCTTTGCACCCACGGTGCTCGAGCCCGGTGACGAGGTCGTCATCACCATCATGGAGCACCACTCCAACCTGATTCCGTGGCAGCAGGTCTGCCGCGAGACCGGCGCCAAGCTCGTCTACCTCTACCCCACCAAGACTGGCCAGCTCACCACCGAGGAGGTTCTTGCCAAGGTTGGTCCCAAGACCAAGATTCTGGCCGTGGGTCAGGTTTCTAACGTGCTGGGCGTCGAGAACCCGGTCAAGAACCTCGGCAAGCTCGTCCACAAGTACGGCGGCTATCTGGTCGTCGACGGCGCACAGTCGCTGCCGCACATGCCGGTCGATGTGGCCGACCTGGGAGCCGACTTCTTTGCCTTTAGCGCACACAAGGCCATGGGCCCCATGGGCATCGGCGTACTGTGGGGCAAGATGGACCTGCTGAACGCCATGCCGCCCATGCTCACCGGCGGCGAGATGATCGATTCGGTCACCGAGCAGGACGCCGTCTGGGCGCCCGTCCCCGAGAAGTTCGAGGCCGGCACGCAGGACGCCGCCGGCATCTTCGCCACGGGTGCGGCACTCGACTACCTGGTCAACACGGTGGGCTACGAGAACATCCAGGCCCGCGAGCAGGCACTCGTCCACTATCTGATGGGCGAACTCATGCAGCTCGACTTTGTCCAGATCATCGGCTCCATCTATTGGGACAACCACCACGGCGTTGTAAGCTTTAACGTCAAGGGCATTCACCCGCACGACGTCGCGAGCATCATGGACATGGACGGCGTCTGCATCCGCGCCGGCCATCACTGCGCGCAGCCGCTGCTCACCTGGCTGGGCGTCGAGAACCTTGCCTGCTGCCGCGCCAGCGTGGCCTTCTACAACGACAAGGCCGACATCGACAAGTTCATCGCCGGCCTGCATCACGTTTGGAGCACGTTCAATGGGTAATCTGTACACCTCCACCACATTTATGGAGCACAACTCGCACCCCGACTATAAGTACGAGATGGATGCCCCCACGCACGAGCACGACGGCATCAACCCCAGCTGCGGAGACGAGCTCACCTTGCAGCTGCGTGTCGAGAACGGCGTGATCGAGGAGGCCTCGTTTACCGGTCACGGCTGCGCCATCAGCCAGGCCAGCGCCGATATCATGGCCGACCTCATCACCGGCGAGACCGTCGAGGAGGCACGTCGCCTGGCCGGGCTTTTCCTCGCCATGATCCGCGGCGAGCAGCTCTCAGAGGAGGACCTGGAAGACCTGGACGAGGCCGCCCAGCTCCAGGACATCTCGCACATGCCCGCCCGCGTCAAGTGCGCTGAGCTCGCCTGGCGTACCCTCGACGGCATGCTCACGGGGCAAACAAACCAGTAGCTTATGCCCCGAATCCAAGGTTTTTGATTGCCGAGCCGCCCGATACGGGCGGCTCGGTTTTTCCTAATGAGTGCAAACGCACAAAGTCCGCGCGTCCGGCGCCCCGTCTGACATTTGCCACACAGCCAGACGCAAACACGGGCGTTTTCCGCAGCACCAAAGTCCTGCGGCAGGGCCCCGGGCCCGCCAAGCAATGCGCCAAGCCCCGTTCTGCGAAGCTCCGACTCGCTTCGCGCCTGCCGCAGACGGGTCCCATAGGGAGCGACGTGCATTTTTGCGAGTATTCAGCACGCCAAGCAGTGTGTATACGCATCGGAAGCGTTAATCAACGTCTCGGGGCGCATATATATTGTGTTTTAAAACTGACATCGCGGTCTGACAGGACGCAGGCACGTGCTTCGGGGGCGCAACGGCGGGAATCAATAGCTTCGGGACCCGTATGTTACAAGATTGCGGCGGTGCCGACAGCACCACGATGTTGAAAACTCGGTTTATTGCACGGCGCAGACGGGGGTAGGCACGGGCAAACCCGGACTGAGCCGTTATTTTATGCAAGATGGCGATTGTTCTATGCATATTAAGAAGTGCAGTTACCGTACCAAGCTTTTTAAACGCTGGTTGCGGCGTATGGACGACCCCAGCTGCGGTGAACAGGCGGCCTTACATCACGTTTCCGCCAGCCCACATCGCCGTTCGCGCGCGGGCGCGCACGATACGAGAGACGGTACTTTTGCCAATCCCGGTATACCGCTCAATCTGGCGCACCGTAAAGCCGGCATTGTTCAATCCAACAATAACGGTATCGCGCTGCGCCGGCGGTGCAGTTTTAACCCCGTTGAGCGGAACCCCGAGGCTCTTCGCCAACTTGCCGGCAAAGGCGTGGCGTTCCCACTCCGTCTCTTTCATATCGCCCAGCGCTGACTCGCCGCCGCCGGGCGTCGAAAGCGAATGGGCAATAAAGCCCTCGGCAGAACCAAAAAGCTCAAGCACGCAAGAAGGATCAGAAAATCCTCTCGCGACATCAGCCGCGTCACCGTCGTAAGCGCACAAATGCTCCGCAAAGCTGCTCCAGGGATAACGCTCGATTAAGCTGATGCCAGCCTCCTGCGGATCGGCGTGTACGGAGCGAATAGCCTCCATCACCTGCCAGTCGGTATCGAGCGAGCGCCGGTCAAAACGGTTCTGGAACAGATGGCCCGTGCGCCCCGTGCGTTTATTGAACCGCCGCGCGTACGTCAAAAGCAGCCGGTGCATCGCCGCGCTCATCCTGTCCTCGTAATCTGCAAGCACCAAATGCACGTGATTACCCATAAGGCACCAGGCGATAACCGTCACGCCCGCCTCGCGGCAGCAGTCGCGCATCAGCTCCAAAAACTTCCACCGGTCCTCATCGCCCTCAAAGATGAGCTGCTTGCACATACCGCGGGCACAGACATGGTAAAAGCCGGTAACCGTTCTCCAAACGCGCTGCATGGCGCTCCCTTCGCCGGGATCTGCTTGCCATCCAATACAGCACGATTGAAGCGTGCCATCAAAACATTCACGCAAAACAATACACTCGCGCGGCAAAAGGCAGCAAACAGGCGGCGAACGGCACCGTTGCAACAGGTCAACCCCTGCAACGCTTACAAGAGCTGACCAAAAGCTTGCCAAAGACGGACCCCCTCTATGGAAGTTCGCGACCACAGAACATAGAGTTAAATCGTTTCAATTAAAACTTCCGGACTTCTCGCTACGAAAACTGAGCCGTTCGCCGAATATTCCGTGCATTTCGCGGTATTATAGGGACTGCATGTCATGTCCCTTTCGAAGGGTCGCCCGGCAATCGCCAGCCACGACCCCCAGACGGGACGCCAACACGATAGAGAGGAGAGGCATGCAGTACTCACAGGAAGTGGAGAACATGTGCCCCGTTGCCAAGGGTGCATACCACGGCCCCGCACCCATCCCCGAGGAGGGCAAGTGGGTCCAGGCTAAGGAGATTTCCGACATCTCCGGTCTTACGCACGGTGTGGGTTGGTGCGCACCTCAGCAGGGCGCCTGCAAGCTCACGCTGAATGTCAAGGACGGCATCATCGAGGAGGCCCTCGTTGAGACCATCGGCTGCTCGGGCATGACCCACTCTGCCGCCATGGCTTCCGAGATCCTTCCCGGTAAGACCATCCTCGAGGCCCTCAACACCGACCTCGTCTGCGACGCCATCAACGTTGCTATGCGCGAGATCTTCCTGCAGATCGTTTACGGCCGCAGCCAGACCGCGTTCTCCGAGGGCGGCCTGCCCGTGGGCGCCTCCCTCGACGACCTCGGCAAGGGCCTTCGCTCTCAGGTCGGCACCATGTTCGGCACCAAGGCCAAGGGCGCTCGTTACCTCGAGCTCGCTCAGGGCTACGTCACCCGCATGGCTCTCAACGACAAGAACGAGATCATCGCATTCGAGTTCCTGAACCTCGGCAAGTTCACCGACGCCGTCAAGGCCGGCAAGACCCCCGAGGAGGCCATCGCTGGCGCTATGGGCCACTATGGTCAGTGGGAGAACGCTGCCAAGTACATCGACCCGCGCACCGACGAGGAGACTCACTCCGTCGCCAGCGTGTTCCCGGTTCACGAGTAGAAAGGGAGGGAAATAACTATGACTGTTACGTTCGAAGGTTACGAGCGCCGCGCTGACAAGATCAACAAGTGCCTCGCCGACAACGGCATCGCCTCCCTCGAGGAAGCTCTGCAGATCTGCACCGACAAGGGCTTCAACCCGCGTGAGATCGTCAACAACACCCAGTCCATCGCCTTCCAGAACGCCGAGTGGGCCTACACCCTCGGTTGCGCTCTCGCTGTCAAGCGTGGCGCCAAGTCCGCTTCTGAGGCTGCAGCCATCATCGGCGAGGGCATCCAGGCCTTCACCGTCCCCGGTTCCGTCGCCGAGGACCGCAAGGTCGGTCTGGGCCACGGCAACCTGGGCGCTATGCTGCTCTCCGACGACACCGAGTGCTTCGCCTTCCTGGCCGGTCACGAGTCCTTCGCTGCCGCTGAGGGTGCTATCGGCCTGGCTCTGAACGCCAACAAGGCTCGCAAGAAGCCGCTGCGCGTCATCCTCAACGGTCTGGGCAAGGACGCTGCTCAGATCATCGCCCGCATCAACGGCTTCACCTACGTGAAGACCCAGTTCGACTACTTCACGGGCGAGCTCAAGGTCGTCGAGACCATCCCCTACTCCGATGGTCCCCGCGCTGCCGTCAACTGCTACGGCGCCGACGACGTCCGCGAGGGCGTTGCCATCATGTGGCACGAGAACGTCGACATCTCGATCACCGGTAACTCCACCAACCCCACGCGCTTCCAGCACCCCGTCGCTGGCACCTACAAGAAGGAGCGCCTCGAGGCTGGCAAGAAGTACTTCTCCGTCGCTTCTGGTGGCGGCACTGGCCGTACCCTGCACCCGGACAACATGGGCGCCGGCCCTGCCTCTTACGGCATGACCGACACCATGGGCCGCATGCACTCCGACGCCCAGTTCGCCGGTTCTTCCTCCGTGCCTGCGCACGTCGACATGATGGGTCTCATCGGCATGGGCAACAACCCCATGGTCGGTGCCACCGTCGCCTGCGCTGTCGCCGTCGAGGAGGCCCTCAAGGCCTAATCGCGCCCGCGCGATGCTCATATAGTTGAGCTTTGGAGCCGCTACCCACCCGGGTAGCGGCTCTTTTTGTTTGCGCTGTCGCAGGGTAGCTAATGCCGATATATCAGTTGGGGCGAAATACAAGATGTGATGAGATGGAGCGTCAGAGCGTCCATGACGCCCACCTGCCATATTTGCCCTTTACCGATTTGCCGGGTCTTTGCGGCCCCATTGCCGATCACCCGTGCGACAATGCGCCGGACGAGAAAGGAATCCGATGGAATCGACTGATGTACTGGTAATTGGATCTGGCATTGCGGGCCTTTGTGCCGCCATCGAAGCGGCACGCACGGGTGCAACCGTCACTGTGGCAAGCGCCGGCAAGACCATGAGTGGATCGAGCTTCTTCCCGGGTACCTGGGGCCTCGGCCTCATCGGTCCCGTCGACGAAGACGACGAGCAGGACCTCATCGACACCATCCTGGCCGTCGGCGGCGGCGTTGCCGACCCCGAACTCGTCCAAACGTTCGTCCACGGCATTCCCCAAGCGATTGACTGGCTCGAGCAAGACCTGGGCGTTGAGCTCCAGCGTCCGCAAAGCGCCAAGAGTGCTCAACAAAAGCAATTTATCCCCTGCTTTGACCACAAGACACGCATGTGGCGCGGCCTCACCCGCAAGCCCCTTGAGGACGCTCTGACGACCTGGATCGAGTCGCTCGGCATTCGCCTGCTCCCCCGCCATGAGCTTATCGACCTTGTTGAGGACACGAACGGCAGAATAACCGGAACCGTACTCTACGACCTTACCGAAAATCGAATCGTGCCCTTTGCTGCCAAGGCCACGATCATCGCAGCCGGTGGCACAGGCGGCCTGTTCGAGCGCAGCCT
This sequence comes from uncultured Collinsella sp., assembly GCA_902494625.1. Taxonomy (GTDB): domain Bacteria; phylum Actinomycetota; class Coriobacteriia; order Coriobacteriales; family Coriobacteriaceae; genus Collinsella. The sequence goes on from CABUUB010000061.1 coordinate 7,302, forward strand.
TACGTCGGCTGATGTGCTCAGCTCCTCGCAGGCCATCGCACTCGCGCACGGCGCAACACTTACTAATATAGAGTTCATGCAGATGATGCCCGGCTTCATCGAGCCCAGGCGTAACTTGGTCTTCAACGAGAAAACCTGGCGCTACGTACATGTAGACCAGCCGGTAGATATTGCCGACGACAAGCTGGACGACCTGCTCGAGCAGCGCTCTGGATATGGTCCCTTCACGTCACGCTTGACCTCCCGCGCTATCGATCTTGCCATCGATCAGGCAGGTGCCGAAGGCCTGGCACTCCACTACGACTTCCCCCGCGAGGATGTACCAGAGTTTGTGCAGACCTTTGCTATCTGGCTGCAAGACGAGCATGGCATCGCGCCGAGCGACGAGATGCGTGTGGCGATGTATGCTCACGCCGCCAACGGCGGTATCAAGATCGACAAGACCGCGTACACGGGCGTTGAGGGCCTCTACGCCTGTGGCGAGGCAACAGGCGGTATGCACGGCGCCGATCGCATTGGCGGCTTGTCAAGCGCCAACGGCATCGTATTCGGACGCATCGCAGGCGCATCGGCAGCCCTTGCAGCGCAGAATGCACCTGAGATGGCCCCGAAGACGGATATCGACCTCCCCCAGCATGGCATTGCCACAACAGATGCCGAACGCCTGACTCACAGCCTCAGACACACGATGAGCACGTATTGCATGATCAACCGCACCGAACCGGGCCTTTCCACGGCACAGCAGGAGCTTGAGGATCTGGGGGCCGAGGCAAAGACTCTGAGTATGCAGGACGCCCAGGACAGCGAAATCGCAGCCCTCGCCCGCCTGCAATCGCAGATTCAGCTGGCAACAGAAATGGTCAAAGCCATGCGTAAGCGAAACGAAAGTCTCGGATCGCACTATCGAGCGAATTAAACTGGACACCCATCTAAAGCAGAACACAACTACTCGATATCTATGGGCCCCGCGAGCTCGAAGTGGCGCGGGGACCATTCGTGTCCGCACGGCAGCGTATCCTTATTCTGAATACAGAGTGGGCAAAGCCCGCATAGACAATAGACCATCGAGGAGGAGATATGGACAGTAGAGATATCGAGAAGTGGCGTGTCGAACTTGATAGCTACGCCAATGTGGAAGACGGCGTTGAATATTGGCTCGCACGCGATTTAATGGAACCCATGGGGTACACTCGATGGGAGAACTTCGCCGAAGTTGTTAAGAGGGCAAAAGTCTCGTGCGAAACAAACAAAACTCCAGTTGATTCCCATTTTCGTGACACCACGAAAATGGTAACTGCCGGTGTCGCCGCTCGCGCGGTTAAAGACTACAAACTTACGCGCTACGCATGCTATTTAATCGCCCAAAACGGAGACCCAAACAAGCCGGAGATCGCGCTCGCACAGGCATACTTTGCCGTGCAGACGCGCCGCCAAGAGCTCATAGAGCAGCGCTTCGCAGAGATTCAGCGCTTGCAGGCGCGCCACTCGCTATCCGATTCAGAGAAACAGCTCTCGGGTATTGCGTTCAAACGCGGCGTGGACTCCAAAGGATTCGCGATCATCAAGTCGAAGGGCGATGAAGCGTTATTCGGCGGCAGAAGCACGGCGGAAATGAAGCAGCAGCTCGGCGTACCCAAGAGCGCGGCATTGGCGGACAGGTTAGCCGATGTCCTCATCAAAGCAAAGGACCTTACGAACTCGATGACGACCTTCAACGCCGAGGAACACGACCTGTACGGTCTGGACCAGATCAAGCAAGAGCACGTCGAGAACAACACAAGCGTGCGTGGCAGCCTCATCGACCGCGGAATTGTCCCCGAGAACCTACCGCCCGCCGAGGATACAAAAAAGCTCGAGCGTCGTGTGAAGGCAGACGAGAAGAAACTCAAGGAGGGTACTGACGGTTTTACCGATCCCCAGGGTAGGCTCGATCTGTGAAAGCGGCTGTGCCTTTCGGGTTCGACTCCAAGCGAGGTCAACAAAAAAAGACGGCCAACTTTCGTTGACCGCCTTAACTTGCTTTGGCGGGCCGTCAGGGGGTCAGCCTGCTTTGCAGGCGGCCGCTACGGCGCTTTGCGCCTTGCGCGCTACGCTGGTAAATTCTTACGCATTTCCTCAGCTCCGCGCCCCGACGGGTTCGACCCCATGCGAGGTTAACAAAAAAGCGACCAGCCTAAGCCAGTCGCTTTAACATGCTTTGGTGGGCCGTCAGGGGGTCGAACCCTGGACCTTGGGATTAAGAGTCCCCTGCTCTACCAACTGAGCTAACGACCCGATATCAACACGAAGCAAGAACTGGGGTGGGTAAAGGGACTCGAACCCTCGACCTACGGGACCACAACCCGTCGCTCTAGCCAACTGAGCTACACCCACCGTGTCCTGTGCGCTTCGCGCTCGATTATTATTGCAAGGAACGCCACGCGATGCAAGCCCCAATTTTCAAGAATTTTGAAAAGAGTTTTTTGGATCCATTTCGGGCAAATCCTACCGGTTCCATAGGAGTAAACTTGCCCCACTGCAAATGCTCGAAAGGACCGTCATGAAAGAACTCTCCAACCGCACGGCAAGATTTACCGATTCGGTCATCCGCCGCATGACACGCATCTCCAATAAGTACGGCGCCGTCAACCTGTCGCAGGGCTTCCCCGACTTCGATCCCCCGGCGCAGCTGCTCGATAGCCTCAGCGCCATCGCCGCCGATCCCAAGCCGCTCTATCACCAGTACTCCATAACCTGGGGTTCCCAGGCCATGCGCGAGGCACTCGCCGCCAAACAGGAGCACTTTATGGGCATGCCGGTCGACCCCAACCAGAATATCGTGGTCACCTGCGGCTCCACCGAGGCCATGATGGCCGCCATGATGACGGTCACGAACCCCGGCGACAAGGTCGTCATCTTCTCGCCGTTCTACGAGAACTACGGCGCCGACACGATCCTTTCGGGTGCCGAGCCCATCTATGTGCCGCTCAACCCGCCCACATTCGACTTTGACCGCGAGACACTCGAGGCGGCCTTCCGCGACAACGACCCCAAGGCCATCGTCCTGTGCAACCCTTCCAACCCCTGCGGCAAGGTCTTTACACGCGATGAGCTCACCTTTATCGCCGACCTCTGCAAAAAGTACGACACCTACTGCATCACCGACGAGGTCTACGAGCACATCGTCTACGCGCCCCACGAGCACGTCTATATGGCCACGCTGCCCGGCATGTTTGAGCGCACCATCAGCTGCAGCTCGCTGTCCAAGACCTACTCCATCACCGGCTGGCGTCTGGGCTACACTATCGCC
>CABUUB010000062.1 GCA_902494625.1 uncultured Collinsella sp.
CATCGACCTGGTGATTCCGCACGGTATTGGCCGCTGCAGCATCGACCGCACGTCCCTTTCCACCTTCCATGATTTAATTGCCGAGGGCCTCGGCCAGAAGGGAGACGCATCCGTATGCTAGCCCGCATCACCCCCTCCCCGCTCAAGGGCACCGTTCCCGCCATCGCATCCAAGTCGATGGCGCACCGCCTCATCATCTGCGCTGCGCTCGCCAACGGCGAGACCCACGTCACTTGCAACACCACCTGCGCCGATATTGAGGCCACGGTGCGCTGCCTCACGGCGCTGGGTGCCCGCATCGAGACCGTCGAGGATGGCTTCCAAGTCCATCCCACTATGAAAAGTATTGAGTTCGGCCTGCTCAAGGCACTTGCCGGCGGCACGCTCGACTGCGGCGAGAGCGGCTCCACGCTCCGCTTTATGCTGCCCGTCGCCTGCGCGCTGGGAGCAGAGGCAACCTTTATAGGCCAGGGCCGCCTGGGCGCACGCCCCCTCTCCCCGCTTTCCGACGAGATCATTGCCGCCGGCTGCGACCTGCAGGGTCTGGGCGGTTTTCCGCTCAAGACGAGCGGACGCATGCGCCCGGGCACCTTTGTGCTGCCGGGCAACGTGAGCTCGCAGTACATCTCGGGCCTGCTGCTGGCAGCCCCGCTGCTGGCCCAGCCCTCCTGCGTGCAGGTGACCGGCCTCATTGAGAGCCGCCCCTACATCAACCTGACGATCCAGGCCATGAAGGCCTTTGGCGTCGAGGTCAACGTCGAGCGTATTCCCGCCCGGGACGGCCAGCGCGAGGTCACGAACTTCCGCGTGAGCAGTGGCTCGTATCGCACGCCCGGCAGCATGGCCGTCGAGGGTGACTGGTCCAACGCTGCCTTTTGGCTGTGTGCCGGCGCTATCGGCACCGACCCCATCACCGTCGAGGGTGTGTCCCTGAGCTCCGCACAGGGCGACCGCAACGTGCTCGCCGCGCTTTCGCGCTTTGGCGCCCGCATCGTGCGTTCCACCAACGCCGCCACCGTGCAGTCCGACAAGCTCGCCGGCTTTGAGATGAGCGCCCACGACATTCCCGACCTCGTGCCCGTTATCTCGGCCGTGGCCTCCCTGGCACAGGGCCGCACCTTTATCCGCGATTGCGCCCGTCTGCGTATCAAGGAATCCGACCGCCTGGTCACCACCACCCGCGAGCTCACCGCGCTGGGCGCGCAGGTGCGTATTGCCGGCGACGACCTTATCATCAAGGGCGTCGATGCCTTCACCGGCGGTGAGGTCGATTCGCACAACGACCACCGCATCGCCATGATGGCAGCCATCGCCGCGAGCCGCGCCACCGGCGAGGTCGTGATCCACGGCGCCGAGGCCGTCAACAAGTCCTATCCCGATTTCTTCGACCACTACCGCCTGCTGGGCGGCAAGGTCACACTCGAGGAGGAATAGCATGGCCTCGACCTTTGGCAACGTCTTGCACTTAAGCATCTTCGGTCAATCGCACTCCCCCGCTATCGGCTGCTCGCTCGATGGCATCCCGGCGGGCATCGCCGTGGACCAGGAGAAGCTGCAGGCCTTCCTCGACCGTCGCGCCCCCGGACGCGACGAGACCGCGACCAAACGACGCGAGGCTGACGCAGCCCACATCATCGCCGGTGTTGTCGATGGACATACCACCGGCGCGCCCATCGCCGCGATTATCGAGAACACCAACACGCGCTCCAAGGATTACTCCGAGCTGCGCCGCAAGCCCCGTCCGGGACATGCCGATTACCCGGCGCGTGTGAAGTATCACAACATGCACGATGTCGCTGGTGGCGGGCATTTCTCCGGCCGCCTAACGGCACCCTTATGCATCGCCGGCGGCATTGCGCTGCAGGCACTCGAGGCCCGCGGCATTCAGGTCATGGCGCACGTCGCGCAGATCGGCGGCATCTCCGACCTGCCGATGGACGATATGGTCTATCGCGAGGCCGACCGCAAGGCGATCCTTACGAACGATCTGCCGTGCATTGACGCCGCCGCAGCCGGCCGCATGCGCGAGGAGATCCTAGCCGCGCGCGACGAACTCGACAGCATTGGCGGCATCGTGGAGTGCGGCATTTACGGGCTTCCCGCGGGCATCGGCGACCCCATGTTTGACGGCATCGAGAACCGCATCGCTCAAATCGCGTTCGGGATTCCCGCCGTAAAGGGCGTGGAGTTTGGCATGGGCTTTGCCGTGGCCGCCATGCGCGGCAGCGAGAACAACGATCCGTATCGCATCGATGTCGAGACCGGCGAGATCGAGGTCGAGTCCAACAACGCCGGCGGCATCCTGGGCGGTATTTCGACCGGCGCGCCCGTCATGTGGCGCATGGCCGTAAAGCCGACGCCCTCGATTGGCCGTGAGCAGCAAACGGTGGACATGGACGCTATGGAAAATGCCGAGCTCTCGGTCCACGGCCGCCACGATCCCTGCATCGTCCCGCGCGCCGTACCCGTAGCCGAGGCAGCCGCCGCCCTCGCGATTTGGGACGCCCTCCTCGAGGACGCAGGCCAGCTCTAAAAATCTCTGGGGGCCAACTCCGGCCCCCACGCCCACCCAGTGATTTTTCTGGGACGGGGATTAAAAAATCATTAAGTACACAATGATTTTTTAATCCCCGTCCCAGAAAAATCACCGAAACGTGAAAGGGGTCCCTATGGACCTTGCTGACATCCGCCAGGCCATCGATGGCATCGACACCACGCTCCTCAACAGCTTTGTCGAGCGCATGGACATTGCCACCGAGGTCGCCAAATCAAAGATCGAGATGGGCAAGGCCGTCTTTGACCCCGCCCGCGAGCGGTCCAAACTCAACAACCTCGCCAGCCGCGCGCCCGAGCGCTACGAGGCCCAAACTATCACCCTGTTCCGTCTCCTCATGAGCATGAGCAAGGCCGAGCAGCAGCGCTACATCAACGAGCTCAAGGGCATCACGGTGTCGCAAAAGGCCCATGCCACGGCCACAGCCTTTGACATGCCCTTCCCTCAAACGGCTTCCGTCGCCTGCCAGGGCGTGGAAGGTGCCTATAGCCAGATCGCCGCGTGCAAACTCTTCGACGTGCCCGACATCGCGTTCTTCGAGACCTTCGAGGGCGTCATGCGTGCCGTGCGCGACGGCTTCTGCGAGTTTGGTGTGCTGCCCATCGAGAACTCCACCGCCGGCTCGGTCAACGCCGTCTACGACCTGCTCGCCCAGTTCGACTTCCACATCGTGCGTTCGCTGCGCCTCAAGATCGACCATAACCTGCTTGTCAAACCCGGCACCAAGCTCGCGGACATACGCGAGGTCTACAGTCACGGTCAGGCCATCGCGCAGTGCGCTAGCTTTATCGAGGCCCACGGTCTGCACGCCACCAAGTACCCCAACACCGCCATGTCGGCCGAGATGGTCGCCAACTCCGAACGCACCGACGTCGCCGCCATCGCCTCGCGCAGCTGTGCCACGCTGTATGGCCTGGAGGTGCTGGAGCCCAACATTCAGGACTCGGACAACAACTACACGCGCTTTGTCGTCATCAGCCGCGAGCCGCGCGTTTATCCCGGTGCCAACCGTACCTCGCTCATGATCACCACGGCCAATGAGCCGGGCGCCCTCTACCGCGTGCTCGAGCGCTTCTATGCGCTCAACATCAACCTCATCAAGCTCGAGAGCCGCCCCATCCCCGGGCACGACTTTGAGTTTATGTTCTACTTTGACCTGGACTGCCCCTTTGGTAGCAAGGCCCTCGACGACCTGCTCGACTCGATCGACGACGTGTGCGAGAGTTTCACCTACTTTGGCAGCTACACGGAGGTGCTCTAGATGACCGATACCGCCGCAACCCGCCCCTACGGCGTGCTGGGCCGCGTGCTGGGCCACAGCTACACCCCAACCATCTACAAAGAGCTCGCTGGGCTTGAGTACGTGCGATTTGAGCGCGAGCCCGAGGACCTCGCGGCCTTTATGACGGGCGACGAGTGGGAGGGCACCAACGTGACCATCCCCTACAAGCGCGCCGTCATGGAATACCTGGACGAGCTGAGTCCGTTGGCCGAGCGTATGGGCAACGTCAACACCATCACGCGCCTGCCCGACGGCCGCCTGCGCGGCGACAACACCGACTACTTTGGTTTTCAGTGCTTGGTCGAGGAGCTGGGTGTGGAAATTGCCGGCAAGAAGGTCCTTGTGCTCGGAGCCACTGGTGGCGCCGGCACCACGGCAAGTATGGTGCTGGGAGACCTGGGCGCCATCGTCGTACCCGTGGGTCGCACGAGCGAGGTCAACTACGGCAACATCGCGCAGCAGTCCGACGCCGCCCTGCTCGTCAACTGCACGCCTGCCGGCATGTTCCCCCACTGCCCCGACGCGCCTTGCACACTCGAAGGGCTCGATGCGCTCGAGGGCGTTATCGACATTGTTTACAACCCCGCCCGCACGGGCCTGATGCTCGAGGCCGAGCGCCGCGGCATCCCCTGCATCGGCGGCCTACTGATGCTCGTGGCCCAAGCGGCACAGGCCGTCGAGCGCTATACCGGCCAAGTCACCCCGCGCAAGCGCATCTTAGACGTAACGGAGCGTCTGTCCCGCCGCGAACAAAACATCGCGCTGATCGGCATGCCGGGTTCGGGAAAGACCCGCGTGGGTGAGCAGATCGCCCAGCTCACGGGCCGCGAGCACATCGACTTGGATCGCGCGCTCGAGGAGCGTCTGGGCATGCCCTGTGCCGACTTTATCGTCGAGCGCGGCGAGGCGGCCTTCCGCGAACAGGAGACGGCTGCGCTGGCCGACATCTCCAAGCGCAGCGGCCTGGTGCTCTCCACCGGCGGCGGCGTGGTCACACGCGACGAGAACTACCCGCTGCTGCACCAGAACAGCCAGATTGTGATGCTCAACCGCAAGCTCGACGAGCTCGCCCACAAGGGCCGCCCCATAACCGCGCGCGACGGGATCGATAAGCTGGCCAAGCAGCGCATGCCACGCTACCGCGCCTGGGCCGACTACATCATCGACTCACGCGATTGCGCCGCCAACACCGCCCAAGCCCTCCTCGACACCCTCCCATCCGCTCTCTAACCAAAACCACCACAAAGGGGACAGGCACCTTTGTGGTGGTTTTCCAACCGCAAAGGAAGCAACCATGAAAGCACTCGTCATCAACGGCCCCAACCTCAACATGCTCGGCATTCGCGAGCCGGGCATCTATGGCAGTGACAACTACGACCGCCTGGTCCAGATCTGCCAGGAGGCAGGTGCCGCGCAGGGCTTCGACGAGGTCGAGGTCTTCCAGTCCAACCACGAGGGCAGCATCGTCGACAAGATCCAGGAGGCCTACGGCAAGGTCGACGGCATCGTCATCAACCCGGCAGCCTACACGCACACCAGCGTGGCAATCCTTGACGCCCTCAAGGCCGTCGCCATCCCTGCCGTCGAGGTGCACATCAGCGCCGTAGAGACGCGCGAGGACTTCCGCCAGGTGAGCTACGCCCGTCTGGCCTGCTTCGCCACCATCACCGGAGAGGGCCTGAAGGGCTACGCCCACGCGTTGGAGCTGCTGAAAGAGCATCTCGAAAAGTAAAATGCCAACCCCAACAAACAGCAGCGGCTTGCTCGCGCTCGGCTCCAGCAACACACAAGATGAAAAAAGCCCAGACCACCAAGCGGTCTGGGCTTAATAAACGATGGTGCTCCATGGCGGATTCGAACCGTCGACCTTGGGATTAGAAGTCCCCTGCTCTATCCAACTGAGCTAATGGAGCAAATAACCGCACGCCCAAGCAAGCACAAGCCTGTCAGGCGCAAGTAATTATAACCTAGTTGAACTGCTCGCGGTACGCCTTGCAGACCTCATCGACCGGGCCGTCCATGCGAAGGTCACCCTTCTCAATCCAAACGGCACGCTGGCAGATGCGCTCAACCTGCTCCATAGAGTGCGAAACGAACAGAACCGTCACGTCGCCGCTCTGGATAAAGTGCTGGATGCGGGCCTCACACTTTTGCTGGAAGAACACATCACCGACGGACAGCGTCTCGTCAACGATCAGAATATCGGGCTCGGTAATCGTCGCGATTGCAAAGGCGATACGCGCCACCATGCCCGAAGAGAAGTTCTTAAGCGGCATATCGACAAAGTTCTGCAGCTCAGCGAACTCGATAATGCCGTCAAAGTTGGCGTCGATGAACTCCTTGGTATAGCCGAGCAGGGCGCCGTTCAGATAGATGTTCTCGCGGGCGGTCAGCTCGGGGTCAAAGCCGGCGCCAAGCTCAATCAGCGGCGCGATGTTACCGTGCACCTTAACGCTGCCCTCGCTAGGCTCAAGAACGCCAGCGATAATCTTGAGCATCGTAGACTTGCCGGAGCCATTGGTGCCGACCAGACCCACAACCTCGCCGCGATGAATATCAAACGAGATGTGCTTAAGCGCCCTAAACTCCTCAAAGAACAGCTCGTGCTTGGCAAGCTTAATGAAGTACTCCTTGAGGTTGGTCAGCGACTCGGACGCCATGTTAAAGATCATGGTGACGTCGTCGACCTCGACAGCCAGAGGCTGCTCGCTGTAATCAACAACAGATTCAGTCATCACAGCACTCCTTAGATGTAGAGGATAAATTTGCGCTCGGACTTATGGAACACGGTATAGCCAATAATAAGCGCAAGAACCGCCCAAGCGACGCACATACCAAACGTCATAAGCGAGGGCGTAGTCTGGAACAGGAAGATATCGCGCATAAACTGCAGGTAGTTGAACATGGGGTTCGCATACATCAAGATACGCACGAGATGCGGCATTTGCGCAATATAGTCAGTCGTCCAGAAGATGGGCGTAATGTAAGTCCACGCCGTAATGACGACGCTCCACAGATGCATAACGTCGCGGAAGAAGACCGTAAGGGCAGAGAGCATCATGCCCAGGCCCATGCAGAAGCACATAAGCAGCAGCAGGCAAACCGGCAACAGAATCAGGTGCCAAGAAGGCATAACGCGGAACCACAGCATGACGATGGCGACGGCGACCAGCGAGAAGGCAAAGTTGACCAGCGAGAAGAGCACCTTCTGCACCGGGAAAACCCACCGGTGCACCTTAACCTTCTTGAGCAGAGGGGCAGCGCCCACGATCGACGTCAGGGCCTGGTTAGTAGACTCAGACATGACGGCAAAGGTGATGTTACCCACGATCAAGTACAGCGGGTACATCTCGGGCGTCATTGAGCCATTGCGGCCCTGGCCAAAAATCGTCGAGAACACGATGGCCATGACGATCATCATCAGCAGCGGGTTGAGCACCGACCATGCGACGCCCAGAACGCTACGGCGATACTTGATCTTAAAATCCTTGGTAACCAGCTGACGAAGGATAAACGCGTCCTTCTCAAATTCGTTCTTAGCAAACGTCGCAGGCAGACTGCGAGTTTCTTGTTGCTTTGTCTGATCCGACACGGATGCAACTCCTTTACTCGTAATCGTTGACAAACGAACAGTATAGACCCGACGGCCATGCAAACGATTCGCGCAACAAAACTGGAGAACTAACCCACATCTTAGGATGCCAGGCCCAAACGGCTATACTTTCTAGGATTGAATGTATAAGGAGCATTAAGTGAATTCTGAATCCATCGCCGTCATCATCCCTTGCTACAACGAAGCGCTCACGATCGGCAAAGTCATCGACGACTTTCACCGCGAGCTTCCGCAGGCGACGGTCTATGTCTATGACAACAACTCGTCGGACGATACCTCACGCATTGCCACCGAGCACGGCGCCACAGTCCGCTTTGAGCCCCGTCAGGGAAAGGGCAACGTGTGCCGCCAGATGTTTCGCGATATCGACGCCGATTGCTACCTGATGGTCGACGGAGACGACACCTACCCCGCCGAGGCGGCCAAGGCCCTCTGCGAGCCCATCCTTAACGGCACGGCCGACATGACCGTAGGCGATCGCCTTTCCAACGGCACCTACGCCGAGGAGAACAAGCGTGCCTTCCACGGCTTTGGCAATAATCTGGTCCGCGCCATGATCAAGTGGATCTATGGCTACAGCTTCGATGACGTCATGACAGGCTACCGCGCCATGAGCCGCCCGTTCGTTAAAACCTTCCCAGTGCTTTCCGAGGGCTTTCAGATCGAAACCGAGCTCTCGATCCACGCCGTCGACCACCGCTGGCGCATCAAAGATGTGCCCATCGAGTACCGCGACCGTCCCGAGGGTTCCGAGTCCAAACTCAACACCGTGAGCGACGGCATTAAAGTCGTTGCGATGATCGGCACGCTGTTCAAGGACTACCGCCCGCTGAAGTTCTTCAGCCTCGTTGCGCTTCTGTTCGCGGTATTCGGCCTCGCCCTGGGCATGCCCATCGTTGTCGAATATTTCCAGACCGGCCTCGTCCCGCGCTTCCCCACCGCTATGCTCGCCGCCTCGTTTATGTTCCTGTGCGGCCTGAGCCTTGCGACCGGCTTCATCCTAGATTCTGTAGCAAAGGTCGAAAAAAAGCAGTGGGAGGTCAACGTGTACAGCAAATACGCCTACGACGACCAGCCCGGCCACCCTACTTCCATGCCAAGCGAGAGGTAGATCTTCCGCAAAATACTATTGGCACCACTGCGCAGATAGCCACCAACAAGAAAAGCCGCCGTTAAAGAACGGCGGCTTTTACTCTCGAAAAGTTAATAGCGGCTAGAGCGTCTTGATGTACTCCCCCAGCTCTTCCTCCCAGTCGGGCATGTGGAAGCCGGCGGACTCCAGCTTGGAGAGGTCGAGCGCGGAGTGGACCGGGCGCGGGGCGACGGGGCCCTCGGCGCTCGCGTAGTAGTCGGCGGTCGATACCGGCACGACCCTGTCCCCGTTGCCGTTGGCGGCCTCGAAGACGGCGCGGGCGATATCGGCCCAGGACTTGACGGTGCCGGAGCCGGTGCAGTCGTAGGTGCCGTAGGGGGCGTGCGTCCCCAGCACGTGGAAAATGGCCTCGGCCATGTCGCGCGTGAAGGTCAGGCGGCCCAGCTGGTCGTCAACGACCGTGACCTGCTCGAGCCCGTCCTCGGGGTCGGCGACGCGGTCGGACAGGCCCTTCATCGTCTTGACGAAGTTGCGGCCCTCGCCGATGACCCAGCTGGAGCGCATGATGTAGTGGCGCGGGCACCCGGCCACGGCGATGTCGCCGGCGGCCTTGGTCTGGCCGTAGACGGACAGCGGGCTGAGGGGCTCCTCCTCGTCGTGGACCTCGGCGGTGCCGTCGAAGACGTAGTCGGAGGACACGTGGACAAGGGTGATCCCGTGCTCGGAGCATGTGCGGGCCAGAAGCGCCGGGCCGGTCGCGTTGGCCTTCCAGGCGGTCGCGCGGCCCTCGGCGGTCTCCGCCCTATCCACGGCGGTGTAGGCGCCGCAGTTGATCACGGTGCCGTAGAGCGACCAGTCGTACTGTGTGTAGGCGTCCGGGTCTGACATATCGAAGGTGTCGATGTCGCAGAAGTCGAAGTCCTTGGCGACGCCGCGCTCCTCCGCCAGCCTGCGCACAGCATGGCCCAGCTGGCCGTTGCAGCCGGTGACGAGCGTCCTCTTGGGCGCCATTGGGACGACGTCCCTGAGCATCGGGTGGTTGAGGTCGGCCTCGGAGACGGTGGCCTCATCGAGCGGGATCGGCCACTCGATGGCGAGCTCGGGGTCGGCGAGGTTCACGAAGGTGTAGGTCTTCTTGAGCTCGAGGGACCAGTGGGCGTCCACCAGGTAGGTGTAGGCGGTGCCGTCCTCCAGGGCCTGGAAGGAGTTGCCCACGCCGCGCGGGACGTAGATGGCCTTGGACGGGTCGAGCGTGCAGGTGAACACCTTCCCGTAGGTCTCGCTGCCCTCGCGCAGGTCCACCCAGGCGCCGAAGACGCTGCCGCGCGCCACGGAGATGAACTTGTCCCAGGGCTCGGCGTGGATGCCGCGGGTGACGCCGCGGCTGTCGTTGTAGGAGATGTTGTTCTGGACGACCCTGAGGTCCGGGATGCCCAGGGCGGTCATCTTGGCGCGCTGCCAGTTCTCCTTGAACCAGCCGCGCGAGTCGCCGTGGACGGCGAGGTCGACGACCTTGAGGCCCTCGATGCCGGTCTCGGCGACGGAGAGGTCCTTCTCGAATGCGATGTCTGCCATGTGGGAAAAGCTCCTATCGAAGAGGTTGTATAACCGGGGGCGCCCGCGCGGGGCCGCAGGGTCATCCCCATGCCCTGCGGCC
>CABUUB010000063.1 GCA_902494625.1 uncultured Collinsella sp.
GGACGGCATGACCAGAAGGTCTATGCCGTCCTCTTTTCATGCCAATTTGTTCGCTCTGGCGCCCGCTCGCTGGCATTGCTAAAACATCGACGTTACCGTGGTCCAAACTAGTCGTTGGGGGCGTTTTTGTTTGACTAGTCGTTTAAGAACGTCCCCGATGCTATTTGAATTGCTAATTTGTGCGGGTTGTGGTTTTGTGACCTGCTGAAATTTAGGATACTGTACATCTGTACGCTAACTCATCTTCGTAGTATATTGCTACCCGCAAAACTCAGCACCATTGTGCCGTGAGGCACTAAAGCGCCTCCGTACAATGGTTGTCGATAGTACGATTCGATTCAACGACAGGATGGATGGTCCAAGCGTGAGTCTCGGCAGCAAACTATCCAACGCAAAGGTCTCCTTTGCGATCTTTAAGCGCGACATCAAGCGATTGCTCGTGAACCCCGTCGCCCTGGTGGTTACTTTGGGCGTGTGCGTCATTCCCTCGCTGTATGCCTGGTACAACATCGTGGCTAACTGGGATCCGTACGGAAACACCCAGGGTATCAAGATTGCCATCGCCAACAACGATCGGGGCACCCAAAACGACTTGGTGGGCGAGCTCAACGCGGGCGACCAGGTCGTCGATCAGCTCAAGGAGAACGATCAGCTGGGCTGGACCTTCGTCGATTCGGCGGCCGACGCCAAGGAGGGCGTCGAGAGCGGTGAGTACTATGCGGCCATCGTAATCCCTAAGAACTTCTCGGATAACCTGGTCTCGATGCTCGACGGCAACTACCATCAGCCCAAGCTTACGTACTACGTCAATGAGAAGAAGAGTGCTATTGCGCCCAAGGTTACCGACACCGGTGCAAGCACCATCGAGGAGCAGATCAACTCGGAATTTGTCTCCACAGTGGGCGAGACCGTTGCCAGCATCGCCAAGGATGCCGGGGTCGATTTAAAGGACAAGGCAACCCAGACTCAGAATTCGTTGGCTGGTTCGGTATCAGAGGCATCCGGTACCTTGGGTGAGGTGCGCGATTCGATTGGCGACATGAATGCCGCCATCGATAAGACGAGTGGCGCTATCGCCTCGGCTGATGCCGCGTTGGCGGGCCTGCAGGGTCAGACGCCCTCTCTAACGCAGGCAATCGCTCAGGGCAATGACCTGCTGGGCGAGGCGCGCGCTACGGCGGGCAATTCTGTCGCCTCGCTCTCCAAGGCACTCTCGGAAGGCAGCCTTGCGCTCACCAAGACGTCAGCCTCCGCGAACGCTGCGATTGGCAAGCTGACGGGCGCGGTCACATCTACGACCACCCGCATCGACAACTCGCTTGAGTCTCTCCAAGCGACGATCGACCACAATAAGGCCGTTATCGGGCACTTGGAAATTCTCGTTAATGACACGTCGACAGGTTCCAAGGAAATTGACGCGCGCATTGTATCGACCATCGATTTGCTCCGCGAGCAGAATGAAAAGCTTCAGAGCATCAAGGACGGTCTGTCTGCGCAGTCGAGCGCCATGGCGAATGACGCCGCGGCTGTCTCGGGCGCCAGCGACGCTATCAATAACGCAATCCAGACCGGTGCGACCAACCTTGGCCAGGCCCAGACGGACCTGGGTCAAAACGCGCTGCCGAAGGCCTCGAGCGCGCTTGATTCATTTGCCGCCGTCTCGGGTGATCTGACGGGAATCGTGTCTGGCCTCACGCCTACTATTGCAAGTGCGCGCGGTACGCTTTCGCAGCTTAACGCTACGCTCGGCCAGGCCAAGACCACGCTGTCCCAGACCGATTCCTCGCTTGCCAAGGTCCAGGACAAGCTTGCGACCGCAGCCAATGACATCGCGGCGCTGCAGACCTCTGAGTCTATGGGCGAGCTCGCCGACCTTATGGGCGTCGATGTCAATGACGTGGCAGATTTCATGGCCTCTCCGGTCGAGCTGACGTCCAAGTCGATCTATCCGGTCAAGAGCTTTGGCTCGGGCATCGCTCCCTTCTACACCAATCTGGCGCTTTGGGTGGGCGGTTACGTACTCATCGCCATCTACAAGCTCGAGGTCGATCGCGAGGGCATTGGCAGCTTTACGGCGCGCCAGGGCTACTTCGGCCGTTGGATGCTCCTGGTGATCCTGGGCGCGCTCCAGGCCACCATCGTTACGGTAGGCGATCTGGTGATTGGCGTGCAGTGCATCAACCCGCTGCTGTTCGTGCTGGGCGGCATCGCCATCTCGTTCACCTACGTCAATATCATCTATGCGCTGTCCACTACGTTTAAGCACATCGGCAAGGCAATCGGCGTCATTCTCGTCATCGTGCAGATTCCGGGTTCGTCGGGCATGTATCCCATCGAGATGATGCCCGGCTTCTTCCAGTGGCTGCACCCGCTGCTGCCCTTTACCTACGGCATCAATCTGCTGCGCGAGACGGTCGGCGGCATGTACTCGTTTAACTACCTGTTTAACCTGTGCATTCTGGGTGTGTTCTTGATCGTGGCGCTCTTTATCGGTCTGCAGCTGCGTCCGCTGCTGCTCAACCTTAACCTGCTCTTTGATAAACAGCTTTCCACGACGGGTATGATGATCTGCGAGTCCAACGACCTGCCGCGCCAGCGCTACTCGCTGCGCACGGCCATGCGTGTCATGCTCGATTCCGATTCGTACCGTCGCGAACTGCTCGATCATGCGGTCGCCTTTGAACATCGCTACCCGTACTACATCAAGGGCGGTTTTGCCGCCGTGGTGGGCGTTCAGGTCCTGCTCTTTGTCCTGTCGACGGTTCTCGATATCGACAATAACGGCAAGATCATCCTGCTTGTCATTTGGATCATCTCGGTTATTGCCATCTGCGGCTGGCTTATCAATATCGAGTACATCCGCTCGAGCCTCAACACCCAGATGCGCATCTCGGCGCTTTCGGATGAGGACCTGCGCCGCGAGATGCGCGAGCACACGGCCGCCATTCCGGCCGCTCGTCGCATGTTCGGCTTGAATGCGAGCGAGCGGGGGTCTGAACCCAAGACTCAGGCTGTCAACCAATGTGGTCATCGCGATGCGGCCCATGTGCCCGAGAACGGGGATGACACGTTTGTGATGAATGAAAAGAACGCCCCGCTCGGCAAGCACTCCAAAGGAGGTGAGGCATAAATGAAGAACATCCTGCATCTGTTTAAGCGCGATGTCCAAAACGTGTCTCGCTCCGTAATCGGCTTGGTTGTCGTGATGGGCCTCATTATCGTACCGTGCCTGTACGCGTGGTTTAACATCGCCGGCAGCTGGGATCCGTACGGCAACACCGGCAATCTTAAGATCGCCGTGGTCAACACCGATGAGGGTTACGAGAGCGATCTGATCCCCGTCGAGGTCAACGTGGGCGAAAACGTGACCGCCACCCTGCGCGGCAACGAGAACTTCGACTGGGTTGTGCTCAACGATCGAGAAAAGGCCATCGAGGGCGTCAAATCGGGCGCATACTATGCGGCTGTCGTTATCCCTAAGACGTTTAGTGCCGATATGATGACGCTCTTTTCGACCGACGTTAAGCATGCCGATATCGAGTTTTACGAGAATCAGAAGGCCAACGCCATCGCGCAGATCGTGACCGAGAAGGGTTCGAGCGCCGTTCAGAACCAGGTTAACGAATCTTTTACCGAGACCATTACGAGCATCGGTCTTAAGACGGTGTCCAGCCTGCTCGATTACATGAGCACCGACCAGGTCAGCAACTTTATCGCCAACCTGTCCTCGACGCTCGGCGATTCGATTGGGGACCTGCAAGACGTTCAGGCTAATGCTTCGTCGCTGGCGGGCATTTTGAGCTCTACGTCCGATTCGTTGACGTCGGCGAGCGGTATGCTCCAGCAGACGGGTACGGTCGATGAGTCGACCAAGCAGTTGATGGAGCATGCCAAGAGCGGCATGAGCGATTCCAAAGAAGCGCTGAAGGCCGCCAACGACGCCATCAACGCCGCGATTGACGGAAGCGCGGGCTCGTTCGACAACGTGTCCGCCGAGCTTGCGAAGGCATTCGATGCCGCGAATCAGCATGTCGACCTTACGGTGTCTCAGCTCAACGATGCCGCGGCGGCGCTCAATACACGTGCCGACGATATCGACGCCACGGCCGACCAGCTCCGCGGCTTTGCCGAGCAGGTCAGTGACGAAAAGCTCCAGGAGAGCCTTAAATCTGTGGCAACATCGCTGGGCAGGATCGCGGTGGAGTATCGCAACAACGCCAAGGACCTGACGGCAACTGCTAAGTCCCTTTCTGACAGCATGGCAGAGGTCAACAGCACGCGTGCCGAGGTCGATCAGGCCATCGCCGATGCCAAGGCGGGCATTTCGGGCGCCAAGTCCGACTACGATTCCACGTTCTCGGTTAAGGCCAAGGAGCTCAAGAAGACGGTTTCGGGCATCCTGGACTCGCTCGATGGCATCTCGGGCGATCTGGATAGCGCCGTAGACGGCCTGACCGACGCATCCGGTTCGCTGGCAAAGGGCCTCTCCAAGGCTGCAAAGCTGGTCAACAAGGCTTCCGATCAGCTGGGCGAGGCGTCGGACAAGATCAGCGCGTTTAAGGACGAGCTCGATGGCGCCCTGATGTCGGACGACCTTGCCACGATCAAGACGATGATTGGCAACGACCCCGAGGGTTTGGCCGTGTCGCTTTCCGGCCCCGTCGCGCTCGATCGCAAGCCGGTCTATCCGATTCGTAACTACGGTTCGGCCATGGCACCGTTCTACACGATTCTGTCGCTATGGGTCGGCTCGATCGTGCTGGCGGCCATGATGAAGGTCTCGGTTGACGATGAGCTCATCAACGAGCTCATCCCCGTGCGCCTGCACGAGATCTACCTGGGCCGCTACCTGTTCTTTGGCGGTCTGGCCCTGCTGCAGGCAACGCTCGTGTGCGCGGGCGACATCCTGTTCTTTGGCATCCAGTGCGACGACCCGCTGCAGTTTGTGCTGGCGGGCTGGGTCGCGAGTCTCGTGTTCTCCAATATCGTCTACACGCTCACCGTGTCGTTTGGCGATATCGGCAAGGCGCTCGCCGTCGTGTTGCTGGTCATGCAGGTCGGCGGTTCGGGCGGTACGTTCCCCATCGAGATGACGGGCCCTGTGTTCCAGGCGATCTATCCGTTCCTGCCGTTCACCCACGGCATCAACGCCATGCATGCCGCCATGGCCGGTGCGTATCATATGGAGTACTGGGTCGAGCTGGGCATTCTGGCGAGCTATCTGATTCCGTCGCTGGCACTGGGCGTCGTCTTCCGCCGCCCGGTCATCAAAGCCAACGACTGGATCATCGAAAAGCTGGAGTCAACCAAATTAATCTAGTTACGCGGTTTTACCAAACCGCGTAACGGCTCGACGCTGCAAACGCCCCTAAGCGGCAATCTGACGTTCAATTTCAAGGGCGCGACCAGAAGGTCAGCGCCCTTTCATTTCACGTCACCTTGCTCGCTTAGGGTCGTTTTCGCTGACATTGCCGGAGCATCGAGGTTCACTTTGCCGACGCTTTAGCGGGCTGGATTGCACGGGCTGCTTGGTTGTTGCTACAGTAGCGGGGCGTACCGGGGGTCCGGTGCGCCCTGTTTTTATTTGACCATGAGGCGGCACGCAGCCATACGCGTGCGGACACCACGCCCAGATTGAGTGCGAGGATGTTCCATGGCCCAATACGCTGCCAACGAAATCGAAAACATGCCTGATAGTCCTGTGGCCCGTGAGGATTTGGGCGCGGGCGGTATTCCCCGGGGTGCCGGTGCACGCTCGCCGCTGTTCTGGAAAGTTCTGCTATTTTCGGTGGCGGTCATCTGGGGCTACTCCTTTACCACTATGAAGGGCGCGCTCGACACCATTCCGGTGTTCGAGCTGGTCTACGTTCGCTTTCTCCCGGCATCACTGGTTATGTTTGCCATTTTCCATAAGCGCATCATCGCTCATTTCAATGCCCGCAACCTAATCGTCGGGCTTGGCATGGGCGCGCTCATGTGGGGTGCCTACGGTTTGCAGACGATCGGCCTGGCACAGACCACCGCAGGCAAAAGCGCGTTTTTGACGGGCACGTACTGCATCTTGGTTCCGTTTGCGAGCTACGTCCTAAGCGGCGAAAAGCTTACCCGTTACAACTTAGGCGCCGCGTTGCTGTGCCTGGCGGGCATTGGCTTGGTGGCGCTCGATAGCGTCGAGTTCAATGCCGGCGATGCCATTACGCTGGGCGGCGCGGTCTTCTTTGCCATCCAGATGGCGGTGACCGCCAAGTACGGTCGCAAGATGGACATCAACGTCATCACGTTTTGGATGTTTGTGGGCAATGGCGTCTTGAGCTTGGCAACGTCGCTGCTATTCGAGACTCAAGCGCCCGCGTCCGTGTGGACGCCGAGCTTTATCGGCGTGATGGCCTTCCTCTCGGTGGGTTGTACGTGTGTGGCCCTGCTCGTCCAAAACGTTGGATTGGCGCACGTCCCGGCCTCGACGGGCTCGCTGCTCCTTTCGATGGAGTCGCCCTCGGGTGTGCTGTTCTCGGTGCTGTTGATGGGGGAGGCGCTCACCTCGCGCCTGCTTGCCGGCTTTGCGCTCATCTTCTTGTCGATTATCTTGAGCGAGACGCATTTCGATTTCTTGCGCCGAAAATCACACCCGCAATTGTAAACAACTTGTTGCGCCGCCCTCCCAGGGCGGCATTTTTTATGTCATGCCCTTACAGTTGTACCTTGCACTTTACGCTATCAAAGTGCGTGCTGCAAAAACGTTACTGGAGGGCATCTATGGCACCAGCTCTGTCCGATTTTCAACCGCAACCAGCGCCTCAGGCTACCACAGCGGCGCAGACCGCTATCGGTGACGGTCTTGTCGCAGAAGCTCAGGCTTTTGCAGACGAGCTCGCTGCGTGGCGACACGATCTACACCAGATGCCTGAGCTCGGTAACAATCTTCCGCAGACGTCTGCCTATATCCAGGCACGTCTGGACGAGATGGACATCCCCCATACCACGCTCGTCGACGGTTCCTGCGTCGTTGGCCTGATCGGTGCCGGTGCGGCCGCGGCCGCTCAGGGCAATGGCACGTGCAAGGACGAGCAGGCCGGAACGGTCGTCATGCTCCGAGGCGATATGGATGCCCTGCCCGTTGTCGAGGAATCCGGCGAGCCCTTTGCATCCACCAATGGCTGCATGCATGCTTGCGGTCACGATATGCACGCGACGGCGCTGCTTGGTGCGGCGCGCCTGCTCAAGGCCCGCGAGGCCGAGCTCGTCGACGCCAATGCCACTGTCAAACTGCTGTTCCAGCCGGGCGAGGAGACCTTTGAGGGAGCACGCGCTGCCATCGCCGACGGCTTGCTCGAGAACCCGCGCCCTCAGGCGGCCTTTGCCATGCATGTCAACAGCCAGTCGCCGCTTGGCCTGGTGCTCTATGGGAGCCCGGCGCTTTCGGGCGTGTACGGTTTTCGCATCACGCTGCAGGGCAAGGGCGGCCATGGCTCGAGCCCCGAGATCTGCATCGATCCCATCACGGCCGGCGTCCATGTGCACCTGGCGCTCCAGGAGCTTATCTCCCGCGAGGTGCCGGCGGCCAAGGAAGTCGCACTTACCGTTGGTAAGTTCGCCGGCGGCTTGGCGGCCAACGTCATCCCCGACACCTGCGTGCTCGAGGGAACGCTGCGCGGCTTTGATGTTGAGCTCATGGCTCACCTAAAGACCCGCATCGCGGAGGTCGTTAACGGCGTTGCCACGACCTATCGTACGCCAGCGACCATCGAGACGCTTTCGGATGTTCCGCCGCTTGTACTCGACAGCGATATGACTCAGGCGTCGCTTGGCTACGTGGGCGCAGTGCTGCCCAAGACGGCTTTCTTGCCGCTTTTCCATGCCATGGCGAGCGAGGACTTCGCGCTTATCTCGAGCGAGATTCCGAGTGCGTACTTTACCGTGGGCGCGGCCGTAACCGACACGGACGAACACTTTGCCCAGCACCATCCCAAGGCACGCTTTAACGATGCCGAGCTTCCTCTCGGCGCCGCGGCTTATGCCGCCGTCGCTTTGGGCTATATCGCCGACCACCGGTAGCACCCAACCTTGCCTTTCAAGCCTGCGGGCATGGCCGCAAGGCCTATGCCCTTGTCTTTCAAGGCAATCTTGGGCACTACCGGCGCCCGGCGCCGGCTATTCGTTTGTTAAATAAGGAGCAGTATGTCCCAGCAACGTAAATTCTTCCCCGGCTGGCTCGTGGTGACCTCCGGCTTCGTGATCATGGCCACGTGCTACACGATTTTCGTCAACTGCATGAGCCTGTTCCAGCCGCTGATCGTCAGCGACCTGGGCATTTCCCTTGCGCAGTACAACATCTCCAATGCCATCTCCACCGTGGTGAGTGTCGTGGGTTCGCTCGTTATCGGCCATGTTGCCGATAAGGTGAGTGGCCGCATATTGGGCTCGCTCACCGTTATCGCTACCTCGGCGGTGCTTGCTGGCATGAGCTTTGTCGGTGAGCTGTGGCAGGTCTACGTGCTCTTTGCCGTTTCGGGCTGCTTCGCTGTGGCCTCGACCCGTCTGCTCATTAGCCTGGTGACCGCCAACTGGTTTACCGCCAAACGCGGCCTTGCCATTTCCATCGCACTTTCGGGTTCGGGCTTTGGCGGCGCTATTCTCTCGCCGATCGTGAGCTCGCTTATCGTGAGTGTGGGCTGGCGCTCTGCGTTCCTGGTACTCGCTGCTGTCTGCATGGTGGCGGCACTGCCCATCACGGCCTATTCCTTCCGCACCAAGCCTTCCGAGATCGGCCTTAAGCCGCTCGGCGAGAACCCGGGCGATCCGTCCGTCTCGACGGCTGGCGACAAGGACGAGCACACGGCGCCCGAGGTTAGCGTCGGCTGGTCTCGTATCAAGAAGAGCCCGGCGTTTTGGCTGCTCGTCGTCGCCTTCCTCTTTATGGGTCTCGTTAACGGCGCCATCTTGCCCAACCAGGTTACCAACATGACGAGCGTTACCGTCAACGGCGCCAAGATCGTCACGGGCGGTCATGATCCCATGTGGGCGGGCACTGTGCTTTCGGCCTATATGGTCACCGTCGTTATCGCCAAGATTTCGCTCGGTGCGATCTATGACCGCTTTGGCCTGCGCTTTGGCAATATCCTTGGCTCCGTTGCGTGCATTATCGCCTGCGTCGCCCTGTGCTTCCCGACGACGGACCTCGGTCCTATTGTCGCCGCTGTGAGCTTTGGTATCGGAACGTGCATGGGCACCATCACGCCTACCATCGCCGCGTCCAAGCAGTTTGGCATGGCCGACCTCGGCAAGGTCACGGGCACTATCACCTCGCTTGAGATGGTCGGCGGCACCGTGGGCGCCATTGTCTCGGGCGTGCTGTTCGATGCCACGGGCTCCTTTGCGAGCACCTGGATCGTGTGCCTGGCGTGCTCCGTGGTCATGCTCGTATTCCTGCTGGCCTCTGAGCCCATCGCCGCCAAGCTGCGCGCAAGCGTGGCGGGGGAGTAGACGCCCGTCGCTCTTTTCTGTTCGCCCCGTTCTGTCCGTGGCCGCCTTGGAAGCCGAATGGATGCTCGTACCATCATTCGGTTTCCAAGGCGGCTACGGGCCTACGAAATGATCCCTTTTCCTCCGTCCCCTTCGGACCACGTGATCCCTTGGGGATGGAGGAATAGGGATCACAAACAGCGGCGGCGCGTCTGGCCGAACGAGTCCCC
>CABUUB010000064.1 GCA_902494625.1 uncultured Collinsella sp.
ACGGCGCCTTGTCCGCAGCTCCGCAGGAGCAGGACAAGGCGCCGTACATGGTCGAGGACGTTTTCAAAACCAAGCCCGGCCCCGGCCGGAGGGACCACAAACAAGCTACAGGTTCTTGACACCCATCGCGCGCATGGCGTTCAGAATGGCGATGATCGCCACGCCTACGTCGCCGAACACGGCAAGCCACATGTTGGCGATGCCCAGTGCCGCAAGCGCCAGAATCAGCAACTTAATGCCCAGCGCAAAGATGATGTTCTGCCAAACAATCGACATGGTCTTGCGCGCCACGCAGATCGCGCGGGAGATGTTGGACGGCTTGTCATCCATCAGCACGACGTCCGCCGCCTCAATTGCGGCGTCCGAGCCCATGGCGCCCATGGCGATGCCCACATCGGCACGGGTGAGCACGGGTGCGTCGTTGATGCCGTCGCCGACAAAGGCGAGCTTGCCCTTGCCGCTCTCGGCCGAAAGCAGCGCCTCGACGCGCTCGACCTTGTCGCCCGGCAGCAGTTGCGCATGGAACTCATCGAGACCGAGCTGCTTGGCCACCGCAGCCGCCACTTCTTCGCGGTCGCCCGTGAGCATAACGGTGTGCTTGACGCCGGCGGCGTGCAGGTCGCGGATCGTCTGTTCGGCATCGGCCTTGACGGTGTCGGCAATTACAATGTGGCCGGCATAGATGCCATCGACCAGCACGTGAAGGATCGTACCGACGACCTCGCAATCGGGCGCTTCGACTCCGGTCGCGGCGAGCATTTTTGCGTTGCCAACGACGACGTGCTTGCCGTCGATGGTTGCCGTCACGCCATGGCCCGCGTCGTTGGTGGAGTCGCTTACGCGCTTGGGGTCGACCTCGCCATGGTAGGCGGCGCGCACGGACTGCGCGATGGGGTGATCGGAGAACGACTCCGCAAGGGCTGCGACCTCGAGCAACGACTGCTCGGTATAGCCAGACTCGGGGTGCACCGCCACGACCGAAAACGTGCCGTTGGTGAGCGTGCCGGTCTTGTCGAAGACGACGGTGTCCACGTCGGCGAGCGTTTCGAGGTAGTTAGAACCCTTGATGAGAACGCCTAGCTTGGATGCGCCGCCGATGCCGCCAAAGAAGCTGAGCGGCACGCTGATCACGAGCGCGCACGGGCAGCTGACGACCAGGAAGGTCAGGCCGCGCAGGATCCAGTCGGACCAGGCGCCGGTGACCAAGCCGCCGCCGAGCGCGAGTACCGCGGCAGCGCCGGTGACGGCGGGCGTGTAGACGCGGGCGAAGCGCGTGATGAAGTTCTCGGTGCGCGCCTTCTTTTCGCTGGCGTTTTCTACGAGCTCCAGGACGCGCGCGACGGTGGACTCGCCAAATGGCTTGGTGGTGCGCACGTGGATGAGACCCGTCATGTTGATGCAGCCGCTGATGATATCGTCTCCGGTTTTGGCCGGGCGTGGGACTGACTCGCCCGTGAGCGCGGCGGTATCGAGCTGTGTCTCGCCTTCGACGATGACGCCGTCGATAGGCACGCGCTCGCCGGGCTTGACCACGATCACGGTGCCGACGGCGATGTCATCGGGAAAGACCTGCTCGAGCGTGCCGTCGGCTTGCTCGACGTTGGCGTAGTCGGGCGCGATGTCCATCATGGCGCTGATCGACTTGCGGCTCTTACCCACGGCGTATGCTTGGAACAGCTCGCCGACCTGGTAGAACAGCATGACGGCGGCACCTTCGGCCATGTGCGGGTCGGTGTCGGGGAAGAGCACCATGGCAAACGCGCCGATGGTCGCGACGGCCATGAGGAAGCTCTCGTCGAACGCCTTGCCGCGGCGGATGTTGCTGAACGCCTTCTGGAGTACGTCGTAGCCGGCAATTAGGAACGGCACCAGGAACAGCACGAAGCTGGCGTAGACGTCACCCGGGGTGCCGAATGTGGCGGTAAGGGTACCGAGCTCGTCTAGGGCGTACACCACCGAAAAAATGCCTAGCGCTACCAGGATACGGTTGCGCTTATGCTCAAGGGACTCTTTCTTCTTGCGCTTCTTCTTTTTCTTTTTGGGATCGGCAGCCGCCATGATTCAAACCTCCCATTTGAATGTATGAACACTCGCTCATATAACTTCGCGAGCAAAGGCCGCAGCAAGCGCGGCCTTGTGGGTCAGCGTAAACCTGGGCTAGAGAATGATCTCGCAG
This sequence comes from uncultured Collinsella sp., assembly GCA_902494625.1. Classification (GTDB taxonomy): domain Bacteria; phylum Actinomycetota; class Coriobacteriia; order Coriobacteriales; family Coriobacteriaceae; genus Collinsella. The sequence continues at coordinate 2,177 of CABUUB010000064.1, forward strand.
TCCGGCTCGGCGTCGGCGGTAAACTCCACGACGCGATCGAGGACCTCATCGAACTCGGCGTCGTCGGCTTCGAGCGTCAACTTCTGGGTCATAAAGTTGACCGAAACGGACTTGACGCCATCGAGCTTGGCCAGCTCGTCCTGAAGCTCACGCGCACAGTTGGCGCAGTCGATCTCGTCGAGTTTAAACTGCTTTTTCATGGTGGGTTCCTTTCCCTGTTTTTGCGGCTTGCGTGCAGGCCGCGCTGGTACCGTGGTTGGTTGCTATTCGCAGATATGGCTCATGCCCTGGTTGAGCATGGTGTAGACGTGATCGTCGGCAAGCGAGTAGAGGATGTTGCGGCCGTCGCGGCGGAATTTGACCAGGTGCGACTGCTTAAGCGTGCGCAGCTGGTGCGATACTGCCGATTGCGAGGTTGCGGTCGCCTCGGCGATGTCGGCCACGCAGAGCTCGCGTCCCATGAGGGCATAGAGAATCTTGATGCGCGTGGTGTCGCTGAAGACCTTGAACAGGTCGGCGAGGTCGTAGAGAAGCTCCTCGTCGGGAAGGTCCTCGGGCGAGCAGGTGGTGGGAATCGCGGGTTCGGTGGCCTCGATGTCGGGTTTCGTTTCATCAACGCGGATGCTCATTGCAATATCCTTTCATATGAACATGCGCTCATATAACTTGCTTCCGATTATATGAGTGTATGTTCATATGTCAATGACGTTCAGGTAATTCGTTGCACAAAATGATGGGGAATAGTGGACGAGATCCCGGAGTGAGCGGTTTTGATAGCCGATGCCGGGGTGGGTGCCCCTGAGCCGTGCAAAAATTGGAGTATTCTGCAACGATAGGGGGTCCGTTAATTTATTGCAGGCCATATAATGCAGTTCAAGAGTTATCTTAGGGTGTGAATCCGATGAGTTCTTCCTCAAATGTTGCCTAACGCTCTCACGCAAGAGTGATTTCGCTTCACATTTGGATCCACTCGAGGGTGATAGACACCCGGCTTTGCTGAATACTCGCAATTTTGCACGTCGCTAAGGTGCCCACCTTGTTAGCCGGTCTAGCTTCCGGCCCCGAAGATCCTGCCCTCGGGCGCGAAGCTGCTTGTTTGGTTGAGTGATGGGCTGTCGGGTTCGACAGTCTGCATGTCATCGATTGCCGGAGCCTCGTTAATCGTCGGATCGTCCAATGTGATGCCTTCGAGCATTGCTTTTTCGAGGTCGATTCGTTGGCGCCCTTCGGAATCCTGGCGAAGCTCCTCCTGGATTCGTTTCTTCTCCTCAATAAACCTTCTGAGTACGAACTGTCTCAGGTCTTCTTGCATGATTTGAAAGTCTTTTGGCAGACGCGAGGGGCGTATGCCCTCTTTTCGTTGGATCGCCTCCATGACCCTAACGAAAGCGCTGGCATGCATAAAGGAATAACGACTGACGGTGATGATTCCGTATCCCATGGACGCAAGCGCATTCTTGCGTTCCTCATCGATGGCGCGGTCTTCTTCCGCGTCATGATAAAAACCGTTGTATTCAATGTCTGTGCGAGATTTCTTTAGATACGCATCCATAAAGAACTTTTTGCGTCTCGTGAGATTCTTTGCAGCAGCGGTGACCTGCACCTCGTAATCGGTCTCAATTCCCTTAATACCAAGCCCTCCTTCGCTTTTGGGCAGCGTTAGCATCATGACAAATGCCGTTTCCATGGGAGACCGGCATCCGTCGCGCACACATTGGATCGCCTTTCGGGCAAGGGCCAGACCGTCGCATCTGGTAATGGAATTAAAGAACTGCTTTAACCTCTCGGTCGAGGTGAGCGCGAAACGCTCGGTATAGGAGGTGGAAGAGTCGGTTCCAAGGGAATAAGCGCCGCATAGTTCAAAGTAGTACTCCACCAGTTCACGAAAAGAAAGATAGGTGGCGGCCTGAAGTGCGCAAAGCTCAACGCCAACAACGAAGATGCCATCTTTAAGCTCTACAAAGCGTGAGCTCGAGAATCGTTTTGAAGAAACGTGGCATTGACAGTTCATTGCATAGCGCGCATTCCTGCGATCAAACACCATCACCTCGAGGGAATCATTTGCGTCGAGGGAAACATCATGTTTGGTGAGCCATTCTGCGGCTGCGTCAAGGAGCGTTCCGGTGGGACATGATCCGTAAATCGCGGCAGGACTACAGGACTCGATGCCTTTCGCAGACACCGAATGCGCGGCCTGGTAGACCGCTTTTGCAGTGGTATGTGACAATACGATACTCATGATATATATCGTGTCAGCTAATGCCGTGTTGATGGCGCTGAGTGGAAAAGTCGTTTTAGAGGTCTAACCAAATGCTGTCCAAAAGCTTGACGCAATTATGGGTTGGAATGCCCTAAATAAAAGTTTTCGAAGCTTAGCTATAGCATATAAATACTCAATTGCTGCACATTTGATATCGATGTATCACCATCCGACAACGAATTGCGTGTTGGGAATTGGCCGAAATCGTTCAAAATGAGGGTTCAGAATTTGTGATGGCTGATCTATCTGTGGAACGTAGGGCGGCCCCGCTGCGGGGTTTCCCGCTGCGGGGCCGCTCGTGAACGGGGCCATGCTTGTCGCAGGCGTTTCTACTTGGCAAACAGGTTCTTGAGGTTGAACTCGGCTTGGACGGTGCGAAGCATGAGGTCGGTGTCGTCCAGGCCCAGATGCTGCTCGCTGGCGTCGGCGGCGAGGGTGCCACGGCGGCGCGCCCAGTTCTCGAGCGCGGCGGGGGCGGATTCGCGGGGGAGCGAGCGGACGTCGGCATCCAGGCTGCGGCAGATCTGGCGTGAATCGATGACGATGATCTTGCCGGCGCGGCGTGCCTCGGCGTAGCCGTCCAGGTGGATCTTGAACCAACTGTCCTCAAAGGCGGCGTTGTGCGCCATGTACGGGTACTTCTTCATAAGCTTGAGCAGCTGCTTTTGCAGCTCTTTGTTCTCGCGGAAGGGCGTTTTGCCGTCGATGTCGTCCCAGGTGATGTGGTGGATATTCGATAGCGGCACATCCTCGCCGCGGTAGATGTCGGGCAGGCCGCAGTAGTGTGCCTCGGCGTCGTGCGGGACGGCGTCGCTGGTGAGCTCCATGATCTCCCAGCCCACGTTGATGATGTAGCCGCGCTCGGGTGCACGGCCGGTGGTCTCGATGTCGATACCGAGCACGGTGCCCTGGATGGGCTTGCGGGCGTAGGCCACGCCGAGCGCGTCGCGGTCGCCGCGGATTTCGCGCATAACGGACGCGGCGGTGCGCTTTTGCATCTTGCCGATGGCGGCGCAGGTGTCGGCATCGGACAGGCCGCGCGAAAGCGTCGCGGGCGTCACGTTGCGCAGGCGCGCCTCGCCAATCTGGTCGCACAGGTCGCGGTTGCGGTCGGCCAGGTCGCGCACGGTTGCAAAGTCGAAGCCGGGGTCGCCCTCGGCGGTAAAGTACTCGGTCTCGAGCACCTTGAGGGCCTCTTCGCCCTTCTGGCGCTCGGACTCCATGGCGCCGTGATCGCCATAGATAAACATGGGGATAAACGGCTGGCGCTCGTATTCGAGTGCTTGCGAAACGTTCATAGGCTGCTCCTTGGACGGACCGCGTCGCGCGGCTCGGGGTTACTGAGTTGTGGCGAGATGATAGTTTACCATGGGCAACTATTGGCACCGCGCCCGGGACAACTACAATACCCTAGTTGACCGCTAGGACTTTTACAATGCTGCCGAAAGACACGAAAGGTTCCATCCGTCATGGATTTGATGATCGATATTTTGCTCGACGCCGGCAAGGACACGTTGTCGCTGGTGCCGTTTTTGTTGGTGACGTATTTGGCTCTTGAGACCCTTGAGCACGTTGCAGGCGACCGCGTTAACGGCGCCATCAAGCGTGCCGGTACCGCGGGCCCCGTGGTTGGATCGTTGCTGGGCATGGTGCCGCAGTGCGGCTTTTCGGCCATGGCGGCCACGCTGTACGCCGGTCGCGTTGTGACGCTGGGTACCCTGGTGGCGGTGTTTCTCTCGACCTCTGACGAGATGCTGCCGCTGCTGCTTGCCGAGCAGGTTCCCATGCAGACTATGGCAATGCTTTTGGCTTCGAAGGCACTGATCGCACTGGTCACGGGTTTTATCGTGGACGCTGCCATTCGCGGCCTGCGCCGTAACGCCCGCGCGCACGCGGCGATTCGCCGCACCGTGCTGGGAACCGCGGCCAATCCTACCCATGTGAACTGCGCGCACGACGACCACAGCGGCGGTGACATCATCGACGAGGTTGCCGAGGCGGGCGTGAGCGCCGACCACATCCATGAGCTGTGTGAGCGCGACCATTGCGGCTGCGACGAGGATGAGGACGAGCACGGGCATGGGCACGGTTACGAACACGACCATGAGCACGGCCACGAGGGCGATCATGCCCACGAGCGCGGCTGTGCTTGCGGCCATGAGCACGGTCATTCTCACGAGGGCACGCCCCTCCTGGCAATCATCCGCAGCGCCATCTCGCACACCGTGCAGGTATCGGTATTCATTTTCCTGGTGACGCTGATTCTGGTCGCTGTGCTCGAGACCTTCGGCGAGTCCGCAATCGAGCAGTTCCTGCGCGGCAACGAGATGCTCGCTGTCCTGGGTTCGGCGCTTGTCGGGCTGATTCCTAATTGCTCGGCCAGCGTCGTCATCACGCAACTGTACCTGGAAGGCGCGCTGCAGCTGGCCCCGATGCTCGCCGGCACGCTCATTTCCGCCGGCGTGGGCTACCTGGTGCTGTTCCGCACCAACCGCAGCGCCCGCGAAAACGTCGTGTTCCTGGTCATGATGTACGTCATCGGCGCGGGCTGGGGTCTTATCCTTTCTGCCTTTGGCCTCTAAGTAGATGTTTGGGACATGCCGTAAAATCTACCGCCATGACCTGGGCGTTGGATGTGCGTCAATCTCCAAAACAAAAAGGTAGATTTTTAGGCATGTCCCAAAAATCTACCTTGGTTAGTGCAGCAACTCGGCGAGGTTGCGTTTAAAGCGGGCGCGGTCTTCGCTGGTAAATGCCGCCGGTCCGCGAGTGCGTCCGCCGGCGCGGCGTACCTTCTTTTCCTCGTGGCGAATAAACAACTGCATGTCGATAGTCGCTTTGTCGTAGACGCGCCCGCGCACGCCGATGGCGGCGGCATCGCGCCCGAGCACCATGCTCGCCAAGCCAATGTCCTGCGTCACGACCACGTCGTCCGCCTGCAGGCGTTCGACAATGGCAAAGTCAGCGCTGTCGGCGCCCACGCTCACGTCGAGCGTCGTGACCCAAAAGCCGCGTCGCGCGTGCTCGGCATCGCGCGGGTCGTCGCGGCGAATATGCCGTTCCAGGTTTTGCGTGCTGTTGCCGGCGATAACAACGGCGACGCCCGCCCGCCGCGCGCAGTCAATCGACTCGCGCGTGACCGGGCAGGCGTCTGCATCAATAAAGAGCGTTCGTGGCATCTAGTGCACCAGTTTGCCAAATTGAACAGCACGAACAATCAGCGTTACGCCAAACACCAGCAGCGCGGCGCCGCTAAAGATGACGAGCATCTTGGCCGACCACAGCGGATAGATAAACACGAACATGCCGGCGATGATGGAGAGTGCGCCGCTCAGGATGGCGAGGGCGCGGTTGGACGAAAGCTCGGACTCCAGAATGGACATGACACCTTCGACAATCCAGCCAAAGCCGGCCACGATAACCACCATCGTGGTGAGCGTCGCGGTCGAGAAGGCCTGGTTGCGCAGGATTATGACGCCGCCCAAGATAATGAGTAGGTTGGAGATGATGCTCGTCACGCGCCAGCCGGTGGGCAGCAGCGGCTCAAAAATGGCAGTGAACAGCCTGATGGCAGCGGTGATTACAAAGTAAAAACCCAGGACGGTCGTCAAAAAGATGAGGGACTTGGCGGGTGCAAAAAGCAGCGCGATACCAGCAATGAGCGCCACGACGCCCGTGATGGCGTAGATCCAGCGCACGGCCTTGACGGCTTTGCCCGCCATGCTTTTCTCGTCAAATCCAAACTGGCTCGATTTTTGGTCATCGTTCTTAAAGATGCCCATAATGTCTCCTTTCCGTGCGGCGTAAGCCTTGATCGTTACAACCAGTATCGCCTAAAGGCGCTGGCGTATGGGTCGGGGGGGGTGCGGACAGAAAGTTGGACCGCGGGGCGGTCCGGACTGGAGGTCCGCATGTACAGCAGGGAGAAGGTCGAGCTCTTCCTCCTGGCGACGGAGGACGGCATGGGGCCCACCGCCGCCGCGAAGTTCGCGGGGGTCTCGGTGGGCGCGGCCAAGAAGTGGGCGACGGGGCACCTCCCGCACAGCTACACCGGGGCGCGCTGTAGAATCGTGGCGAGGAAACCGCCACGGAAGGAGGCCAGCTTGGGCCCCGACAAGTCGATCTACGCCCCGCCGGCGACCGGCCCGCTCGCCGGACTCAACGAGGACCAGATAGAGAACCTGCTGCTCAGGGCGGTGTTGGCCGACCTAAAAGCGGAAGGGTGGGACCCGGCTTCGATCTCGAACAGGAGCAAGTGCGAGCTCGGCGAGAGATTGAGGCGGGCGACCGCCCTGCCCCTCCGCTCGATCACAGGTTTCTTGAGGATATCGAAGAGCTCCTATGAGTACTGGAGGCCCCGCGTCGCCGCGCCGCGCGACCGCGACGCCGACATACGCGACCGCGTGGTGCGCATCTTCCGCGAGGGCTCGGGGTGCTGGGGGTACCGCACCGTCTGGGCGCGCCTGCGCCGCGAGGGCGTCCGGGCCAGCGAGAAGCGCGTGGCCCGCGTGATGCGCGAGGAGGGCCTCGAGGTCGTCTACAACAAGAGGCGCGCCCGGGGCTACAGCTCCTACGCCGGCGAGGTCTCCAAGGCGCCGGAGAACCTCGTGAACAGGAGGTTCCGCGCCGACGAGCCCAACCGGCTGTGGCTCACCGACATCACCGAGTTCAGGCTCCCGGGCGGCGAGAAGGTCTACCTGAGCCCGATCGTCGACTGCTTCGACGGGATGCCCGTCGCCTGGTCGATCGGGCTGCACCCCGACAAGCGCCTCGCGAACTCGAGCCTGCTCAAGGCCTGCGCGGCGAGGCCGGCGGGCGGGCGCACGACGATCCACTCGGACCGGGGCGGCCACTACCGCTGGCCGGAGTGGATCGGGATCTGCGAGGAGAACGGCCTGGTCAGGAGCATGTCCGCGAAGGGCTGCAGCCCGGACAACTCGGCCTGCGAGGGCTTCTTCGGGCGCCTCAAGAACGAGTTCTTCCACTACAGGGACTGGGAGGGCGTGACGGCCGAGGAGTTCATGGGAAGGCTCGAGGCCTACCTCGTGTACTATCGTGAGGAGCGGATCAAGAAGTCCCTCGGGTGGCTGAGCCCGATGGAGTACCGCAGGAAGCTTGGATACGCCTAGGCGCGGTCCAAGAAATCGTCCGCACCCCC
>CABUUB010000065.1 GCA_902494625.1 uncultured Collinsella sp.
CCCGCGGCGTCAAGGTGACGGCACAGTTCGTGCCCGCCGACAAGCCCGTCTCCGTCGCCGACCTCATCTAAGGAGGGATCATGGTCAACTTCACTATCCTGCAGGTCGTCCTTTTGACCCTGCTGGCCTTCATCAAGCACGTGGACTACTACGGCATCCCGATGATCTTCGTCAACTATGCCGTCTTCTGGGGCCTTATCACCGGCGTCGTCATGGGCGACTGGCAGACCGGCCTCGTCATCGGCGGCACCATCCAGCTCATGCAGCTCGGCGTCGCGGGCTTCGGAGGCTCGTCGATTCCCGACTACGGCACGATGGCCATCATCGCCACCGCCTACGGCGTGACCCTGGGCGCGGACACGGGCCTCGCCATCGGCCTGCCGGTCGGCATGCTCGGCATCCAGCTCGACGTCATCGTCAAGATCCTCAACGGCTTCGTCGTCGAGAAGTCCCAGAAGTTCTGCGACGAGGGCAAGTTCAAGCAGATGAACGCCATCCTGTGGGTCTGCCCCGTGCTCTTCGGCCTGTGCGCCGCCCTGCCCGTCTTTGTCTCCGTGACCCTCGGCCAGCCCGCCGTCAACTGGCTCCTCGAGGTTATGCCCCAGTGGTTCCTCTCCGGCCTCACCCTCGCCGGCAAGATGCTCCCGGCCATCGGTATCGCCATGCTGCTCCGCTACATGCCCACCGGCAAGTACTTCCAGTACCTGCTCGCCGGCTTCTTCCTCTCGGCCTTCCTGAACGTGCCCATCATCGGCGCCGCCATCGTCGGCGTTGCCCTCGCGATCGCGTTCTACCAGCGTGCCGAGAGGGACACCGAGCTCGCCGCCCACGCTTCCGCAGACGCCTTCATCGGAGAGGATGAGTAACCATGGAAAACGAGAACATCACCGCCGCCGAGGGCAAGCCCTCCGGCTATAAGGTCACCAAGAAGGACCTGCGCAACGCGAACTGGCGCTGGCTCATGAGCGTGTGCACCTTCAACTACCAGACCCAGCAGGGCGCCTCGGTCGCCTACGCCCTCTCGCCGATCCTGAGGAAGATCTACACGAACGACGAGGACTATAAGCAAGCGCTCAACAACCACTTCCGCTACTACAACACCCAGCCTTGGCTCGCCGCCATCATCCTCGGCGCCTGCGTGGCCATGGAGGAGCGTGACGGCCTCGCGGCGGCGGACGCCGTCCAAGACCTGAAGATCGGCACCATGGGACCGCTCGCCGGCGTCGGCGACTCCCTGCTCATGACCATGATCCCGACCATCATGGGCTCCATCGCCGCCTATATGGCCATCGAGGGCAACCCCGTGGGAGCCGGCATCTGGTTCGCGCTCATCCTGGCCATCTTCTGGGTCCGCATGCACGCCCTCGAGTTCGGCTACAAGCAGGGTGTGAAGCTCGTCACCGACTTCAGCGAGAAGCTTCCCAACCTCACTGCCGCCGCCTCCGTGCTCGGCCTCACCGTGGTCGGCTGCCTCATCGCCTCGGTCATCGGCGTCACCTGCCCGATTAGCTTCAGCTTCGGCGACGTCTCGATGGAGATTCAGCCGCTGCTCGACAAGATCCTGCCTGCCATGATCCCCGCCGCCATCACGGGAAGCGCGTATTACCTTCTTACCAAGAAGAACGCGAGCATGACGGCCCTCATCCTCGTGGTGATCGTCCTCGCGATGGTCGCCTCCGCCGCCGGCATCCTCGCCTAGCTTCGACCCAAGAGATTGGTGAATCAATGAGAAAGATAGTTGTGGCGAGCCATTCCCTTCTCGCCCAGGGCTTCAAGGACACCCTCGAGTTCCTTACGGGTAAGAGCGACGCCGTCAACGCCGTGTGCGCCTACGTGAACGACAACGGCGAGGGGCTCGACGCGGCGGTCGAGGCTGCGCTTTCGGGCACTGACGAGGTCGTCGTTCTTACCGACGCGCTCGGCGGCAGTGTGAACCAGCGCTTCTCCCGCTTCGCCTCCGACCGGATCCACGTGATCGCGGGTGTCAACCTCCCGCTCGCCATGACGGTCGCGCTCGCGCGCCCCGACGAGAAACTCGACTTCGACGCCCTCGTCGACGAGGCGCGCCAGCAGATCGTCTACGTGAACGGTGCCAGTTCCGCCGAGTGCGAAGACGACGAATAGAGGAGGTCGACGATGAGAGAGTTCCTTAAAGACGTGTGGATGCACGGCGGTGAGGAAAGCCGCGCCATCACCCCCGAGAACATCACGGGCGAGAAGGGCCGCGCCGCCATGTCGGCCAGCCACCTCGGCGTCGGCCGCAAGGGCTCGTGCTGCGTGCCCCTTGAGTCCGGCGAGACCATCACGCTCGCGGACATCGAGGGCCCCGGCATCATCCGCCACATCTGGATGACCGTCCCCGACAAGACCGCCGCCGGCAGCTTCGTCATGCGCGACCTCGTGCTGCGCTTCTACTGGGACGACGAGGAGACCCCCTCGGTCGAGTGCCCTGTCGGCGACTTCTTCTGCAACGGCTTCGGTGAGCGCGCCATCGTCAACTCGATGCCCATCTGCGTGAACCCGACGGGCGGCATGAACTGCTACTTCGAGATGCCTTTCAGGAAGCACGCCAAGGTCACGCTTACGAGCGAGCACCCCGGGTTCATTAAGTACATCTTCTACACGTTCAACTACGCGCTCACCGACGTGCCGGACGACGCCATGTACTTCCACGCCCGTTTTAACCGCGAGCGCAGCACCCGCAGGGGCGTCGACTACACCGTGCTCGACGGCGTGCGCGGTAAGGGCTACTACGTCGGCACCTACATGGCCCTGTGCGCTCTGGAGCGCTATTGGTGGGGCGAGGGCGAGATGAAGTTCTTCCTCGACGGCGACGAGGAGTTCCCCACGGTCACCTCGACGGGAGCCGAGGACTACTTCGGCGGTGCCTGGGCCTTCCTCGACAGGCCGCCCCACGCGCTGCCCGAGGCGCAGTGCTTCAACACACTGTTCGCCGGCTACCCGTACCGCTCGACGCGCGACGCCACGCGCGACCGCTTCAGCGCGGGCAAGCCGAACCCGAACCCGATGCTCGCGACCAACGACGACGCGCTGCCCAGGCACGGCCTCTACAGGTGGCACCTTCCCGACCCGATCTCGTTCAAGGAGGACCTGCGCGTGACGTTCCAGGACCTCGGCAACGACGACATCAAGCTCTACGAGCGCGAGGACGACATCTCCACCGTCGCCTACTGGTACCAAAGCGAGCCGCACGCCGTGCTCGCCCCGTTTGCCGCAAGGCAGGACCGCGTGCCCAGGTAGGGTCGCCTCGAAACAAGCCAACGTTATGGGCGCCCGCGGTTGACCATGACTGCGGGCGTTTCTTTGTAAGGAGGATCACATGAGCGAAAAGCAAATGAGGCTCGGCGCCCTCGAGGCCGGCGGGACCAAGATGGTCTGTGCCGTGGTGTCCGGCGACGGCGAGGTCCTCGACCGTATGGAGACCCCGACGCTTACGCCCGCCGAGACCGTCCCGCAAATGGTCGAGTGGTTCACCGCCCGCGATGTGAACGCGTTGGGCATCGGCGCCTTCGGCCCGACCTGCGTCGACCCCAACGATGAGCGCTACGGTTCCATCCTCCAGACGCCCAAGCTCGCGTGGCGAGGCTATGGTCTTCGCGCCGCGTTCGCCGACGCCCTCGGGATTCCGGTGACCTACGACACGGACGTGAACGTTGCCTGCCTCGGCGAAGTAGTCTTCGGCTGCTGCAAGGGGCTCGAGGACGCCGTCTACGTGACCATCGGCACCGGCGTGGGCGCGGGCGTCATGTGCGCGGGCAGGCTCCTTCACGGCATGCTGCACCCCGAGGCCGGCCACATGCTGGTAAGGACCCGTCCCACCGAGGAGGGACGCTGCGTCTGCCCGAGCCACGCGAGCTGTCTCGAGGGCCTCGCCTCCGGCCCCGCCATCGCCGCGCGCTGGGGAAAGCCCGCGGCCGAGCTCGCGGACAACGCTGAGGTGTGGGCGCTCGAGGGGGATTATCTGGGGCAGATGTGCGCGAACCTCGTGCTCATGTACTCGCCTCGCCGTATCGTCCTCGGCGGCGGCGTGATGCACCAGGAGCAGCTCTACGGCATCGTCCGCAAGAAGACCCTCGAATATCTGGGTGGCTACATCCAGACCGCCGAGCTTAAGGACATAGAGAGCTACATCTGCGCCCCGGGCTGCGGCGGCGACCAAGGAATCCTTGGCGCGGCCGAGCTGGCAAGAAGGGCGCTCGCGTAACTTGCGCTCTCTCCGCCATACAACGCGTTAAGAAAAGACGAGCGCTTCTTGCCAATTGGGCGGCAAGAAGCGCTCGTCTTTTGCATTTTTGTCTCTCAAAATCTTATTTTCACGATTTGCATTTTCATCCCTTTGTCACCGACCCTTGCGAGAAACCGGAAAAAGCCGCTGACAGAAGGGTCTCTCAAATCGTTGTAACCCAGCATATAGCCGCGACTTGTGACCTGCAGACGGCTGTCCCACGCGCCGATTTCCTTGGCGGCATCCGAAACCGCAAAATATGCCCCCACATCCTTGATTTTTGCAGTCCTAAGCCATGTTTTTGCGATCATCTTTACTGCCGTCCGATTGGCGGCATCAAAGACCAGCACACCGCATGGGAAAGCGTTCGCCATTCCCCGCACCAGTTCCCGGACCTCCTGGGTCAGAAAGTAATAGAACACCCCGGAGGCAAAGAACACCGCCCCGCCGGAGGCATCGATTTTGCCAAACCATGCGGTGTCTTTCAGGTCGCAGGGGATATTTTGTTCCCGATCCCCGGCAGGCAGTAGCTGCTGCCGCAAGGCAATCACATCCGGGAAGTCCAGATTGTAGATCTTGCATCTACCGTTGTCGCAGGTTCTGCCGGTGTTGTCCAACCCGCAGCCCAGATTGACCACCGCCGCATTGGGATGGCCTTTCAGGTAATCCCGCACCTCGAAAGCAAGGTCACTCTGCCGCATGGCCACCTCCAGCGCACCAAAGCGCTGCATCAGGCTGCGGGAGTTTTTCTCTGCCTCTGAAAATTCGTAGTCGATCTGGTCGAGCAGGCGAACCGCTGTTTCATCCCTGTAAAGGTTCGGGTACAGCTCCGTACACAGCTTTCGGGAATACAGCGGGAGGATCAGCGTTTCTTGCACGGTGTTTTTCTCAATTTTACATTTCATAGGTTTCTTCCTCAGTGAATAAAAACTGTCATAAGTGCCGCCGCCAGCACAGCCGCTATGACCGTCATGCCTATCGCCATGTGCAGGATGGATGCAAAAATGTTTGCCCCGCCGCCGCAGCCGCAATCCAGCACCTTGGCATTTGGCGCAAGTCGTAGAAATTGAAGTCCCCACTGCGCCACAGGGCTGTGGCCCAGATTCATCATGGCAACCATAAGTTTTCCGCCGAGGCCCACGGGCTTGCGGGTGTTTTCAAAGAACGACATCTGGCCTCTCCGATTTCGTGCATTCCGCATAGGTCAACGGGAACGAGGCCTTCAGCACCGCGCTTTTCTGCACCGCCCAGCCGTTTTGACGCAGGAAACGTAGGTATTCCTCGCTTGTCCACCTGCTGTGGAGGGGGAATCCCGCCATACTCATGAAAAAGGCTTTTGCCTTGCCGGAAACCGAGTTTCCCGCGTGGGTGAAGGTTGGCGCGATGAGCACGCCGTCGTCCTTCAGCACCCGCCTGATTTCTTGTAGGGCCTTTTCCGGATGCGGCACTATGTGAAGCGCGTTGGACGCGATCACCACTTCGAAGGACTTCTGTGCATAGGGCAGGCGGAACATATCTTGTACGGAAAAGTGCAGCTTTGCGGATTGATTGTCCCGCTTTGCTTCAAGGATCATCTTTGCAGAAGCGTCTGTAGCTTCGATGTGTGCCGCCGCATTCACGATGCTCTTTGCGATAAGCCCCGTGCCGGTGGCAACCTCCAGTACGGTTTTTGCTTTCACTACCGGCCTGATCAGCTCATACATCTTCTCATACGCCGCCCGGTCCTTTCGCATGAAACGGTCGTACCGACCGGCATTCTTGTCCCAGAAGCCCTTGCGTCCGTGCATGGCTGTCGCCCCCAAACAGTTAGAGCTATCTAACTATAACACACGAATCATGCAGCAAAATAAGGCTAACCTTATTTCTTGGCTAAGATGCATCTCTTCGGTTTTCGCTTATAACGGCGCGAGTCAGATACTAGGCTGGAGCTGAAGAAGGAGCTTGGCGGACAGGTAGGTCGATACCGGTTCCCGGAACGGTGATCCAGCCAATTACACCAGGGCTCTAGTCATTGAGTGGGAATAGAAAATTCCTTAGTTATGGGGGTATAAATTTGATTTCCTTCAGGATAAACCCCCATGACTATATGAATTGACCCGCTGACTTCAATGAAGATTGGAGGGTAACGGTCAGGGGTGACGGCCCAGCGAGTGTTATTTTGCGAGCTATGCGCATTGAAAGCGACCTTTCGTGGTATAAACTACTTGCCGGAAGCCGCGGCTTTCAGAGTACGGCTTACGTGTACGTTTAACCTCCGTGGGCGACGGGGTGCCGCAAGGCGTAGAATATCGCCCACCTGTAGGGGCCTGCAGCGATGCGGGCCCCGCTTCGTATGAAGGGGGCGTAACCGATGAAGATCGTATCCATCTCTCAGGATTTCTTCGACCTCGTCGAGGGCGACCGCGAGCTCATGCTTAAGCACAATCGCCCCTGCATCGTGGTGGTGAGGCTGCGTTTCCGCGGGAAGCGCAGGGACTTCGCCGTGCCGCTGCGTTCCAACATCGCCCCCAACGTGCCCAAGGACCAGTACTTCGCGCTACCGCCCCGCCCAGCGACGCGCCCCGGCTGCCGCCACGGCATCCACTACGTCAAGATGTTCCCCATAACCAAGGCCTACCAGCTCCGCTTCAGGACCGAGGGCTCGGCCTACTACGAGACGCTCCAGCGCATCATCGATGGCAACACCAAGCGCATTGTCTCCGAGTGCCAGGCATACCTCGACCGCTACGAGCGCGAGGGAAGGCCTCGCTTTGCCGTCGACATCGACCGCATCGTGGGGCTGCTGGAGGGCGAGAAGTAGGGCACCTGGGACATCAAGGTGATCACGGGGATGCGCCGCTCCAGCAAGTCCGAGCTCATGAAGGCGTTCTCCACCTCCGTTGCTCGGAAGGACCCATCCTCCAACAACGTCTACATCGATCTGCTGGACCTCGACAACGAGCTACTGCTCGAGTACCAGCGCTGCATCGCGAAATCATAGAGCGGCACAAAGAGGGCGCCCGCAACCGTCTCTTCATCGACGAGGTGCAGCTGTGTGAGGGGTTCGAGAAAGCAATTAACAGCATTCACGCGCGTGGCGGATGGGATATCTACCTCACGGGATCGAACGCGTTCCTCCTGAGTTCGGACCTGGCGACCCTGTTCACAGGGCGCCACGGGGAGGTACACATCCTCCCCTTCAGCTTCGGCGAATACCGCTTCTACTTTGACGAGCAGGGGGCCGTCGACGACGACTTCGACGGATTCATCAGGCGCGGCGGGCTCGCCGGGTCCTACGATTACGATGGCATCTCGGAGTCGTACGGTTTCCTTCGGCGCGGGCGGATCACCCACCGCCGATCTAGAGGCACTCGGTCAGAATCTGAAACACCTCGCTGCGCTCCAGTTTCTTGGCGCAGCCGCCGGTGAGCACGCAGGTGTCCGCAACCTTGTGCAGCGTCTCGTCGGACGCGTCGGAGCCCATCTCGGCGAAGCTCGTGGGAAGCCCCGTCTCGCCGATGAACGTCTGCAAGCGGTCGATGCCTTCGAGCGCCACCGTAAGGTCGTCTTTGCCCTCGCCGTCGACGCCCCACACCTCGCGCGCCCAGCGGGCGAACTGCGAGGGCGCCTCGGGGGCCAGGTGGCGGTAGAGCGCAGGGTGGATGACCGCGAGGCCCATTCCGTGGTTGGTGTGGGTGTACGCGCCGTACTGGTGCTGGATCATGTGCGCCTGGAAGTCCGTTGACTTGCCGATCTTAAGCACGCCGTTCTCGGCCATGGCGGAGTCGTATACGAGCTCGCTTCGGGCATCGAGGTTCTGGTCGTCGTCCGCGATGATCCGCATGTTGCGGATGACGTTACGCTGGATGGCGAGGTTGATGTCGTCGGTGACATTGCGCCCGCGCGGGCTTCCGAAATAGCTCTCCATGCAGTGCGAGAGCGTGTCGAACGCGCCGCTCATGAACTGCGCGTGCGGTACGGTGAGCGTGAGTGCCGGGTCGAGCGCCGCCCACATGGGCATCGCCCCCAGATAGGCGCCCTTCACGTGCGTCTCCTCGTTGGTGATGACGGCGCCGTTGTTCTGCTCGGCACCCGTGCCGGAGAGCGTAACGATGCAGCCCATGGGGATGAACGAACTCGGCATCTTGCCGTCGGCGTGCTCGAACGTCTCGATGTCCTCGTCAAGCATCGCCTGCGCGGAGACTACCTTGCAGCAGTCGAAGACCGACCCGCCGCCGACGGCGAGAATGAAGTCGACCTGCGCCTCGCGTGCGAGCGCGGCGCCTTCCTGGCACTTCTCGTAGGTCGGATTGGGCATGATGCCGCCGAAGTCCACCACGCGCTTGCCCGCGCTCGTGAGCTTATCGACCACGTGGCCGTAGACGCCGGTTCGTTTGACCGAGCCTCCACCGTAGGCGAGCATCACTGTCTTGCCCATGGCACCCATCTCGGCATCGAGTGCCTGGTCCATGGCTCCCTCGCCGAAGTAGTTCCTGACCGGGTAGTCGTACGTGAATGAGTTCATGGCAATTCCTCCTAGTAAGTTATCAGTGCGGTCTGACGCTCGTCTACACGTTGCGCACGAGCCCGGACATCCATTCGATGGTGGCGGGGTCGTGGTGGTCGAAGAACGCGCTGCGCCCGGTGTCGAGCGCGGCGATGGCGACCATCTCGTCGTCGCCCAGCGCGAAGTCGAAGACGTCGAAGTTCTGCTCCATGCGATCGCGGTGCGTGCTCTTAGGGATGCAGACCACACCGCGCTGCAGCAGCCAGCGCAACACGACCTGGGCGACCGTCTTGCCGTGCGCCTCGCCGATGCGAGCGAGGACCTCGTTGCGGAAGAGGTCGTTTCTGCCCTCCGCAAAGGGCGCCCAGCCCTCCATGGCTACCTCCTTGCCGACCATGTACTCCTGCGCCTCGCGCTGCTGGAAGAACACGTTGCACTCGACTTGGTTCACGGCGGGGGCGATGCGGTTGAACGAGATGAGGTTTGCGAGGTGATCGGGGTAGAAGTTAGCTGTGCCTATGGCGCGGATAACGCCCTGCTCGTAGAGCTCCTCCATGGCGCGCCACGCGCCGAAAACGTCGCTGAACGGCTGATGGATGAGGTAGAGGTCGACGTAGTCGAGCCCCAGCCGCTTGAGCGACGCGTCGAAGCCGCGCTTGGCCCCCTCGTAGCTCACATCCGACATCCACAGCTTGGTCGTCACGAACACCTCGTCGCGCGGCAGGCCGCTCGCGCG
>CABUUB010000066.1 GCA_902494625.1 uncultured Collinsella sp.
CTCCCGCCGCTTCCCCGGCGGTGCCGGCCTCCGCAGGCGACGTACCGACGATCGAGCACCAGCACAGCGATGTTTCCCGTGAAACCATGGCACCGTTGCCGACCGCGGCGGCGACGTCAACGAACGTACCCGTCACGCACATGCCCATCGCTCACGACGCAGCGGCGGGCGCGGATTCGGGCATTGCAATCAAAAACACGCTCTCGGCCGATGATTTTCGTCGCATGATGAACCAGATGAAGGGCGGAGCGCCGACTAAACCCACGCAAGCTGCGACCCCCACTTCACCCATGCCAGCACCGACCGTGCCGGCCGAGCAGAATACGGATGGAGCCCCGCTCGCCGCGAACTCAAAATTTACCTTTGAGAACTTTGTCTACGGCCCCGA
Organism: uncultured Collinsella sp.; assembly: GCA_902494625.1. Lineage (GTDB taxonomy): Bacteria > Actinomycetota > Coriobacteriia > Coriobacteriales > Coriobacteriaceae > Collinsella. The sequence goes on from CABUUB010000066.1 coordinate 389, forward strand.
GAACAGCCATGCCTATCGCTCGGCACTCAAGTTTGCCGCCCTCGCTGACGAGCGCGGCACATGCACATCACTGTTCATCTACGGCAAATCGGGCCTGGGCAAGACGCACCTGCTACTTGCCATCAAAAACGAGCTCGCCGAGAAGTCGCCCGAGATCAAGGTCAAGTATGCCAACTCCCAGGCATATCTGGACGACCTGATGACCGAGTTCGACCGCCAAAAGAAGAGCAACGCCCCCATCATGCAGGCGTACCACGGCGTGGACGTGCTCATCATCGATGACATCCAAAACATCATCGGCAAGCGCGCGAGCGTGGACTACTTTTTCCAGCTCATGGACGAGTTCATCCGCAACAACAAGAAGGTCGTCATCGCGGCAGACCGCGCCCCCAAGGACCTGAGCATGGACGAGCGTCTGACCAGCCGCTTCAACGCCGGCATGCTCTGCCTAGTCGCAGAGCCCAGCTACGAGATGAAATACAAGATCTTGCAGCGCTATTACGAGAACACCATCGTCGCCGCTCCCGAGGCAGGCGACGACTCGCTGCTGGCGGCCTATGGGGGCGACGGCGGGCACCTGACCGACGAGCACTTTAAACACATGGCCGAGGTCTCGGGCACCAACATCCGCGAACTCGAGAGCTTCTGCGAGCGCTGCACCGGCGAGGCGGGCGACCGCGAGCGCGAGGGCGGGGAGCTCACCTTTGACGATATCGACGCCATCGCCAGCCAGTACTTCGACACATCGGCCAAAAAGATCAACGTGCAAACGGTTCAGTCCGTCATCGAAGAGCAGTACGGCGTGACGCACGAGGAGCTCATCGGCCCGCGTCGCAACGCCAATATCGCCAAAGCACGCCACATTGCCATCTATCTGGCCATCGAAATGTGCGAGATGACGACCACGGCGGTGGGCGCCGAATTTGGCAACCGCAACCACTCGACCGTCAGCACGAGTTACAAAAAGGTCCAGAAGATGATCCAGGAAGACCGCACCGTCACCGAAGACCTCAAGTCGCTGCGCGATAAAATTACACTGCGCTCGTAGGGAAATAGAGACACCTGTTGAAAACTTGTCGAAACCACGGGCATAAGGTGTCTAAAACCCAATCCGCGGTGATGAAAAGTTTTGCGCAGGTTTTGAACGTGGAAAACCACCCCTGTTGCACACAGGTTGCTGTCGATTCTCTTTCTGGGTCTGACCTGCGTCTTTGGGAGTAATCAACAGTTTCGTCAGTGCTATTACTATTATTAAGATAATTATATCTATAGAAAGGTATTAAAAGATGAAGTTCACCGTCAGCCAGAGCTCGCTTACACAAGCCATCGGCGTCGTTATGAAGGGTGTCGCTTCGGCATCCACCCTTCCCATCCTGTCGGGCGTGCTCGTCAAGGCGCAAGACGGCATCTTGGAATTCCAGACCTCTAACTACACCATCTCGATCCGTCATCGCATCGCGGCGCATGTCGAAGAAGAGGGCGAGATGGTTATCCCCTGTAAGATGCTCTCCAATATCACCAAGACCCTCCCCGATGCCCCGGTCACCTTTGAGCTGTCCGAGCGCCAGGTGCTGATTAGTTGCGAGAAGAGCTCTTTCCGCCTGAACACTCTCGATGCCAATGACTTCCCCGAGTTCCCGGCCTATGCCATCGAGAGTGCCGTGGAGCTGCCGACCGATATCTTGTCCGAAATGGTCGGCCGCGTGTGGCGCGTCACCTCGACCGACAAGGCCCGCCCCATCCTGGGCGGCGTGCACATGAAGGTCGAGAACAACACCGTGCGCCTGGTAGCGACCGATTCCTTCCGCTTGGCCGTGTGCGATACGCAGGTCGAGACCTCGACCCTCGAGGGCTCCTTTGAGCTCAACGTTCCGGCCGATGCCTTTAACGACGCGCTGAACATCATGGCCAGCCAGGCCACCATCATGATCGGGGCTACTGACACCCAGGTTGTCTTTGAGGCCGGCAACACCACCTACGTGTCTCGCCGCATCGAGGGCGTGTACCCCAACTACAAGCAGCTCATCCCCGATTCGTGCGTGACGAGCGTCAAGATTGACGTCGCCGCCTTTAACGCCGCCCTCAAACGCGTGGCCGTTATCGCGAGCGCCAACCCCGCCGTCAAGTTCGAGATCGATGTCGAGAACGGGCAGATGGGCCTGTCCTCCATTTCCAATGACCAGGACCTTGCGCAGGAGACGATCGATGTCGAGGCCGAGGGCGAGTCGGGCACCATCGCCTTCAACTACCACTACATCTTTGGCTGCCTCAATGCCCTGTCCAAGGAGAAGGAGATCACGCTGGAGCTCAAGAGCTACTCGCAGGCGGGCATCTTCAAGTCCTACGACAAGATCAACTACCTGTACCTGGTCATGCCGGTCCGCATCTAGCGCTGCGCCATGACCATGTTCGCCCGCGATCTTTCCGTCGCGCACTACCGCAGCTTCGATAGCTATCGCCTTGCCCTGGACGAGGGCGTGACGATACTTGCGGGACCCAACGCGGCGGGAAAGACCAATCTCATAGAGGCGCTGCAGCTGCTGACGAGCGGCGCCTCGTTTAGGCATCCGACCGCAGCCGAGCTCGTCCGTGACGGCGTGGGATCGTGCAAGGTCGAGCTGAGGCTCGAGGGCGACGGCCGCGTGCTTGATATGGGATTGAACGCGGAGGACGGTAAGCGCTCGTTTAGCCGCAACGGCAAGAGATGTTCTGCCGCCGGTGTGCGCGGGGCTCTGCCGAGCGTGCTGTTTTGCCCCGACCATCTGGACATGGTTAAGCGAGGCGCCAGTGTGCGCCGCGCCGCCCTCGATGACTTTGGCATGCAACTGAGCGCACGTTATGCCGATCTTGCGAGCACCTATGGACGCTGCGTGACCCAGCGTAACGCCCTGCTCAAGGAGACCTGGTGCTGCCGCGAGATGCTCGGCGCGTGGAACGATTCGATCGCCCGCGCGGGCTCGGCCCTGCTCGTGCACCGGTTGGCCCTACTCGACCGGCTGGCGGGCCATGTGCACACTGCCTACGGTCAAGTGGCGTCCGGCGAGGCTGCCAGCGTGACCTATACGTCCACGCTGGGGGATTTGCCCCAGGTCGAGGATCGCGAAGAGCTGAAGGGCTGGGCGTACGAGCGCATGCTGACTGCCCTTGATGAGCACGCCGACGAGGAAATTCGCCGCGGCGTGACGTTGGTGGGACCGCATCGCGATGAGATTGAGTTTGCCGTGGCGGGCCGCTCCGCCCGCTCATTTGCCAGCCAAGGTCAGCAGCGAACGTTGGTTCTGGCCTGGAAGGTGGCGGAGGTGGCCGTGACTCGCGATGTCCTGGGCACCGCCCCGCTGCTGCTTTTGGACGACGTGATGAGCGAACTCGACGGCGAGCGCCGCGGTGCTTTTCTGCGGCTGATCGGCGATGATATCCAGACGGTCATAACCACGACCAACCTGGGGTATTTTACCGATGACCTGCTTGATCGAGCCAAGGTGGTGAGCATGGGTGAGACGTGCTAATTACGAGCGCGAGAGCGAAACGGTCGCCTTCAGTGGGTTTTTAAACGCAGAGCGCCAGCGCATCCTGGCGGCCGCGACACCTGAGCGCCGCGCGCAGATGGAGGCTGCCGAGGAGTCGCGCGCGGTCTATCGCGCGTGGAACGCGGTGTGCTCGGGCACGCGCGAGGGGCGGCATGTGACGGGCCTGCGCTACCTGCCCGAGTCCAATGAGCTGCTGGTATATCTCGATTCGCCCTCGTGGACGCAGGAAATGACGCTGTTGCGCGAGATCATCCGCGCGCGCATGGAGCGCGCCGGTGCGCATGTGGACGGCCTGGTGTTCAAAACCACCGCGCCCGGTCACACGCCGCCCGCCGCCAAGCAGCGCCTGCGCCCGGCGACGACCGAGCGCCCGCCGGCCCCGCACGCCGACCTCAGTGAGGCCGAGCGCACCGAGATTGAGCGCCAAGTGGCGCCCATCGAAGACCAAAAACTGCGCGAGGCCCTCGAGAATGCTATGAGAGCCAGTGCCGAGTGGGCCAAGGGCGTGCAAAGCAAAAAAGAGCCTTAAATCGCATCTGGTGGCCTTGTAGAGCCAAATACCCTCGTTCCCGAGGGTATTTTTTTACGATAAACTAGTAAGGCTGTACACATTTTCTTGACTGAAGGAGGACGTGTGGCAAACGAAAACGATTACGATGGCGGCGAGATTAAGATTCTCGAAGGTCTCGAGGCCGTTCGTAAGCGCCCGGGCATGTATATCGGCTCGACGAGCGCCAGCGGTCTGCATCACCTGGTGTGGGAGATCGTTGACAACTCCGTCGACGAGGCCATGGCCGGTTTCTGCACCGAGATCCAGGTGACGGTCCACGCCGACAACTCCATCACGGTCGTCGACAACGGGCGCGGCATCCCCGTCGACGAGCACCCTGTTAAAAAGATCCCGACGCTCGAGGTCGTCATGACGATCTTGCACGCCGGCGGTAAGTTCGATAACTCGGCCTATAAGGTTTCGGGCGGCCTGCACGGCGTTGGTATCTCCGTCGTCAACGCACTGTCCAAGCGCGTGGTCGTTCAGGTTCGTCGCGACGGCAACACCTACGAGATGGAGTTCTCGCGCGGCAAGACCGTTAAGAAGATGGAGGTCGTGGGCACCTCGGATTCGACGGGCACCACCGTCACCTTCTGGCCCGACGACGAGATCTTCGAGACATGCATCTACGATTTCGATACGCTGCACAACCGTCTGCAGGAGACGGCGTTCCTCAATAAGAACCTCAAAATCGTGCTGACCGACGAGCGCGAGGCGACTCCCCATGTGGAGGAGTTTTGCTACGAGGGCGGCATCATCGACTTCGTCAAGTTCCTCAACGAGGGCAAGGACGTCCCCGAGGCCTTTAAGGAGCCCATCTACATCGAGGGCAAATCGGACCCGGACGCGCCTGTGACCAAGATGGGCGAGGTTGAGGTTTCCCTGCAGTGGAATAGCGGTTACGGCGAGAACGTCATGTCGTTTGCCAACGACATCTACACCCCCGAGGGCGGCATGCACCTTGAGGGCTTCCGCACCGCGCTCACCCGTGTGATCAACGACTACGCGCGCAAACAGAACCTGCTCAAGGAAAAAGACGCCAACCTGACCGGCGACGATGTGCGCGAGGGCCTTTCGGCCGTTATCTCGGTCAAGCTGCCCGACCCGCAATTTGAGGGCCAGACCAAGGCCAAGCTCGGCAGCTCCTATATGCGCGCGCTGACGCTCAAGATCGTGACCGACGGCCTTGCCGATTACTTGGAGGAGCATCCCAAGCCCGCTCGCGAGATCGTCAAGAAGGCGCAGCAGGCCTGCAAGGCGCGCAATGCCGCCCGCAAGGCGCGCGAGGCGACCCGCCGCAAGAGCCTGCTCGAGACAGCTTCCCTGCCCGGTAAGCTCGCTGACTGCTCGGTGCGCGATGCCGAGCTGACTGAGCTCTTCATCGTAGAGGGCGACTCGGCAGGCGGTTCGGCCAAGGACGGCCGTCGCCGAGACATCCAGGCGATTCTGCCCCTGCGCGGCAAGATTTTGAACGTCGAACGCGTAGGCGACCACCGCGCGTTCTCGAGTGACACCATCCAGTCGCTGATTACCGCGATCGGTTGCGGCGTCACGACGAGTGCCGGCGACGGCGGCGACTTCGATATCACCAAGGCGCGCTACCACAAGATCATCATCATGACCGATGCAGACGTCGACGGTGCGCATATCCGCATCCTGCTGCTGACGTTCTTCTACAAGTACATGCGTCCGCTGATCGATGCCGGCTACGTCTATGTTGCCTGCCCGCCCATCTTTGGCATTAAGGTGCGCAACAAGATCCACTACGTGTATCCCAACGGCCGCCAGCCCGAAGACGAGATCCTGCGCGACACCATCCAGAGTCTGGGCCTGAACCCCGACGATAACGACGAGGACGGCAAGGCCAAGGACGGCAAGATCACCAAAAAGCGCAAGGGCTATACCGTCCAGCGCTACAAGGGCCTGGGCGAGATGGACCCCAAGCAGCTTGCCTCGACGACGATGGACCCCAAGACCCGCATCCTGCAGCGTGTGTCGATCGAGGACGCCGTGGTGGCGGACCGCGCCGTGCGCGAGCTGATGGGTTCCGAGGTCGGCTATCGCCGCGAGTACATTGAAAAACATGCGCATGACGCGCGTTTCCTTGACGCTTAAGAGGAGGTAACGTGGCAGACGATATCAACAATAACGAGGGTACGGGCGAGGCCGGCGATGCCGGTATGCCCGATGACCTGAAGCGCCTGCTTGCCCGTGCTGAGCAGGGCGAGGACGGCGACCCGGACGCCTATAACCCCGATGCCGATGATGATGAGGAAGAGGACGACGACGGTGAGCTCGAGGAGAGCTTTGGCGAAGTCGACCGTGGCGCCTCGGCCGGCGAGGATATCAACGGCGGCCAGCTCCAGATTTCGGAGTTCGGTCGCGAGATGAAGCAGTCGTTTATCGAGTATTCGATGTCGGTTATCACGGCGCGCGCCCTGCCGGACGTGCGCGACGGCTTAAAGCCGGTGCACCGCCGCATCCTGTACGCGATGAACGAGAGCGGTATCTACCCCAACCGCCCGCACAAGAAGTCAGCTTGGACGGTCGGCGAAGTTATCGGTAAGTACCACCCGCATGGCGACTCCGCGGTCTATGAGGCCATGGTCCGCCTGGCGCAGTGGTTCTCCATGCGCACGCCGCTCATCGATGGTCACGGCAACTTCGGTAACATCGACGGCGACGGTGCGGCAGCCATGCGTTACACCGAGAGCCGCCTGGCCAAGCCCGCCATGGAACTGCTGCGTGACTTGCAGAAGGATACCGTCGACTGGCAGCCCAACTACGACGAATCGCTCGCCGAGCCCGTGGCACTGCCTGCGCGCTTCCCCAACCTGCTGGTCAACGGCAGCCAGGGCATCGCCGTCGGCATGGCCACCAACATCGCTCCGCATAATCTCACCGAGGCGATCGAGGCCACCTGCTACCTGATCGACAACCCCGACGCCACCGTCGACGAGCTCATGCAGATCATGCCCGGTCCGGACTTCCCCACCGGCGCCATCATTATGGGCAGCGCCGGCATCAAACAGAGTTATGAGACCGGACGTGGCTCCATCACCGTGCGTGCCAAGGCGCACGTGGAGTCCACCAAGACCGGCCGCAGCCGCCTGGTCTTTACCGAGATTCCCTACATGGTCAACAAGGGCACCCTGCAGGAGAAGATCGCCCAGCTCGTCAACGACAAGCGCATCGAGGGTATCTCGGATATGCGCGATGAGTCCAACCAGAAGGGCATCCGTCTGGTTATCGAGCTCAAGAAGGGCGTCATTCCTCAGGTCGTGCTCAACAACCTGTATAAGTACACCTCGCTGCAGACGACCTTTGGCGCCAACAACCTGGCGCTCGTCAACGGCGTTCCCAAATGCCTGAGCCTGCGCGAGATGCTGCGGCACTACATTGACCACCAGGTCGACGTCGTCACTCGCCGCACCCGCTTTGACCTTAAGAAGGCCCAGGCCCGCGCGCATATCCTCGAGGGCTACCTGATGGCCCTCGACCATATCGATGAGGTCATTAGCATCATCCGCTCCTCGCAGACCGACTCCGAGGCCAGCAGCCGCCTGATCGAGCGCTTTGGCTTTACGCCCGAGCAGACCACGGCCATCCTCGAGATGAAGCTGCGCCGCCTGACCGGTCTGGAGCGCGACAAGATCCAGGAAGAGCTGGACGGCCTGCGCCGCGCCATCGCCTACTACGAGGACCTGCTGGCGCATGAGGAGAAGATCCTGGGCGTCATCAAGGAGGAGATGCGCGAGATCTCCAAGAAGTTCGGCGACAAGCGCCGCACCGAGATCAGCCAGGTTGAGAAGGACCTGGATGTCGAGGACCTCATCGCCGACGAGGACATGGTCGTGACCATCACCCACACCGGCTATGTCAAGCGCATTCCGGTGGCCGCCTACCGTGCCCAGAAGCGCGGTGGCAAGGGCGTGTCGGGCGTCAACCTCAAAGAGGACGACGTTATCGACGAGATGTTCATCGCGTCCACGCACGAGTACGTGCTGTTCTTCTCGAGCAAGGGCAAGGTCTATCGCCTGAAGGTGCACGAGCTGCCGGTGGGTACGCGCCAGGCGCGCGGTACCGCGATCGTCAACCTTCTGCCCTTCGAGGAGGGCGAGAAGATCGCGAGCGTCATCAGCTGCCGCGAGTTCCCGGCCGACGAGTACCTGATGTTTGCCACCAAGAGTGGCATGGTCAAGAAGACCGTGATGAGCGCATACGACCGCAGCCGTCGCGACGGCCTGATCGCTATCAACCTGCGTGACGACGACGCGCTGCTGAACGTGCGCCGCGTGCGCGAGGGTGACAAGATCATCCTGGCTACCACCGCGGGCAAGGCGATCATGTTCTCCGAGGAGCAGGTGCGCGCCACCGGCCGCGATACCAGCGGCGTTCGCGGTATTGGTATGAAGGACGGCGTGAGCGTTCTGGGCATGGAAGTCACTAACGGCAACGGCGATCTGTTCGTCATCACCGAGCGCGGCTACGGCAAGCGCACGCCGGTCGCGGACTACCCGGAGCAGAATCGCGGCGGCCAGGGCGTCTACACCATCCAAATGACCGAGCGTAAGGGTAACCTCGCGGCCATGAAGACGGTGGGCCCGCAGCACGAGCTATTCATCGTGACGGAGGGCGCGACGGTCATTCGCGTCAAGACCGACGAGATCAGCCAGACTGGCCGCGCTACCCAGGGCGTCAAGATGATGACCGTCGACGACAACGACCGCATCTGCGCCGTAGCCCGTATGACAGCCGCCAAGGAGAAGCCCGAAGGCGAAGCCACGGAAAACGGCTCTGCCCCCGAAGAAACCCCTGTCGATCTAGGCGACGGCAACGATATGCCAGAGGATCTCCTCGACGAGTAGGTAGTCCTCTCCGGTCAAAAACATCAGACCCCATATATCGGCGGTCGGCGCACCTGCGCGCCGACCGCTTTTTTGAAAACCTAGGGAC
>CABUUB010000067.1 GCA_902494625.1 uncultured Collinsella sp.
CCTCGAGCCACGCCATCTCCAGCTCGTCCATGGCGGCGTGAGCCTCGTCGATCTTTGCCTGCTGCTCGCCCAGCGCCGTGTAGTTGGTGGGGTCGACCTGGGCCATTGCTGCCTCGGCTTCCTCAACGCGGGCGCGCTGCGTCTCCATCTTGCGCTCGAGCGAGCTCACCTCGCGGCGGAGCTTCTGACGCTCGGCGTTGGACAGGCCGTTGGGCTGACCGCTCGACTTGGGCTTTTCGGCCGCAGCTGCCGCGGCGCCGGTGTCGAACGTGCCGGTCTTGGCGCTCGGCGCACCCACGGGCTCGCCCTCGGCCGCGGCGTTGCACAGGCGCAGGTACTGGTCCACGCCGCCGGGCATATGCGTCAGATGACCGTCAAGCAGTGCCCACTGCTGGTCGGTCACGCGCTCCATCAAAAAGCGGTCGTGTGTCACTAGGATCAGCGTGCCGGGCCAGCCGTCCAGCAGGTCCTCGACAATCGCCAGCATGTCGGTATCCAGGTCGTTGCCAGGCTCGTCCAGGATAAGCACGTTGGGCTCGTCCAGGATCGTCAGCAGCAGCGACAGGCGACGGCGCTGGCCGCCCGAAAGATCGCCGATGCGGCTCCAGAGCTGCTGCGTCGTAAAGCCCAGACGCTCGCAGAGCTTCTCGGGCGAAGTCTCCTTGCCGTCAATGATGTAGTACTTCTTATAGTTGCTCAGCACCTCGCGGATCGTGTCGCCCATGTAGGGTTCGAGCTCCTCGAGCTGCTGCGACAGCACGCCAAAGCGCACCGTCTGGCCGATCTTCACGCGACCGCGCAGGGGCGCGATCTTGCCCTGGATCACGTCGAGCAGCGTGGACTTGCCGGCGCCGTTCTCGCCCAAAAGACCATAGCGGTCGCCCGCGCCGATAAGCCAGGTCACGTCGGAGAGCACCTGCTTGGGCGCGCCGTCAGTATCCGCATAGCCGGCGTCCACGTCGACCACGTCGATAACCTGCTTGCCCAGGCGGCTCACGGCCAGGCGCTTGAGCTCCAGCTCGTCACGCACGGGCGGCACGTCGGCGATGAGCTCGCGGGCGGCCTCCACGCGAAACTTGGGCTTGGTGGAACGGGCTTGGGCGCCACGGCTCAGCCACGCGAGCTCCTTGCGCGCCATGTTGCGGCGGCGCTCCTCGGTGACGGCGGCCATGCGGTCGCGCTCCACGCGCTGCAGGATGTATGCCGAGTAGCCGCCCTCAAAGGGATCGACCTGGCCGTCGTGGACCTCCCACATGCTGGTGCAGACCTCGTCCAAGAACCAGCGATCGTGCGTGACCACGAGCATCGCGCCCTGGCCGCGCTGCCAGCGGGCCTTTAAGTGACGCGCGAGCCAGTTGATGGTGCGCATGTCCAGGTGGTTGGTGGGCTCGTCGAGCATGAGCACGTCGTAGTCGCCGATCAGCAGGCGCGCGAGGTCCACGCGACGGCGCTGGCCGCCCGAAAGCTCGCCCACCGTGCCCTCCCAGGGCACATCGCTAATAAGGCCGGCCAGAATCTGGCGCGTACGCGGGCTCGAGGCCCACTCGTATTCGGGCGTGTCACCGACGACGGCATGATGCACGGTGTCGGTATCGACCAGGTTATCCTTTTGGCCGAGCAATCCAATCGTCGTGCCGCGGCGGTGCGTCACGCGGCCGTCGTCGGGCTCCAGCGTGCCGGCGAGCACGCTCAGCAGCGTCGACTTGCCATCGCCGTTTTTACCGACAATACCAATGCGGTCACCCTCGCCCACGCCGAGCGTCACGCTATCGAAAATATGCTTGGTGGGAAACTCTAGGCTGACGGAATCGCATCCCAAAAGAATCGCCATATGCCCTGCTCCTTCGTAGAAATTCAACGTTGTCCATGATAGCAGCGAGCCCCACCCCAAACCACCACGAAGGCGCCTGTCCCCTTTGTGGTGGTCGTTTCGGTCGCAGAGCAAAAAGGCGGGCCATCTCCCACAAGAGATGACCCGCCTCTCCAATCAGTCCCGTGGCGACCGTGGCCACCGCGGGCCTCAAGCATGTCCCGGACTAGGAGAACATGCCGGTGAGGTAATCATTCAGCCGCTTATCCTTGGGCCGTTGGAAAATCTCGTCAGTCTCGTCGTACTCGACCATATCGCCCATGTAGAAGAACGCCGTGCGGTTGGACACACGCGACGCCTGCTCCATGTTGTGCGTCACGATGACGATGGCGCGGTCGGCAACGATCGACGACATGAGGTCTTCGATCGCCAGCGTCGAGATGGGGTCGAGCGCCGAGCAGGGCTCGTCAAACAGGATCACGTCGGGGTTGAGCGCCAGCGTGCGCGCAATGCACAGACGCTGCTGCTGACCGCCCGAAAGCGCATAGGCGCTCTTGTCGAGCTTGTCCTTGACCTCGTCCCACAGTGCCGCGCCGCACAGGCTCTCCTCGACCATGCGGTCGAGCTCGTCGCGGTCGGTGATACCGTGGCGCTTGGGCGCAAACGTGATGTTGTCGCGAATGGACTTGCGGAACGGGTTGGGCTGCTGGAACACCATGCCAATGGAACGGCGCAGCTCGTAGGTGTTTTCGGTCCTGGTGTTCACGTTGCGCCCGCGATAGTTGATCTCGCCCTCCACGCGGCAGCCGCGAATCTCGCGATTCATGAGGTTGAGGCTACGCAAGAAGGTCGACTTACCGCAGCCCGAAGGCCCGATGAGCGCCGTGATCTCGCCCTTGTGGAAGTCGAGCGACGTATTGTGCAGTGCATGGTGGTCGCCATAGTACACGTTGACGTCCTTGGTGGAGAGCACGACCTCGTCGCTCACGGCCTTGCCGCTCACGCGCACGCGCTTCTCGCTCTCCCCCACGCTCGACAAGAAGTCCTGGGTGTCGGACGATGCCGCTTCGGTTGCGGGCGTTTCATTTATCTCGCTCATTCGGCCGTCATCTTCCTTGCCAGTTGCTTGCCCACAATGCGGGCGACTACGTTAAACAGCAGCACGCAGATCATCAGCAATGCCGCGGTGCCCCAGACGATCTGCTGGGCCTCGGGGCTGCCCTCGCCATAGATCTTGTAGATATGCACGGCGAGCGACTCGCCAGGGCGGAACACGTTCCAGGCGCAGGTAGGGCTCGACAGGTTAAAGCTCAAGAAGTTCAGGCGAACCGGCGAGCTCATGCCCGAGGTAAAGAGCAGCGCCGCGGCCTCGCCAAACACGCGGCCAGCCGAAAGCACGATGCCGGTCACGATAGCGGGCATGGCCTCGGGGATCAGGATGTGCAGCGTGGCCTCCCAGCGGGTGAGGCCCATAGCCAGACACGCATCGCGCTGGGCCTGCGGCACGTCCTCGAGCGCCTGCTGAATCACGCGCACCAGGATGGGGATGTTGAACATGGTGAGCGCGACGGCGCCGGAGATGATGGAGTACTTCCAGCCCAGCTGCACCGAGAACACCAGAAAGCCGAACATGCCGACGACGATGGAAGGCAGCGAGGACAGCGTCTCGATGGCGGTGGAGGCGATGTCGCGGATAGGGCCGTTCGGCGCGTACTCAACCAGGAAGACCGCTCCGCCCAGGCTGATGGGCACCGAGATGACCAGAGTAATCAGCAGCAGGTAGAACGAGTCGAACAGCTGGTAGAGCACGCCGCCCTGGGTACCGTTAGCGCGCGCGGGCTGCGTGAGAAATCCCGGCTGGAACAGCGTCGAGACCCCCTCGAACAGGATATAGGCCACCATGGAGATGACGATGAGCATGACGATGGCAGCGATTGCCGTCAGCGCGCCCGTGGCAATGCGGTCCTGCTTTTGGACGCGCCCGAGCCTCGCCTCGTCGATATGGATGCGCGTGCTAGCCACGAGCCTTCGCCCCCTTGCGGCCTATAAGGTGGATGATCAGGATGAAGATGAGGCTCATGCCCATCAACAGCAGACCGAGCGCCCACAGGACGTCGTCCTGGGCCGAGCCCTCGGCATAGACCGCCATAGACGTGGTGAGCGTGGTGGTGATGGTGGACGCCGGCGACAGCAGCGACGTCGGCATGGCCTCGATGCCGCCGATAACCATGCGCACGGCGAGCGTCTCGCCAAAGGCGCGGGTCATGCCAAGGATGACCGCGGTCATGAGCGACGGCATGGCGGACTTGAGCACCACGTGCCAGATGGTCTGCCAGCGGGTGTAGCCCAGCGCGAGCGAACCCTGACGGTAGCTGTCGGGCACGGCGCGCAGGCCATCGACCGAAAGCGCGGTCATCGTCGGCAGGATCATGACGGCCAGCACGATGGCGCCGGGCAAGATGCCCAGGCCCGTGCTTGCGTGGAAAACGCTCTTCATAAGGCCGACGACCACGTGAAAACCGATCAGACCAAAGACGACCGAGGGAATACCGGTCAAAAGCTCAATAAGCGGCTGAAAGACCTTGGAGCCAAATTTGGGTTGGATCTCGACCGCAAAGATGGCGGAGCCGATGGCGATGGGCAGCGCGATGAGCGTGGAGAGCACCATGACCGCAAACGAGGTGACGATCAGGGGCAGGGCGCCGGTGTAAGGCAGACCGTTTTCGGCTGTGTTGGCCAGGTCCCACTTGGTGCCGGTGAAGAATTCGACAACCGAAACGCCGTCCTTGAGAAAAGCCGAGAGGCCCTTTTGGGCGACCATGAAGATGAGCGCGGCAACGACAAGCGTCACGAGCGCTACGCACGCGCCCGTGACGCCCAGGCCTACGTTCTCAAGGTCGCGCTTTGGCAGCTGTTTTGCCATTGCAAACCTTTCCGGGGGCGATTGCTTATTTAGCAGAGACCTTGCCGTTGGCGTCCTTGACGACCTTCATGGCAGAGACGGGGATAAAGCCCTGCTCCTCGACGAGCTTGCCTTGGACGTCGTCGGAAAGCATGAACTCCAGGAAGGCCTTGGTAGCCTCGTCGGCGTCCTTGGAGCAGTACATGTGCTCGGTCGCCCAGATCTTGAAAGAGTCGTCGGTGACGTTCTTGCTCTTGGGCTCGACGCCCTCGACTTTGATGGCGTTGAACTTGGAGTCATCGAAGTGCGAGAAGTCGAGGTAGGAGATGGCGTTGTCGGTGCTGCCCATCTGAGTCTGGACGTCGCCGGACTTGTCGAGCTCGGCGTCGCCCTTAAAGTCGACGGCCTCGTCACCAAAGACGGCGGCCTCGAAGGTGGCGCGGGTGCCGGAGCCGGCCTTGCGGTTGAGGACGACGATCTTTGCGTCGTCGCCGCCGACCTCCTTCCAGTTGGTGATCTGGCCGGAGAAGATGCCCTTGAGCTGCTCAAGGGACAGGTCGTCGACCGTCACGTTCTTGGAGACGACGGGGCCCATGCCCACGACGGCAACCTCGTGGTCGACGAGGTTCTTGACCTGGTCGGCCTCGAGCTTGGTCTCGGCGAAGACGTCGGAGTTGCCGATGGTGACGGTGCCGGCGGCAACAGTGGTCAGGCCCTTGCCCGAACCGTTACCCGAGCCGGAGACGGAGACATCGGGGTTGGCGTCCATGAACTTCTCGGCAGCGGCCTCGACGAGAGCCTGGAACGAAGAGGCACCGTCGTAGGTCACCTCGCCGGAGACGGACTCGGCAGCAGCGGCGCTACCCTTGTCGGCGGCATCGGATGCGCCGGAGCCGCAACCAACGAGACCGAGACCGACGATGCCGGCAAGACCACCAGCGAGGCCGAGGAACTGACGACGAGAATAAGCCTGATCGAGCATGATCTTCCTTTCATACATGCGACTCGCGGGCACCCTGCCCGCTTTGCTGTTTGGAAAGATACGGCCTCGATCGGGCAGCGCCCGCGCCAACTGCGGTTTCTTACGGTCATTTGATAGACCCTTACCGCAAGCTCTGCCCAGCCTTTACAAACGGATAACAATCCAGCGCCGAACATGGCGCACCTTTTACACCAATAAAAACAAAGTTGCGGTGAAATAGTTCCTGCTTGGCCATCAAATGGCCCATTCTAGGAACTATTCCACCGCAACTTAGATTGGGAAACCGCGAAACCTTAAAGCTCTAATTCATTCAAACGAAGGATCGCAACAATATAGATCTTGAGCGCTTGCTTGAGCTGCTCTTCGTTGGCACACTCGTTGGGACCGTGCATCTGGCCGCCCCACTCGGGCAGCTCCAGGCCGGTCTCCTCGGGGCCAAACGAGACGGCGCGGGCAAAGTTGCGCGCGTACGTGCCGCCGCCCATAGCAAAGGGCTCAGCATGCTTGCCCGTAAACTCGTTATAGGTATCAATAAGCGCCTTCACGGCCGGATCGTCGGCAGAGACCGAGAACGGCACCTTCGCACGACCCACACGGCACGTCACGCCAAAACGGCCCACGAGCGGCTCGAGCTGCTCGCGGATGGTATCGGCACTCGTGCTATCGGGGAAGCGCACGTCGATGACCTGCTCGATGCGGCCATCCACCACACGGATGACGCCGGGATTGCAGGTGAGCGGGCCAAACGCCGGGCTCGTCGCATCGATACCCAGGCCGCGGCCATAGGCGTCCGCATGCACAAAGGCCAAAAACTTGACGAACTCGTGCTCGGCAGGCGTCAGCAGGCGCTCGTCGCGTGCACCAAACGCGTCCTCGGCCTCGCGCAGATACGCCACGATCAGGCCGACGGCGTTGATCGTTCCCTCGGGCATCGAGGCATGACCGCCAATGCCGTGGGCGAAAATCTGCGCATGCCCGTTATCGAGCGTCGTGATCTCCAGGCGGTCGGCGTTCTCGACCGGCGCCGGCAGCTCATCAGCGGCAATCGCGAGCTCGCAGATGGACTGCGACGGAACGGCATTGCTCGCCTCGGCGCCGCTCCACGACACGATGCGCCCGCCGTCGATCTTGGAGCTAACAAACGTCGCCCCAAACTGGCCCTTCTCGGCATTGCAGACCGGGAACTCGGCATCGGGCGTAAACAGAAAGTCGGGGTTCACGTGGTTCTCCAGATAATGGTGAACGTCGGACATGCCCACTTCCTCATCGCAGCCCAGCAACGCGCGGAAGGTATAGCGCGGCACAATGCCGTGTTTGAGCAGATAAGCGCCAGCGTAGAGCGACAGCACCGCCGGGCCCTTGTCGTCGATCACGCCGCGGCCGAGCAGCCAGCCCTCGCGACGCTCCATCGCAAACGGGTCGGTGTTCCAACCGGGGCCAGCGGGTACCACGTCCACATGGCAGATAGTCGCGAGCTGCTTGTCGCCGCGGCCCGGAATATCGGCGATTCCCACAAAGCCCTCGTCATCGCTCGTCTGGTAGCCGAGCTTTTGCGCAATGCCGAGCGCGCAATCGAGCGCGTCACGGACCGGGCGGCCAAACGGCGCACCGGGCTCCGC
Source organism: uncultured Collinsella sp. (assembly GCA_902494625.1). GTDB lineage: Bacteria > Actinomycetota > Coriobacteriia > Coriobacteriales > Coriobacteriaceae > Collinsella. The sequence goes on from CABUUB010000067.1 coordinate 7,314, forward strand.
ATCGGCAGCAACGGCCACGGACGGATAGCTCACCAGCTGCTCGATATCGGCGACGACATCTTCCCAGACCTCGTCAACATACTCGGCAACGCTCTGCTCCACCTGATTCATGGACGACCTCCTTACCAATGAGCGACGGGTACGCCCGTCCCTCACATCACATACTTATATAGCGAAAAGTTTAGCAAGCTCGGCCACCGAGTGCACCACTGCATCGGCACCCGCCGCCTCGTGCTCGCCCGGCGCCGCCGCGCCCGAATAGATACCAATGCACGGCACGCTCATCGCGTGCGCGCCCTCGACGTCGTTAAAGCGATCGCCGATCATCACGGCATCGCCCGCCGTCGCACCGAGCTCTGCCAGGGCATCGCGGACCGAATCCGCCTTGATCTCGCGACCCTGCGGCGGATTCATGCCGACCACGGCCTCAAACTGCGAAAGCCCCAGCTCATGCACCATGCTGATACACTTTGCCTCCATGCGCGACGTCGCCACGGCCATACGCTTGCCCTGAGCGGCCAACCCATCCAGCAGCTCGGGGATTCCATCGAACACGGGATACTCCTCCGGTCCCAGCTCGTCAAAAAAGGCACGGTACTCGTCGGCCACCACAAGCGACTCCTCGCGGAAAAAGCCGTAAAAGTCGTGAAAGCTCTTCCACAGGGGCGGCCCGATCATGCGGCGCAGGTCACCCATCTGCGCCTCCGAAAACCCGCGCGCGGCCAACGTCTTGCGCGTCGAGGTCATCACCGCCCGACCCGTATCGGCCACCGTGCCGTCAAAATCGAACAGCACAACCGGCCGCTTGCATATCTCCAGCGCCGCCATCGGCACCCCTCTTCCCCAGTTGATGATTTCCACACTGACACTTCAAACTGTTGACTATTCAACAATTGAACCTATAAATGTGGAACGACTCCACTATACTTGTCGCACTTTGCTCTCAGCAGGCGGCGCTGCCGCGCCCCAACGAAAGGTGCAATTATGTCTTTTGCCATCATAACCGACTCCACGTCGGACATCTCCCCCGCCCGCGCCCAAGAGCTCGGCATTTACGTCATTCCGCTGCATGTGATTATCGAAGGCGAGGACCTGCTCGACCAGGTACAGATCACCGCCCAGGAGTACGTCGCCCGCATGGCCGGCTCCGAGCAGCTGCCGCATACCTCGCAGCCGAGTGCCGGCGAGTTCAAGGCGCTGTTTGACCGCGTGCGCGCCGATGGCCACGACAGCGCGATCTTTATCTCGCTGTGCAGCGAATGGTCCGCCTGCTATTCCAATGCATGCCTGGTCGCCGAGACCCACGAGCTCGACGTGCGCTGCATCGATTCGCGCACCGGCTCGGGTGCCGAGGGCCTGCTGGTGGAGTACGCGCTCGCCATGCGCGAGGACGGCCGCAGCCTGGACGAGACCGAGGCACAGATCCGCGCGACCCTGTCCGACGCGCACCTGCTGCTGATTCCCCGCACGCTCGAGAACCTCGTTAAGAACGGCCGCGCGCCCAAGCTCGCCGGCCAGCTCACGCAGATGCTCAATATTCGCCTGGCCGTTTCGCCGGAGTGGCAGTCGGGCGAGATCAAGGCCATCAAGAAGGGCCGCGGCGCCAAGCGCATCGTCGCCAACACCATGGCAGACTGCCTCGCGTTTTTGGCCGAGCATCCGGGCTCCAGCGTGCGCGTGCTCACGACCGGCGCCGCCGAGGAGCAGGAACTTGTCAACGAGACGCTCGCAGGCCAAGACTATGTAGATGCCGGCACCGGCCCCATCGGCTGCACCATCGCCACCCACGTAGGCGTCGATGCCATCGCCATCAGCTACTGCCCCCGCTACCAGCCCATCCACTAGGGGCACCTTTACCACTTGCGGTGAAATAGGGACTGTTTTTGGCTCATCAGCCGCCAATCAATCCCTATCCCACCGCAACTTAGAAGCAGTTCATTTGGGACGGGGCTAAAAAGACTGGTATCAAACGTTTCAGACCAGTCTTTTTAG
>CABUUB010000068.1 GCA_902494625.1 uncultured Collinsella sp.
GGTCGCGGTCGCCGAACTTGTTCATGAGGTACTCGAGCTGCATGAGCTCGTCCCAGGTGCCGCCGACGCCCATCAGGAACACGGCGTCGTAGCCCTCGTCGGCGACCTTGTCGGCGAGCGCGGTCATCTTCTTGCCGGTCTCGTAGAGCGCCTTGCCGTCCTCGAGGTAGCCCTCCTGGTCGAAATGCATGATCTCGATCTTCTCGGTTTCCTTCATTTTTCTCTCCTTTCTGGGGTTGTTTCCACATCCCCCATGCCAACGGGCATCAAAACCCGCTTACATTCCGTAACACTCAGCCGCTTTGGCCTTAAGCGCATTGACTGACTCTTCGTAGCCCTCCGCCTTGACCTCCATTTGCTTGGAGACAGCATCGAGATACGGGTGAACGTCCCATGACTTCAGACGCTCGGCGATTATTGCCGCAATCGTCTGGAAGAACACGAGATTGGGAATTGCACTGAGCAGCGGAGCCACCTGAGGCACCACAACCTCGTGAGCCCTACCCTTGGGATGGGCCGTGAGCAGCACCGTTTTTGCCGTAACGTTCGATAGCGCATCGGCGATATTCGCAAGACGCTCCGACCCCTGCGGATCGTCGACAATAAACACCAGGTAGCCTGGGGTTATCTGCATCTCGGGACCGTGGACGAACTCCTCGCCCTCGTGATGCATGGCAGGGATCTTGATGGTCTCGCTCAGTTTGAGCGCCGCCTCCTCGGCAACACCGTAGTTGGGGCCGTTGCCGACGACCATAGCGGGCGTGTGCTCAGAAAGCTCGAGCATGTGGTCTTGGACATATGCCTCGGCGGTCTTGCACATCACGGCATTAGCCTGGATAGCCTCGCGCAGGTCATCAAGACGCTGAGCAACGCCCTTGGCGTCAATCGTTCCGCGCGCCTGACCGCCGTAAATACCAAAGAGCACCAGGTACTCAACGAGAACCTCGACGCCCAGGGTCACAAAGTCCACCGACTCGACACCCACACCGTAGTCAAGAACGATGTCAGCGTGTTCCTTGATGGGCGCCTCGACGTTTGCCGTGAGCGCAACTGCAGCCATATCGTGTGCACGCATGTAATCGAGCGCCGCAATCGTATTGGTCGAATAGCCGCTCTGCGAGACGGCGATGTTGAGCGCATGCTGCGGATAGGTGTGTTCAAAATCGACGAAGGCCTCGGGCGTCACAACGGACACCTGCATCTGCAGCGCATCTTGCAGGTAATCGCGGGCGCAATCGGCGGCATGGCGCGACGAACCCGAAGCAACGATGCGCAGTGCGTCAAAAGAACCGGACTGGAAAATATCAACGAGCTGCACTACCAGCTCAGACGAACGCTCGAGGTTCTCTCCCATACGCACATGGGCAAGCTGAACGTAATCGAGCATCTTCATCGTCTCACCTCGTAACAAATCATTAGTATTTGATACCAATCACGATTACAGGTTACGGCTTTTTGATACCTCTTTGTCGATTAATTTATCCCCTTCGGTGAACGGTCGATTTTGCGCCATGTAAGGTTGTATATACAGCTGACCCAACGATCAAAATTCCGTCAGCTTTTCAGCCCGTTATGCAAAAAAACCAGCTAGTACGTATAGGTATATCCACCCGCATCACCGCGGTTAAACGACTTGACGTACTCGATCGCCTGGCCGCTCGCATCGAAGCTCACGCACTCAAGCGTCAAGGCAAGATCGCCCTGCTCCAGTCCAAGCAGGCCGGCATCTCGCGCGCCCAGCGCTTCGATATCGAGCTTTTCCTGTGCCATGACCGGCTTTCGGCCCAACATCTCATATGTCTCGTACAAACTGAAGACCGACACGTCAATATCTTCGATTGTGGGAAACAGCAGGCACGGGATGAACGCCGTCTCAATCGATACGGGGTCGCCGTTGACGCAGTTCAAACGCCGAATCGAATACAGCAAATCGTCCTCGGCAATGCCAAACAGGTTGGCATAATATGGGCCCGCATAACGCTTGGAACGCGCGAGGATACGGACGGACGGCTCGCCACCCGAAGCACGAACCGATTCGCGAAAGCCTCCTGTTCGCTCGTACGCAACGGGCACTTTCTGTGCCACAAACGCGCCCTTTCCGCGGACGCGTCGAATCTGCCCACGCCGAACCAACTCATCGACAGCACTTCGGATGGTCAAGCGTGTCGTACCAAATTCCTCGGCGAGGTCTTTTTCGGACGGAATCATGGAACCCGTGGGATATATTCCGCGCTCGATACGCTCCTCGATGCGGCGTCGAATGCGCATATAAACCGGGGTGGCAACTACTGTTTCAGCCATTGTTCACCTGCCACGCTCCTCATGCCGTTCTCTTCGCCGTTATCGGCAAAGCGGAACTTTGTGGGCAAAATCACCGATTTGCAATGCTCCACAAAACGCATGTCCTTATCAAATTCGATCGTGCTCTCATAGAACACCGGCGTTCCCTCTTCTTGCTGGAGCAGCTCGGCCTCTTCGGCGTTCAAACGCGAGATGGAGATATGCTCACGTCCATGCTCAACGCGCACGCCACCTTCTTTGAGCAAGACATCGTAAAGGCTCTCACACTCAAAATCGTGCTCGGGAAGCGCGGGGCACAGGGACAGGTTAACGTGAGCGGTCTCGATTGACGCCGGCTCGCCCTCTATAAGTCGAATGCGCTGCATGCGGAGTAAAGGAGCGCCTACAGCCACCCCAAGCTTGTCGGCAAGCGCCTCATCCGCCTCGATGGTCCCGGTGGAAACCAGACGAGAAGAGGGGTATAGGCCGGCAGTTCGCACAGCATCGGAAAAGTTATACGTTTCCTGGAAGATATTCAGCGGCTTGGGAGGACACACATACGTACCCGATCCGCGACGGCTCTCGAGCGTTCCACACGAGATGAGCCGCGTGATACCAGCGCGCAACGCCGTACGCGAAACGCCGATCTCTTCGCACAGCACGCGCTCGGCCGGCAGGCGATCGCCGCCGGCAAGCTGATGGTGCTGGATATACCAAAGTATTCCCTCAACAGCACGATCTTTGGGGGGAATTGCATAAGATTCGCCTGCCATTGCACAGACTCCTCATTCAGAAACGTATGCCGCCAAAATTAGGCCAGCCCTCCCATGGCATCAAATTCGGCCTTAATCCTCTCGGCGACATTCCGATACGACTTATATAGACTTGAATCGCGTTTGACTTCGTCGGTCATAACGGGAATCTCTAATTTGGAAACCTCGTCTTTTCCCGTCTGAACCGCCACAACAACGCCCATACCAAGACACATATTACGTTTGGCAGCGTTCATTTTTGCCGCCTTAGCGGGATTTGCCAGAATGCGCTGGGCAAATTCCTGTTTAGAGACCGCTTCATCGGCCTCCGGATCGCCCGCCTCGGCTACTTCGCACTGCAACACGTCCGCATAGTCAAAAATCTTCGGCTCGCCGCCGCGCTGATGCACGGCCCACTTGCGACGCGTGGCATCCTGGTAGATAGCCGGCAAAAACGTAAACCGCGGCGGGTCCAAAATCGTATCCGTGATGGTAAACACATCGGGATCAAAGGCATCCTGCGGGTTTTTCTTCTTGAACAGCCCCATATCAGCCTCCCGTACTAGCATTAAACAACTCAAGCTGAATATAGCACCAATTTCAAGCTCATGCTTTAGTAGATCGGTGCGCGGCGTCTATGGCTCGCCCAGCGGAAGAGCTTACGGACGAGGGCCGGGGTGCCTGCTTTGTTTTGAGAGGTGGGCTTCGCGAACTTCTCAAAACAAAGCAGGCGCCCCGGCCCCGCCGACAAATAGCGGACGCTCCGCATGCAATCTATGCAAACAAACAAGTGCGCTTAGCTATATTCGGTAAGGTTAAGCACGCTGCCCTTAACGATAAGCGCCGGCTCCAGAACGACCTCTTCGGCACGTCTACCGCCCCTACCGGCAAGACGCTTGGACATGCAGCCAAAAGCATGCTCCGCGAGGACACCAGGATCCTGCTCAATCGCGGTCAGTGCCGGCTCAAAGAGAACGTCGGCCGCCGAGTTGTCATAGCTTACGACCGAGATATCGCCCGGGATGCTCTTCCCCATCTCGTGCAAGCGCTTGAGCAAACCGAGGGCAATGTTGTCCGAGCTTGCGAACACGGCGGTGGCATCGGTTGCAAGCACAGCCTCCGAGGCCTCATAGGCACTCGGGATGTAATATTCGCTCTCAAACTCCAGGCGCGCGTCGATGGGCAGCCCCACCTCGCGCAGCGCGCGTTCGTAACCGGCGAGTCGTTTGCGACCCGTATTGGAGCGACGCGCGTTAACCAGACAGGCGATGCGACGGTGGCCTTGCTCGATCAGATAGCGGGTGGCCATGTAGCCACCCATCTCGTGGTCGAACATCACCTTGTCGCACTCGAGGCCCTCAATGGCGCGGTCGACCATCACGGCAGGGATAGGCAGATGGCTCACTTCCTCGCGCAGGGCGCGATCGTCGGAGAACTCGTCGCCCACGACCAGGAACACACCATCGACGCCGCGCGTCACCAGCTGGCGTAGCAGTTCCAGATCGTCATCGGCGCTTCCACCCGAGCTGGTAATAAAGAGTGCATAGCCGTCCTCGCGACAGCGCTTTTCCAAGCTGCCGGCGAGCGAGGCAAAAAAGCGGCTCTCGATATTGGGAACGATAAGGCCCAGCGTACGCGACTCGCGCATGACCAGGCTGCGCGCGATCTGGTTAGGAACATAGTGGTTGCGCGCCGCAACCTCCTTGATGAGCTTGCGGTTTTCTTCCGAGATGCGACAGGGCCGATTATTGAGTACAAGCGAAACCGACGAAGGGGAAAGCCCCACCTCCTGGGCGATCTGCTTGAGGGTGACTTTGTTGGCCATCTCGCTCCTTCCGGGTTTACGCGCAATCTCTTGAAAGTATAGCGACTGCCCATCTACCTCGGTGATAAACACTTTACCAATCCGGTGGACGGCTGTTTTATCGCCGTCAGCGCACCAAATCCGTCCAGGTGGGGTATATTGCAATCGATTGATGACAACAACCACCAAAAGGCGGATATTCGTATGCACGAGAACGACTTTTTTAACGAGGACCTGCTTTGCGCGCTCGCCGGCGTTGCTGGCGAGGACAACGTACTCATGAGCGAGCCCATGCGCGAGCACACCACGTTTAAGATCGGCGGCCCGGCCGATGTCTTTGTCACGCCCGACACCGAGCAGGGCCTCGTCGCCACGCTCGATACCTGTTATCGCTGCGATCTGCCGCTCACCATCGTGGGCAACGGCTCCGACCTACTCGTCGGTGACAAGGGCATCCGCGGCGTCGTCGTAGCGCTGGGCGAAGGCCTCTCCGACATCACCGTCGATGGCACGCACGTCACGGCGGCAGCCGGCGCCTTGCTTTCCGATGTCGCCGCGGCAGCAGCCGAGGCCGACCTCACCGGCATGGAGCCCATCTCGGGTATCCCTGGATCGGTCGGCGGCGCCTGCTACATGAACGCCGGTGCCTACGGTGCCTGCATGGCCGATGTGCTGGAATCTGTACGCGTCTACAAGCCCGCTCGCATGCTCGACGACGGCACCCGCGGCAGTGGCAATATCATCGAGTTCGATGTCGACGAGCTCAACCTGGGTTATCGCAAGAGCCGCATCGCCGACGACGGCTTTATCGTGCTCTCGGCAACCTTCAACCTCGCCCCGGGCAACGCCGCGATGATCAAGGCCGACATGGACGACTACCGTCAGCGCCGCGAGGACAAGCAGCCGCTCGACATGCCGAGTGCCGGCTCCACCTTCAAGCGCCCCGAGGGTTACTTTGCCGGCAAGCTCATCATGGATGCCGGCCTGCGAGGACACGCCGTTGGCGGCGCGCAGGTAAGCGAAAAGCACTGCGGCTTTATCGTCAACGCCGACCACGCCACCGCCGCCGACGTCGACGAACTCATCCGCGACATCCAAGCCAAAGTCAAAGAGCAGTTCGACGTAGACCTAGAACCCGAAGTCCACCGAGTAGGCGAATTTTTATAAAGTGAAGGCCCCGAAAGGGGCCTTCACCATATTTATTCAGACAACCCAGTCCGGTGTGTCACGCCTTGGACCCGGAAGGTCCGGGGCTGGGGGCGAGGCATAAGGTTGGTCGCGAGTTCCGCACGCAAAGAAGGCCACTTAATGTGGCCTTCGTCTTGCGCAGGACTGTAGAGCAGGCAACCTTATGCCTCGCCCCCAGTCCCGGACCAACTTGCTTCAAACCGCAGCTACGACAGCGCAATACCGCCGAGCCAGCCCCAACGCACGCCAGAGCCAGTGCCATAGAAGCTAATAAACGAATCAAGCGACTTAGACGTAATGGCGCCCTCGTTGCTCATAACGATGCCGCCGCCAACGTAGATACCCACATGACCGTAGATAAGGCCCGGAGCACCCGTGCCGCTGTGCGAGGAATCGGCCACGATCATGCCCACCTGCAGCGCCGAGCGGTCGGAGCTATAGCACCATGCGTTAAACATATCGCACGCGTTACCGCCAAAGTAGCCAACGCCGGCGTTACGGAAGACATTGGTAACCCACGCCGCGCACCAGTTCTGACCCGGCGAAGGCGTGGAGTAGCACGCGTTGACGACGGCCTGCTGTTTGCCCGAGCCGGCATTCTGTTGCGGGGTTCCGGGCGCATACGATCCGCCACCCGAGCTTGAACCACCCGAGTAGGAATTGTTCTTGTTCGCGGCGGCAGCGGCAGCGGCGGCCTTCCTGGCAGCCTCCTCGGCCTGGGCGGCAGCAAGAATCTCGGAATCGCGCTGGGCCATGAGCTCCTTGACATCGTCGGAGAGGCCGTTCAGAACCGTCTGAACCTCCTGCTGCTTGGCCTGCATGTCCTGCATCTGAGCAGTCTGCTGGTCCTTGAGCTTCTCCAAGTCGGCTTTTTGCGACTCGAGCTCGGACTTCTGCGTATCGAGCTCTTTCTGAATGGTCTGGATGTCCTCGATGGCGTCACGGTCACTTTTGTTGATCTTCTCGACGTAATGCGCGTTGGCGACGAGTTCCTCAAACGAACCAGAAGCGAGCAGCAACGACAGGATATTGGTGCCGCCCGACTTGTAGCTTGCCGCCACGCGATCGGAAAGCTCGTTACGCTTCTTCTTGAGCTCCGACTTCTTGGTGTCGATCTGCTCCTGGGTGTCGTCGATCTGACCCTGAACGCCCTCGATGTCGTTGAGCGTCTGAGCGTTCTTGTTAGCGAGCGCCGCGTACTCGTTGGCAATGCTATCAAGCTGGGCCTGGACCTCGTCGAGCTGAGCCTGGGCGGCATTCAGCTTGTCGGTGGTTTCCTGGCTGGCCTCGGCAGCATGGGCGCGGGCAGGCAGGCCAAAAAGAACTGCAGCAGAAGCGGCGCCGAACAGGGCCTTGAGGGCGGTGCGGCGCGAGAGCTCCTGAGTAAAGATGGAATCGCTGTTTGGTGACATATGTACTCCGTTACATGTTTTGTTTATATGTCGCTCAAGACATACATATTACCGTACATCCGACGCATCCCAACGATTTCCACGAACGGCAGAAAACCGCACGGCCGGCGGCATGCGCACGGCCTGGAATTACCAAGAAACCGTTATGCATTCCCGTCCTATGAGTACGTTATCATTGCCCTGCTCTTCATTGTGTCAAACAGTTGCACCGCACCTAGCTGCGCTATACTCCCCTCAAGAAGTGTTCCTGATTCGATAGGAGACTACATGTCCCAAGCACTCGACCCCAAAGACACCTGCGTCCTCGTTACCGGCGGTGCCGGCTTCATCGGTTCCCACACTGTCGTTCAGCTGCTCGAGGGCGGCTACCAGGTCGTCGTCGTCGATGACCTCTCCAACTCCAGCGCCGTCGCCATCGACCGCGTCAAGACCATCGTGGGCGACGAGGCCGCCAAGAACCTCACCTTCTACGAGGCCAACGTGCTCGACCGCGATGCGATGAACAAGATCTTCGATACCCACCAGATCGACCGCGTCATCCACTTCGCTGGCTTTAAGGCCGTCGGCGAATCGGTGAGCAAGCCCGTCGAGTACTACCACAACAACATCGAGAACACCCTGGTGCTCATTGACGTCATGCGCAACCATGGCTGCAAGTCCATCATCTTCTCGAGCTCCTCGACCGTCTACGGCGATCCGGACAATCCGCCTGTCACCGAGGAAGACCCCAAGAAGCCCGCGACCAACCCCTACGGTTGGACCAAGTGGATGATTGAGCAGATCCTCATGGATGTCCACACCGCCGACCCCGAGTGGGACGTCGTGCTGCTCCGTTACTTCAACCCCATCGGTGCCCATCCGTCAGGCTTGATCGGCGAGGATCCCAAGGGCATCCCCAACAACCTGGTTCCCTATGTCGCCCAGGTCGCTGTGGGCAAACTCGAGGCCGTTCAGGTCTTTGGCAACGACTACCCCACCCCCGACGGCACCGGTGTGCGCGACTACATCCACGTGTGCGACCTGGCATCTGGTCACGTTGCCGCCCTCAACTGGATGAACGGCAAAACCGGTGTCGAGATCTTTAACCTGGGAACCGGCACCGGCACCTCGGTGCTCGAGGTCGTCGCCGCCTTCTCCAAGGCTTGTGGCAAGGAGCTGCCCTACGTGATCCGCGAGCGCCGCGCCGGCGACATCGCTGCCAACTGGTGCGACGCCTCCAAGGCCGAGCGCATGATGGGCTGGAAGGCCCAGTACGACATCGCGGACATGTGCCGCGATAGCTGGAACTGGCAGAGCCATAACCCCAACGGCTTCGCCGACGCCGAGTAGCAAAAACCTACACACCGCTCTTGCCCCGATCTCACGATGTGAGACCGGGGCTTTTTTCATGACGCGTAACCATTTACCGAAAATGGGCCAACTTTTTAATCTCGCCTATACATGTTTAAACAACATGTTCTACAATAGGGGCATCGACTCTAAAACTCGGGACGGGCTGTTCACCCATCTGCAGGCCGATCCCACAACAAGAAGGTTGGTGAGCACATCCATGGAGCGTGCAAGCGGTGTTCTCATGCCCATCTCGTCCCTGCCCGGACCGTACGGCATCGGCGGCTTTGGCTGGAA
>CABUUB010000069.1 GCA_902494625.1 uncultured Collinsella sp.
CACCATGAGCGATCCGCAGGAGCGCCCTTGCGTGGCCGACCTGGTCCCACGCGACCGCTTTCCGGGGCTCTTCCCGGTGGGTCGCCTGGACCGCGACACCACGGGCCTTCTGCTCTTTACCACCGACGGCGACCTTTCGCAGGATCTGCTGCACCCCAGCAAGCACGTCTACAAGACCTATCAGGCACTGGTAGACGGCCACCTGACCGATCGCGACTTGGAACCGCTCCGCCGCGGCATCGAGCTCGACGACGGCCTGTGCCAGCCGGCGATCTGCCGCGTTATTAACGCACGCGAGGCCGAGGCCGTTGCTCCCCAGGGCGTCAAGCCCGGCACCACCGCCGTGGAGGTCATCATCCGCGAGGGTCGTAAAAACCAGGTCAAGCGCATGCTGAGCAAAATCCACCACCCGGTGATCCGCCTGCACCGCTGCAACTTTGCCGGACTGGAGCTCAAGGACGTGGCCAAGGGCTCGTGGCGCGAGCTTACCGACCGCGAGGTGCAGATCCTTAAGGCCGGCGGCACTCCGCCCAAGCAGGCCGCCTCCAAGCGCACCGCCGCGCGTGCGACCAACCCCGCGAGCCGCACCCGCCATCACGGCAGCCACGGCTCCGCGCCCAAGCGCAACACCTACCGCGAGCGCTACACGGGCTAGGCAACCTGCCGCGCCTCAACGCCCGCGAACCATACCAGCACGTCAACCACCGAAAGGAAGCATTGCATGATCGTCGCCATCGACGGCCCCGCCGGTTCCGGCAAGTCCACCATCGCCAAGGAGATCGCCCGCCAGCTGGGCTTTAACAAGCTCGACACGGGCGCCATGTATCGCGCCGTCACCTTCGCCGCGCTCGACCGCGGCATCGACCTGGATAATGAGGCGGCCATCAACGCCCTCGCCGAGCAGATCGAAATCCGCTTTACCAACGGCACCGGCGAGGACACACGCCTGACCATTGACGGCCAGGACGCATCGGCTGCCATCCGCACTCCGCAGGTGGACGCCAACGTCTCCAAGGTCTCGGCCTACCCGGGCGTACGCGCCGCCATGCTCATCCATCAGCGCCGTGCCGCCGAGGATCGCGATATCGTGGCCGAGGGTCGCGACATCGGCACCGTCGTGTTCCCCAACGCGCAGGTCAAGGTATTCCTGACCGCCGACCCGCGCGAGCGTGCCCGTCGCCGCGTGCTGCAGCGCCACCAAAACGACGCTCAGCCGCTTACTGCCGAGCAGCTCGTGGCTGAGGTCGATGAGACCCTCGACGCCCTCAAGCAGCGCGACAAGCTCGACAGCAGCCGTGAGGTCGCGCCGCTTGTGCCAGCCGAGGACGCCGTGCACGTCGACTCCACCGCCCACACCATCGATGAGGTCGTCTCGATTATCGAGGACCTCATCAACCAAAGGAGGTAGCCCATGCGCCTGTTTAAGCAGACGCCCGAGGATTACTACAACGCCCCCTACGCCGAGTTCCCGGCGCTCATCCGCGGCACTGTTGCCGTTGTCATGGCAATCCTTTGGGCATTCTCCAAACTCATGTGGCGCTGGAAGGTCGAGGACGCCGACCTGCTGTTTGAGCGCCAGGAGGGCCGCGGCAGCGTGGTTATCTGCAACCACACCTCGATGGCCGAGCTCCTGGCTGTAGAGACGGCACTGTTCTTTGGCGGCCGCCGCATACGCCCCATTTTTAAGTCCGAATTTGCCAAGAGCAAGATCGTGCGCTGGGCCTTTAGCCGCGTAGGCGGCATTCCTGTCGAGCGTGGCACCGCTGACATGAAGTGTCTGCGTGCCGCCCAGCACGCACTACAGCGCGGCGAGGACGTCTTGATCTTCCCCGAGGGCACGCGCATCCGATCGCGCGAGATCAAGCCCGAGGTCCACGGCGGCTTTGCGCTCATTGCCCAGATGGGCAAGGCGCCCGTCAACCCGCTCGCCATCTGTGGGTGGTCCGATATTACGCCCGAAGGCAAAAAACTCATGCGTCCCAAGAAATGCTGGATCCGTGCCGGCAAGGCCATCTCGCTATCCGATGCACCGGCCGAGCTCAAGCGCAAGGAGCGCCTGGCATGGTTTGAGTCCGAGGCAATGAGCCGCGTATACGCCATGCGCGACGACCTGTGCGCCGAGCACCCGGGCAGGTTCTAGTCATGGGTGAGAACGTCATGAATACCGCTGCGGGCGCCGCTGAGGAGGTCGTCCCCACCATCGAGATCGCCGCGCATGCCGGCACCTGCTACGGCGTGCAGCGCGCGCTCGACATGGCACTGGCCGCCGCGCCGCAGGCAGGGGAGAGCGCTCAGGTCCACACGCTGGGCCCGCTCATCCATAACCCCATCGTGGTACGCGAGCTTGCCGAGGCAGGCGTTGGTCTGGCAGACACCTTGGACGACGCCGCATCGGGCACCGTGATCATTCGCGCGCACGGTGTGGTGCCGCAGGTCATTGACGCCGCTCGCGAGCGTGGCCTTACCGTGGTCGACGCCACCTGCCCCTACGTGAAGAAGGTCCATGTGGCAGCCGAGCGCCTAGTGCGCGAGGGCTACCGTGTAATCGTCGTGGGCGAGCCGGGCCACCCCGAGGTCGAGGGCATTCTGGGCCATGCCGGCGATGACGCGCAGGTCGTGAGTTGTGCCGCCGACGCCGACGAGCTGTCGCTCAAGGGCAAGGTGGGCCTGGTTGTGCAGACCACCCAAACCGCGCAGAACCTGGCCGAGGTTGTGGCCTCCATCACCCCACGTGTGCAGGAACTACGCGTGATCAACACCATCTGCGCCGCCACGAGCGAGCGCCAGCAGGCAGCCGCGTCACTTGCCAACCGCTGTGATTGCATGGTCGTCGTGGGCGGAAAGAACTCGGGCAACACCCGCCGCCTGGCGCAGATCTGCACTGACGTCTGCGAGCACACGCATCACATCGAGGAAGCTTCCGAGCTCGAGGCCGCATGGTTTGCCAACGCGCGCCACATCGGCATCACCGCCGGAGCCTCCACCCCGCAAGAACACATCGAACGCGCCGTTGCGCGCATCAAGGAGCTTTGCCGCTAATCATGGACCAGACCGTACCCGCATACGCCGCCGAGGTGGCCGATTACGGGCGCAGCCGCGACCCCGAGCCGGGTGAGGGCGCGCTCGTTAAGAACGTGCGTCCCGAATCGCCCGCGTGGGATGTGGGTATCGAGCCGGGCATGCGCGTGCTCACGGTCAACGGTGAGGCACTCACCGACATGATCGTGTGGCTCTGGGAGGCCGACGAGGACACCGTCGAACTTGAGGTTCTCGACCCGCGCGACAACAGCGTCACCCCCGTGGAGCTCGACCGTTTTCCCGGCGAGGATTGGGGCCTTGAGTTCGACGGCCCCATCTTTGACGGCATGCGTACCTGTGTGAACGCCTGCGTGTTCTGCTTTATGACCATGCTGCCCAAGGGCGGCCGCTCAACGCTGTATATTCGCGATGACGACTACCGCCTGAGTTTTTTGCAGGGCAACTTTGTCACGCTCACAAACCTCACCGACGAAGATGTTCAAAATGTCATCCAACGCAACATGAGTCCGATGAACGTGTCGGTCCACGCCGTGAGCCCCGACGTTCGCCGCCGCATGATGGGCCGCAACGCCCAGCGCGGCATGGATGTACTCGAGGCCATCATGGCCGCCGGTATCGAAATCCATGCGCAGATCGTTTTGTGCCCTGGCATGAACGACGGCGAGGAACTGCTGAAGACCCTGCGCTTTTGCGAGGAGCACGAACAGATCACGAGCCTGGGCATTGTGCCGCTGGGCTTTACCAAGCATCAGAACCGCTTTACGTGGTCCTACAGCGACAAGCCCGAGCTGGCGCGCGAGACCATCGCCATGATCCGGCCCTTCCAGGACCGCGCGTACGAGCGCTTTGGTCGCCACACCTTTCAGATGAGCGACGAGTTCTACCTGGACGCCGGCATCGAGCCGCCCGAGGCAGACTTTTACGACGGCTACCCGCAGTACTACGACGGCATCGGCATGATCCGCTCGTATCTGGACGAGACAGACGATGTCCTTGCCGCCGACGCCGAGCGCCTTGCCCGCGTTCGCAAGGCTATGACCGCCCGCAACCAGCGCCTGGTATGTCTCTCGGGCGCCAGCGCACGCGATACCGTGGCGCGCTTCGTGGAGTCTCCACACGGCCTTGCCGGCTCCGTCACGGCCATCAAGAACCGCTACTTTGGCGGCAACGTGGACGTGACCGGCCTCATCGTCGCGAGCGATATCCTGGAGCAGCTGCCGCAAGACCTGTCGGGGGTTATGCTCTTTGTGCCTAAGCTCATGTTCAACGCTGACGGCATGACGCTTGACGAGTATCATCGTGACGATTTACTCGCAAGCCTTACCAGTCGCGGCGCCGAGGTTCATGTGGTGTCGACCATGCCGCATGAGCTGCTCGATACCCTGGAGCACATCCTTGGCATTGTGCCTGCCGACTCTACTAATTCCGCTGACCCTATCCATTAAAGGAGAGCAGATGAAACCTATCGTCGCCGTCGTCGGACGCCCCAACGTGGGCAAGTCCACGCTCGTCAACCGCCTGGCCCAGACCTCGGACGCCATCGTCCATGAGTCCCGCGGCGTCACGCGCGACCGCTCATACCACACGGCCGATTGGAACGGCCGTGAGTTCACCATCGTCGACACGGGCGGTATCGAGCCTCTCAAGAGCGACGACGTCTTTGCCACGTCCATCCGCGATCAGGCGCTCGCCGCCGCCGAGGAAGCCGCCGTCATCCTGTTTGTGGTCGACGGCCGCACCGGAGTCACCGAAGAGGACGAGTCGGTCGCCCGCATGCTCAAGCGCTGCGACAAGCCGGTTTTTCTGCTGGTGAACAAGCTCGACAACCCCGATCGCGAGAACGACAGCATCTGGGAGTTCTATTCGCTCGGCATCGGTGAGCCCACGCCGCTCTCGGCCCTTCACGGCCATGGTACGGGCGACCTGCTCGATGACATCGTGGCCCTGCTTCCGGAGGAAGAGGACGATGTCGCCGATGAGTTCCCCGACGCGCTGAACGTCGCCATCATCGGCCGACCCAACGCCGGCAAGTCATCGCTGTTCAACCGCATCCTGGGCGCCGACCGCTCCATCGTGTCCAACATCGCCGGCACCACGCGCGATGCCATCGACACCGTCGTCGAGCGCGACGGCAAGCACTACCGCATGGTCGACACCGCGGGCATTCGCAAGAAGAGCACCGTATACGAGAACATCGAGTACTACTCCATGGTCCGTGGCCTGCGCGCCATCGACCGCGCCGACGTGGCGCTGCTCGTTGTCGATGCCTCCGTGGGTGTCACCGAGCAGGACCAGAAGGTCATGGGCCTTGCCATCGAGCGCGGCTGCGCCATCGTGGTGCTGCTCAACAAGTGGGACCTGCTCGACGACGACCGCAAGCGCGAGGCATGCATGGAGACCGTCGACCGCCGTTTGGGCGTCATGGCTCCCTGGGCTCAGTACCTGCGCATCTCGGCCCTGACCGGCCGCAGCGTCGAGAAGATATGGGCGATGGTCGACGCTGCCGAGAAGACGCGTTCGCAAAAGATCAGCACCTCGCGCCTCAACACGTTCCTCACCGACCTACGCGAGTTTGGCCACACCGTGGTGGACGGCAAGCGCCGCCTGCGCATGCACTACGTGACTCAGACGGGCATCAACCCGCCGACGTTCACGTTCTTCGTCAACCACAGCGACCTGGTCAACGACACCTACCAGCGCTACGTGGAGAACCGCATGCGCTCGACCTTCGACTTTGCCGGCACGCCCATTCGACTCTTCTTTAGGAAGAAGGAGCAAAAGGATGCTTAATCCGATTCTGCTGACCGCCATGTGCGCCGTGGTCTCGTTCTTTATCGGAGCGATTCCGTTTGGCCTGATCTTGGGCCGCGTGTTCAACCACACCGACATTCGCAAGGCGGGCTCCGGCAACATCGGCACCACCAACGCGCTGCGCGTGGCCGGCCCCAAGGTGGCCGCGCTCACGCTGCTGTTCGACTGCCTTAAGGGCGCCATCTGCGTCCTTATCGCGCGTCCGCTCATCGCGAGCGTGGGCTATGGCTTTCCGTCGAGCATCATGGCCCCCGGTGCCGCCGGCGACTGGATGCTCGGCGTCATTTGCTTGGCTGCCGTGTGGGGACACATCTTCTCGCCCTACCTTAACTTCCACGGAGGCAAGGGTATCGCCGTGGGTCTGGGCGTGATTCTTGCCTGGTACTGGCCCATTGGCCTGTCGCTGCTGGGCATGTTTATCGTGGCTGTCGCCATCACCAAGTTTGTGTCGGTGGGCTCGCTTGCCGCCGCCATCGGTCTTCCCATCGCTGCCTGCGCGGTCTTTCCGTACAGCAGCCTGGGCCTCAAGTTTTGCATGGCGATGATCGGCATCACCGTGGTGTGGGCCCATCGCTCGAATATCCAAAAGCTCATGGCCGGTAAGGAGTCCAAGCTCTCGTTTACCAAGCGCGTCACCGAGCCCGACGATAAGTAGGAGAGAGT
Source organism: uncultured Collinsella sp. (assembly GCA_902494625.1). GTDB lineage: Bacteria > Actinomycetota > Coriobacteriia > Coriobacteriales > Coriobacteriaceae > Collinsella. The sequence continues at coordinate 6,514 of CABUUB010000069.1, forward strand.
CATGAATGTTGCGCTGATTGGCTCCGGCTCCTGGGGAACCGCCGTCGCCGGCCTTGCCGCCGCGCGAGCCGAGCGCGTGACCATGTGGGCCCATAGCGAGCAGACGGCCGCCGGTATTAACGGCGAGCACCGTAATCCCCGCTATCTTGTGGACTACGTGCTGCCGGAAAACGTTGTCGCCACGACGGATCTGGCCCAGGCGCTCGACGGCGCCGAGGCCATCATCTTTGCCGTGCCTTCGACGCACCTGCGCGACGTCTGCCACCAGGCGGCGCCGTTCATCGCGGACGAGACGCCGGTTCTTTGCCTCACCAAGGGCATCGAGCCCGAGTCCGGCCTGCTCATGAGCGAGGTCATTGCCAGCGAGATCGGCAACGTGTCGCGCGTTGCGGCGCTCTCGGGCCCCAACCATGCCGAGGAGATCTGCCGCGGCGGGCTTTCGGCCGCCGTCATCGCCAGTGAAGACAAGCAGGTGGGGGAGACCTTTAAGGAGCTGCTGCTTTCCACGACCTTCCGTATCTACCTGTCGCAGGATATGACCGGCGTCGAGGTCTGCGGCGCCATGAAAAACGTCATCGCCATTGTATGTGGCATCTCTGCCGGTTCGGGTGCGGGCGACAACACGCTTGCCCTCATCATGACGCGCGGTCTGGCCGAGATCAGCCGCCTGGTGCACGCCCGCGGCGGCCAGGCCATGACCTGCATGGGGCTTGCCGGCATGGGTGACCTTATCGCTACCTGCACTTCGGAGCATTCGCGCAACCGCACCTTTGGCTTCGAGTTTGCCCACGGCGTTTCGCTCGACGAGTACCAGGCGCGCACGCATATGGTGGTCGAAGGTGCCGTCGCGGCACGCAGCGTCAGTGAGCTCGCCCGTTCACTGGGCGTAGACATTCCGCTCACCTTTGCCGTGGAGCAAACGCTCTACAACGGTGTTACTTTGGATAGGGCGCTCGAGATTCTCACCGATCGCGTCCCCTCTCAAGAGTTCTACGGACTCACCGACTAGCGCAGAAAGGCTACTACCATGGGTTCCATCAAAATCGCTCCGTCCGTCCTTTCGGCCGACATGGCCAACCTCAAGGGCGAGCTCGACAAGATCGCCGGTGCCGACTACGTGCACTTCGACGTCATGGACGGTCACTTTACTGGCAACCTGACCTTTGGCGTTGACATCCTTAAGGCCGTCAAGCGCTCCACCGATGTACCGGTCGACGCGCACCTGATGGTGTCGAACCCCGACGAGACGGTCGATTGGTACGCAGACGCCGGTGCCGACATGATCACCGTGCACTACGAGGCCTCCACGCACCTGCACCGCACGCTCACCCATCTGCAGCAGCGCGGCGTCAAGGCCGGTGTGGTGCTCAACCCCGCCACGCCCGTCTGCGTGCTCGAAAGCATCATCGACGTCGTCGATATGGTGCTGCTGATGAGCGTGAACCCTGGCTTTGGAGGCCAGAGCTTTATCCCCGGTACCATCGCCAAACTTCACGAGCTTACGGCCATGTGCGAGCGCCACGGCGTGTCGCCCCTGATCGAGGTCGATGGCGGTATCTCTTCCAAGAACATCGCCGAGGTCGTCAAGGCCGGCGCCAACGTGCTCGTAGCCGGCTCCGCCGTATTTAAGTCCGAAGATCCCGCCGCCGAGGTTGCACTGCTGCAGAAGTTGGGCAACGAGGCCGCACAGGAGGCATAAACCCTTATGACCGCAGGTCAAAACCGCATACCCGTGAATCTTGACTATGCCGCCTCGACGCCCATGCGCGCCGAGGCGCTCCTTGCGCAGCGCGAATATGACGACAGCGAGCTTGCCGGCGTCAACCCCAACTCGCTGCATTCGCTCGGCCGCAAGGCCGCTGCGCGCCTAGAAGCGGCGCGTCGCGAGATTGCCCGCAGCTTTGGCGCGCGCGTCCGCCCATCCGAGATAATCCTGACCAACGGCGGCACCGAGGCAAACCAGCTGGCGCTGCTCGGTCTTGCCGAGGGCGCCCGTCAGCGCGATCGCAAGCGCGACCGCGTAATCGTGTCGGCGATCGAGCACGATTCGATCCTGGACAACCTTCCGCTGCTGCGTGCCGCCGGATTTACCGTCGAGCTGGTGCAGCCCTGCCGTGCAGGTTATATTGAGCCTGCCGCGCTGAGCGACTTGCTCGGCGACGACGTGGCGCTCGTGAGCATCATGGTTGCCAACAACGAGACCGGCGTGGTGCAACCCATCCGCGAGCTGGCCGCCGCTGCACATGCTGTCGGCGCCTTGTTTCATACCGATGCCATCCAGGGCTACTTGCATATTCCGCTCGATGTCACCGAGCTGGGCGTCGATGCCATGTCCGTCGCCGCCCACAAGATTGGCGGTCCCGTGGCATCCGGCGCGCTCTACGTTAAGACCCGCACCCCGCTGCGTCCCCGCATCTTTGGCGGCGGACAGGAAGCCGGTCGTCGTGCCGGCACGCAGGACCTGCGCACGCAGCTGGCCTTTGCCGCTGCCGCCCACACGCTGGC
>CABUUB010000070.1 GCA_902494625.1 uncultured Collinsella sp.
CCGCCGGCGGCCACAACGGGAATGTCGACCGCATCGACGACCTGCGGCACCAGTGCCATCGTCGATGTCTCGCCAATATGGCCGCCCGATTCGGTACCCTCGGCAACAACCGCCGTGGCTCCACGACGTGCCACGAGGCGCGCCAGCGCCACCGAGGCAACGACCGGGATGACCTTGATGCCCGCATCGTTCCAAGCTTTCATGTACTTGGTGGGATTACCGGCACCAGTCACCACAACGGGCACCTGCTCATCGATCACGACCTGCGCGACCTCGTCGGCAAACGGGCTCATGAGCATGACGTTGACGCCAAAGGGCTTATCCGTCCTGGCGCGCAGCTCGTTAATCTGGTCGCGAAGCCAGTTGGCGTCGGCGTTCATGGCCGCGATAATCCCTAAGCCACCCGCCTCGGACACTGCTGACGCCAGCGACGCATCGGCAATCCAGGCCATGCCGCCCTGGAACACGGGCTTTTCGATGCCGAGCAGATCGCAGAGAGGAGTCTTGAGCATCTCTACTTCTCCAATGCCGCCTCGACCGTATCGGCGAACTCGCCGACCGTCTTGGGGTTCTCCTCGGTATCGAGCTGGATGCCAAACTCGTCCTCGACGGCGACGAGGATCTCGACAGTGCCCAGACTGTCGAGACCAATCTCCTCAAGCGTGGACTCGGGCTTCATCTCGACGTCGTCAAGGCCGGCGGTCTCGCGGATAACGTCGCAAACGCGCTCGAAGGTCTTCTGATCTGCCATGGTAGTTCTCCTTTGTTTGTGCCCTAGGGGCGTTTTTATTTCCTATGTGCGACTACTTCCAACGAAGCAGATAGCCACCTATATCCAGGCCGGCGCCAAATCCAACGAGGGCGATGGTGTCGCCTGCATTCAGTGCGTCGGTACTTGCCAGCCGGTCAAGCGCAAAGGGAATGCAGGCGCTCGAAATGTTGCCGGTCTCCCGCAGCGTTCGAACCACGCGCTCGTCTGGCACGCCAAGGCGCTTGACCGCCTGACTCAGGATTCGTTCGTTAGCCTGATGGAATACAAAATGATCGATGTCTTCGACCGAAATGCCCGCATCGCTCGCAAGCTTATGGACCGTGTCGCAGATGGCGTTGACGCCGAACTTGAACACACGGCGGCCATTCATGGACAGCACGCTCTGGCGGTCCGAAGGAACCTTGAATGGCGAGGTGCCATCCAGCCCGGGAACGCGCAACGTCTCGACGTCGGGCGCCGTCGAAAGCTCAACGGCAAGGGGGCTGTCTCCCCCAGCCTCAATCACTGCGGCGCCTGCCCCATCGCCAAAGAGCACGCACGTGGCACGGTCGGTCCAATCGAGCGCGCGCGTCATCTGCTCGGCGGCAACAACAAGCACGCGCTCGGCGCGACCGCGGGCGATATAGCCCTCGGCGACATCGAGCGCAAATACGAAGCCGGCACAAGCCGCCGAGACATCGAAGGCAGGGCACGTCGCGCCTAGTCGCTCAGCAACGGCACACGCCTCGGCGGGAACAAGGTGGTCACCCGTCGTCGTCGAGCAGACGATCAGATCCAGCTGGCTCGCGTCGATTCCGGACACCTGGAGTGCCCGCTCACTCGCCGCTACGGCAAGGTCGTCAAGTGACTCGGTGGTGCAGACGTGGCGGCTCTTGATACCTGTGCGGGTAAAAATCCACTCATCCGAGGTATCGAGGAACTCAGACAGCTCGTCATTGGAAACACTGCGTTCAGGAAGCGCCGAGCCTGTTCCAAGAATCGTGAAACCCATCACTAACCTCCTTTGAGTTGTTGACGTGTTTACATCGACCAAGAGAGGATAACGCATTTTAGTCGTTGTTGACGTGTTAACATTAAATTGTCCAAATGCAACAAAGGCTTCACATTGTGTCTATCTCTCGACACCATTGCGCGATTGCCTTATTAACTTAGGAGGTAGCAGCCGTTTTGGATGCCAAATTAACGATAGTCGACGTAACCGGATCGACCAACGATGACCTGCTCGAAGCAGGAAAACAGGGAGCGCCGCACGGCACAGGACTTGCCGCCCGGGCTCAAACAGCAGGACGCGCCCGGCGCGGACACAAGTGGGATTCAACCGCCGGAAATCTATTACTTTCGATTTTGTTGCGTCCACGCGTTAATCCTGCAAAGTACTCTGGTCTTGCCGCCGTCAGCGGTCTAGCGGTGCTCGAGGCGCTCGAAAAGCAGGGTGTTGCAAACGAGATTGGCCTCAAATGGCCTAACGACCTGGTCGCGCGAGGACGCAAGCTCGGCGGCATTCTGGTCGAGGCCGCACGCGATAACGAAGGCAAACCTTTCGCCGTCTGCGGCATTGGCGTCAACGTGAACTATGTGCCCTCGGAGGTTCCCGATGGCGGCCTCCCGGCAATCGGTCTCTCGGACCTTAACGAGAAGAACGTTCCTGCCGTCGACATGCTCCTCGATGAGGTCTATCACGCCGTTATAGACGCTGTAGATGCCTGGGCAGAACGCCTCAACGCCATGGAAGAAAACACCGGACCGCTCGCGCCCGTCCACGGCGAATATGTCGCTCACCTCAATTGGATCGGGGAGCACGTTATCGCCCGCTCCCCCGCAGGAGACGAGCTGGCACGCGGCATCTTTAGAACGGTCGACGATTGCGGCCGCGCAAGCATTGAGACCGAGAGCGGCTTGTGCGTCTTCCACTTCGAAGAAGCGTCCTTGCGCCCCCTGAGCGAATAGGACGCCGCAGCCGTCGGCTCGGCAGACGAATTCACTATCCCAAAATCTAAACTCAAAATAAAAGGGCCCCGCTGCCGTTACGGCAGCGGGGCCCTTTAAGCTATGAGCGATATCACTTAGAGCTTGATGTCAATGTCGACGCCAGCGGGGAGGTCGAGACGCATGAGCGAATCAACGGTGCCCGAGGTGGGGTCGAGGATGTCGATGAGGCGCTTGTGGGTGCGCATCTCGAACTGCTCACGGGAGTCCTTGTTCACGTGCGGCGAGCGGATAACCGTGTACAGGTTGCGCTCGGTGGGCAGGGGGACAGGACCGGAAACGCGAGCGCCGGTCTTCTGAGCGGTCTCGACGATGAGCTTCGCGGACTGATCGACGACCTCGTGATCATAGCCCTTGAGGCGAATGCGGATCTTCTGGGTAGCCAACTTAAACCTCCAAAGAGTGCGAGAGATGTTCTCGCGGATTACGTAACAGGGAGCTCGAACTTAGGCGTTCTTGCTCATGACCTCGTCCACGATGGACTTGGGCGCGGGCTCATAAGAGTCGAACTGCATCGTGTAGGATGCACGGCCCTGGGTCTGGGAGCGAAGGTCGGTAGCGTAACCGAACATCTCGCCCAGCGGCACCTTGGCACGGATGAGCTTGCTGTTCTTGCGATCCTCCATGCCCTCGATCTTGCCGCGGCGACCGGAGAGGTTGCCCATAACGTCGCCCATGTACTGCTCGGGGGTCTCGACCTCGACAGCCATGATCGGCTCGAGCAGCTGCGGATCGGACTTCTTCAGGGCGTCCTTGATGGCCATGGAACCGGCGATCTTGAAGGCGGCCTCGGAGGAGTCGACCTCGTGGTAAGAACCGTCGAACAGGGTGACCTTAACGTCGAGGACCGGGAAGCCGGCGATAACACCGGTGTTCAGGGCCTCCTGGATGCCCTTGTCGATGGACGGGATGTACTCCTTGGGCACGACGCCGCCGACGATAGCGTTGACGAACTCGTAGCCGAAGCCCTCCTCCATCTTCTCGAGCTTGATGACGGCGTGGCCGTACTGACCGCGACCGCCGGACTGACGGACGAACTTGCCCTCAGCCTTCTCGACGTCGTGACCAGCGGTCTCGCGGTAGGCAACCTGGGGCTTACCAACGTTAGCGTCAACCTTGAACTCACGGAGCAGACGGTCGACGATGATCTCGAGGTGCAGCTCGCCCATGCCGGCGATGATGGTCTGGCCGGTCTCGTGGTTGGTGGACACCTGGAAAGTCGGGTCCTCCTCGGCGAGCTTGGTCAGAGCCAGGGACATCTTGTCCTGCTCGGCCTTGGTCTTGGGCTCGATGGCAACGTCGATAACGGGCTTAGCGAACTCGATCTTCTCGAGGACGATCTCCTTGCCCTCGGCGCACAGGGTGTCACCGGTGGTGGAGTTCTTGAAGCCGACGCAAGCGACGATGTCGCCGGCAGCAGCGTCGTCACGGTCGATACGCTCGGCGGCGTTCATCTCGAGGATGCGGCCGAGGCGCTCGCGCTGACCGTTGGAGGCGTTGACCACGTAGGAGCCGGACTCGGCACGGCCGGAGTAAACGCGGACATAGGTGAGCTTACCGACGAACGGGTCGGTCATGATCTTGAAGACCAGGCCGGAGAAGGGCTCGTCGAAGGAAGGATGACGCTGGATCTCCTCGCCAGTGTCCGGATCGGTACCGGTGACGGCCTCAACGTCGAGCGGGCTGGGCAGGTAGTCGACGACAGCGTCGAGCAGCTCCTGGACGCCCTTGTTCTTGTAGGCGGAGCCCACGAAGACGAGGTTGAGCTCGTTGGCCAGAACACCCTTGCGCAGAGCAGCCTTGAGCTCCTCGACGGTGAAGTCCTCCTCCATGAGGATCTTCTCCATGAGCTCGTCGTCAAAGCTGGCAGCAGCGTCGAGGAGCTCCTCGCGCTTGGTGGCAGCGATGTCGGCAAACTCAGCCGGGATCTCGTCCATCGGCTCGGGGTAGGTCATGCCCTTCTCATCGGCCTTGAAGTCCCATGCAGTCATGGTGACCAGGTCGATGACGCCCCAGAAGTTGTCCTCGGCGCCCATCGGGACCTGAGCGGCCACGGCGTTAGCGTCGAGACGATCCTTCATGGTCTCGATAGCGTTGAAGAAGTCAGCGCCCACGCGGTCATACTTGTTGATGAAGGCGATGCGGGGGACGTTGAAGGTAGAAGCCTGACGCCAAACGGTCTCAGACTGGGGCTGAACGCCGGCAACGGCGTCGAAGACGGCGACAGCGCCATCGAGGACGCGCAGGCAGCGCTCGACCTCAGCGGTGAAGTCAACGTGGCCCGGGGTGTCGATGATCTGGATGCGGTAGTCCTTACCGTCCTTGTTCCAGAAGCAGGTGGTAGCAGCGGAGGTAATGGTTACGCCGCGCTCCTGCTCCTGAACCATCCAGTCCATGGTGGCAGCGCCCTCATGGACCTCACCGATCTTGTGGGTCTTACCGGTGTAGTAAAGAATACGCTCGGTCGTGGTGGTCTTACCAGCATCGATGTGGGCCATGATGCCGATGTTACGGGTATCGGAAAGCTTGTACTTAGGCTTAGCCATGTTAGTTCCTTACCTTAACTTACCAACGATAGTGAGAGAACGCGCGGTTGGCCTCGGCCATCTTGAAGACGTCCTCACGCTTCTTGACGGAAGCGCCCAGGCCGTTGGAAGCGTCGAGGATCTCGTTGGCGAGACGCTCGGCCATGGTCTTCTCCTTGCGAGCGCGGGAGAAGTTGACGATCCAGCGGATACCCAGAGCGGTGGAACGACGGGAGTTGACCTCCATCGGGACCTGATAGGTAGCGCCACCGACACGCTTGGGCTTAACCTCGAGCGTGGGCTTGACGTTGTCCATAGCCTTCTTGAAGGTAGCGAGAGCGTCGCCACCCTCGGACTTCTCGGCAACGATCTCGAAAGCGGTGTAAACGATGCGCTCAGCGGTGGCCTTCTTGCCGTCAAGAAGGACCTTGTTGATGAGCTGAGTCACCAGGCGGTTGTTGTAAACGGCGTCAGGCTGAACCTCACGACGATTAGCTGCTGCACGACGCGGCATGTGAAATCTCCTTAAGTGTCTACCGTGCGGCGCTTAGGCGGCACACGGCGAAAGTATCAAAACGTTATCTGGCTTATTTGGCCTTGGGGCGCTTAGCACCGTACTTGGAACGGGCCTGCATACGGTTCTGGACCGGAGCAGCGTCGTAGGCGCCACGGATGACGTGATAACGGACACCAGGGAGGTCACGGACACGACCGCCGCGGACGAGCACGATGGAGTGCTCCTGCAGGTTGTGGCCCTCACCCGGGATGTAAGCAGTAACTTCGATGCCGTTGACAAGGCGAACACGGGCAACCTTACGAAGAGCCGAGTTCGGCTTCTTGGGGCTCGTGGTGAAGACGCGGGTGCACACGCCGCGCTTCTGGGAGTTGTGCTGCAGAGCAGCGTTCTTGGACTTCTTGGGCACGGAACGACGGCCCTGGCGAACCAGCTGGTTAATAGTAGGCAAAGCGTACTCCTTCTCGAATGATTCCAGCTTTCTGTAAAGTGCAACGGCTTGAATCGAGGGGTCAGCATCCCCCTACGAAACACGCAGTTCGATAGGATACGTGGCGTTAGCTGTGCCGTCAACAGACCACGCCGCCGGGCGTATCCCAAAATAGGCACATTTCCGCAAATCCTACACAAAAGGACTCCCCTCCTGTGCGCGGGAGCTGATTCCCGGGCCGGGCGGCACAGGGGTTAAGTTTGCTGCTCTACAGTCCTGGCTCGCACGGAGGCCACATTCAGTGGCCTCCGGCTCGTGCGGAACTCGCGACAAACTTAACCCCTGTGCCGCCCGGCCCGGGAATCCGGCGTGCTCGTTGGGGCAACGTTCCCCGGCAAAAAGGGACAGGTTTATTTTGGTAGGTTTTATCTAGGAAAACGGCGCTCTTCACGGTGATCCGCATCCATTTGCCACATTCTTCCGAGAATCAGACAAATAGCGTTCAATCTAACCGTCCATATAACGCAAAAGAGGCCGCTTCCCCTAGTAGGAAGCGGCCCCAAATCTTACGAATAGACGATGGTAAAGGGTACTTCTGTTTCGGTCTCTCCTGTTGACGTGCACCTCGTGCCCTCAAGCGTTACTGAGACCACTTGGTCGACATCAATCAACTTCGTTGGCACCCAGATGTTCTCTCCGCTATTGCGCGCATAAGAAAAATATAAGTTGAACACCCCTGCGTCGTCATCTTCGATAGTCTGCTCCGATCCATCCTTGTAGCTGACGGTCAGCTTATTATCAACTGCTTCATAGCCCAGATCATCGATGTGCGTCTGGATGGAAAACGGGCTAATCTCAAGAGTCGAGTCATCGGAGCGGAGTTCCTTTGTATCGACGTACGCTCCAACGCTAAACTCGGGCGTCGATGCCTCGAACGGCTTCGCATCCTCGCCTTCGCCCTCGGTCCACGAGATATTCCAGGTGACCGCATGTTGAAAACCTCGCTCGCGATCCATAGAAGCAAAGTACATCGTGCCATTAATGACAGTATCGCTTGATGTGTCCTTATCAATGGTGCAGCGTGTGTCAGCCCATTCCTCGCCGAACTTCATGTCGGGCGTGCCGATGCCCTGTTCTTCTTCACCATAAAGAACAAGTTCGCCGATCTCTGCTGCCGGCTTGTAGCAGTTAACTCCATTTGGATTGGACAACGTAAACGTCACGGCGCCGCAGCCGTTTTGATCGATAGCCATCTCATGGATATCGAGCGTATAACCGTTACCCTCGACGGACAGATTAACCTTCTGGACTGCACCCTCCAGGCTTTGGGGCGCGATGCCATCACCAAACTCTCTGGTGTAGGTGTATTTAGTCCCCGATGAGCCACCGTTGGTCCAGGTAATGGAATCCCCATTGCCGTGGTTTCCCCAGGCTGAGGCAAAATAGCCGGAATTGACAAGGGCGTAGGCGACCCCTCCGGTCGCCAGCACTCCGGCAAGGCATCCGATCACGGCAACATACAGAGGCTTCGCGTGACCCTTTCGGCGAAGCGGCTCACCAGCAGCGGCATAAAGAACACGGTCAGCAAGATCGCTATCGGCTTGGACGGACTCGAAGGCCTGCTTGATTTGGTTGGATTTCACGGTCGCCCTCCTCTAGGATGAACTTGAGTTTCGATCTGCCGCGAGCTAAACGCGTTCGAACGGTCGCGGCTGGTACGTGCAGCAACTCGGCAATCTCTGAAGTCGAGAAGCCCAGATAGTAATAGAGCACGATGGGGATACGGAATCGTTCCGGAAGCCGCATGACATCTGACAGGACGACCTTGGTCTCATCCTGCGCTGTCGAAAGCGACTCGGCCAGGTTCTCAATATCCTCCACACGCCTCCATGGCTTTCGAAAGAGAGATTTGCATTCATTGATCGTGACCCGGATAAGCCATCGACGAAGATGTTCCCAGCTTTCAAATTGCACATCGTTTTTGAGTAACTTCAGAAAGACGTCTTGAGCGACATCGTCGGCGTCGGCGCGATCACGCAGGTACGTCAACGCGATCCGAAACACGACATCCCGGTGGTCTTCGACCGCCTGTCTAAATGTTTGTTCTTCCATAATCACCTCCCGGTGACGGTAATGATTCTTGATGAGGACCTCACCATTGATACGCTCTGGCCGGACGAAATGTTTCAAATTCAAGCAGGAAAAACCTACCAAAATAAACCTGTCGCTTTTTGGCAGGTTCTCTTCAAAAAAAGACCCGCTTCCCTGTTTGAACTGCGTCCCAAATCTTGGACGCCCTAAATAGCGACTAGGCCGCGAGGGCCTGATTCCGGAACTCCTCCGGGGTCAGGCCCTTCAATCTTACCTGCCTCCGGCTCGTATTCCAG
>CABUUB010000071.1 GCA_902494625.1 uncultured Collinsella sp.
AAAGGCTGCAGCGAGAACGAGCGTACAAATCCATACGGCCTTGTCTCTTAGGATTAGTTTGAGAAGAAGTCGACAGTACATTTGGAAGCACCTACGTTCCTCAAAGAATTGTTCGATTAAAAGTAACAGACCGAATGAAGATGCGTGCGACGGTGGCGAGGCGAATGGCTGAGCGGTATCGATACGCGGGTTCAACGGCATCACATTGGCCACATAGATTTTTAACTTGCATTTCTACCCGCCCTTTTCGTAGAGTCGCCGATACGTGCTTAGCGCACCCTCGGCGCGTCCGGCAGGCTTTGCGAAATGGGATCCAGGAGACTTCGGCGCAGCATCATCTTGCGGAATGCTTCTAATGAGCCTCCCATCCTTCAAAAACAGAATCTCATCGCACAGCCTATCGACCGAATCCAAGATGTGGGATGACATGATGATGCACGTACCAGAATCGGCCAGCTTCCTGAGAATCTCGGAATGCAAGTCCACCCTGCTGGGGTCGAGCGCGTTCATGGGCTCATCTAATAGAAGGTACCGCGCGCCCGTCGCATACGCAATCGCCAGGGTAAGCTGCTGCTTCATGCCCTGGCTCAGAGTGCGGATCCTCATCTTCGCGAACTCGCCTATCTGCGTTTGTTCCACTATCTCTTCGATATCGCGAGCATGCGGCCACATATCGCAAACCATCTTGAGGTGATCTTCCGCACGCAATCCGGGATACAGCAGCGTCCCCTCACCAGGTGCATAGAAGATCATAGAACGGACCTCTCTCGCACCCGTACCCTGCACCTCATCCAGAACGATGCTCCCGTCCACGCGAGGACCCGGCAAACCTGCCATCGCACGCAGCAACGTCGTCTTTCCATGCCCGTTCGGAGCGACGAGACCGTAGACCGTACCCGGGGCAAACTCAGCGTTCACCGAATCTACGAGCACCTTCTTTCCATAAGAGATCGTCAGCGTTTGAAGGTCAATCATCGAGATCATCCCCTTTCGATCTTTGGAACACTCAGGCGCACCATCAACGGAGATACGGCGCTCAAGACCACCAGCAGAGCGCCCGATGCGCCGACGACCTCTCCAAAAGGCATCGCGTTCGTCCCTCGCCCAAGGAACCCAATCGTCCCCACCTGGGAAGCGGGATCAAACGAGGCGAATGGAGCCAGCAGCGCGACGCCCATGCCCACGCTTTCAACATGAGCGCTCAACGAACCCAACACCAAGAGAACCGCGCAAACCATTCCGGTGACAACGGGGTTGCGGCTAATCGCTGCTGTCAACGCAGCAACGACGGAAATCACGCCGTATGCCATGACCAGCAACGGAATACTGCACAACACCGCCTCCCCCACCATGGACGTTGTCGAAGCTCCCGCCCGAATGAGAGCGACGGGATACTCCGATCCACCCGCACCGTTCTTAATCACGGACACAACGACAGCGGGAACCATCGACACCAAAAGCAGCACCAAGCCAAGCAGGAGAGCCAGCGCAACAGCCGTCAGAAAACGCACATGCGCTGTTGCGGGGATCTGGAGAACCAGAAGGGAACGACACTGCAGGTGGGTACACGCGAGCGATGTGACAACCACGGGCAACAGCAAAAATAAGGAGGGAAGCGCTGCCTGGAGATACGAAAGGAGGATTAATGGGGGCATCTTCGTACTTAACTCGTAAACCTTGGGGTCCGGCAAGCTCGCGATCGACTCAAGCAGAAGGGCGCGCGCCTCCGCACGAGAAGGAGTCTCCGGCTCGATTCCGATCGATTGCAGGAGAGTCGCATCTGCCGCGCCCAGCTCACCTCGAGCGCGCTCGTACGTCGCAAGGCTTCGAAACCCCTCCGCAGGCATAGGCGCGTACACGAAACCCGAAAGAGCATCCCGCATGTCTTCCAGGGCCGCTTTGCCCTCGACGTCCATATTCGCAGCGTTCTACTCTAGATACCGATCTATTGAACGGAGCTCCCCATCCCTATACCGAACAGCGGAAACGTTATCAGCGTCAGGAAACATCTCGACCAGAGCCGGGGCCAGCATCGTCGTCGACATTGCAATCGCGCATACGGCGAGGGTAGGAGAACGCAGGAGCAGTTTCCCCATCGTTCTTACGTATGCAACGGCGGAGGCACAAGCGCTCGAACGAGTTGCCGTTCTCGATGCAGTGAAGGAACCTCTCTCAAGACAAATCGGGGATATCGGGCACGCGCAGCCGCTCTTTCCAGCAACGCAAAGCAGGCTAATTGCCAGCACCTCGATCCCGATTGCGCATACGAGGGCAATCGCGCCACGCTCGAAGCAAAGTCCAGGCAGATTCACTATCTGCGTTGTCGGGTACGGGCTATAGGCGCCGACGGTCAACTCAGTGTTCGCATACGTAAGGGGATTCAACAGGGCGAACTCACGTAAAGCGATGGATCTTCCGTAATACCCGGGAACCATCGTCACCCCCATCAGGGCACATACGAACACGATTCCAAGCGTAGGGTTATTGGCAATCTTCACGGCAAGGTGAACGACAAGCGAGATGAACGCTGCCACCAAGAATTGCAAGATGGCCGTCTGCGCGAACACCAGCCAAGCCGGTTTGATAACCGGAGTCGCATATTGAATGTAGCCTATCGGATAGAACGGCGAGCCCGGGCCATTCTTCACAAGCGCGGCGATTATCCCTGGAAGATTGATGGCGAGGACGGCAAGCATTGCAAAAACACTCGCCCATACGCTCGATGCAACAAGTCTACCCAGCTCGCCCATCGGTGCCTGGATGATGAGCTTTTCACGTTTGTTAAGACGCGCGGCAAGGAACGAGACGGCAACGGCCGTTGCGACCCATAGCAAGTACTCCTTCGATCCGTCATAATAGGTGTACTCTCCATCCGATATCTGCAGAAACGGAAGTAGGGGAGAGAGCGGTGCCAAGATAAGACGTCCCGCGGCAAGAGGGTACAGAAGCGCGGGCATGCTTGATGAAGAGGTATAGACACCGTCCTCCCCCGCATTCACAAGCGCATCCGCATAGGATGCTGACAATTCCTGCTCAACACGGGTTATTCCCGACTCGAGGTATTCGACCCGTCCGTCGATGCCAGCCGCGCTCCTGAAGACGGGCAGAGCACAAAGAACCATCAACGCAACAACGACAACACAGAGCGACCTGGAGGAGAGAAGCGACCTAAAGATCGCCTTCGAGATTTTGAGCATATTCATCGCCAACCTTAACCTCATCCAGTCGGAACAGAGGGGCCGAACAAAATGCTCGGCCCTTCCTCGCATCTAGTAGGTGCTATAGACAAATTGCCATTTATCAGTTGTGCCAAGAACACCACAGGAGCACATTGCAGCGAGGCGGGATTCCCTATGATGCGCGGATCGGCGATAGCCATTTCGGTAGGAGATCGTCTTGTAAGAGATGTTGAACATCGAGATGCTGTGCCCGCTTACGCCGCGAGGACAGCTGTAGCTCCAGTAGGTATCGACGACGTCGTCCGTATACCCGAGGGGCTCAACGAGGGCACACTGGCTGCTCTCCTGGGAAGGAGGCATCGGGGTATCCGCAAAAGCGGGGGCTCCCGGCAGCAACAGACAAAGAGCGAGGCCGAGGAAAACCAAGAGCTTACACGACTTAACAGTACTGAACATAATCCTCTCCAATTTAGAGGGGTTTCGGTTGCAGCATGCTGTGATTACTTGCCGGCAAAGTCAATTTAACATAAACTGTTAAAAAGTAACCTGAGTTTTTTAAATTCTTCGGAGGTTATTATGAGTTCCGACAATCGCACTCCCCGGCTTCATTCCTTCCGCATCGCATGTGCGATAGCCTCTGCGACCCTTTGCGCCACCGCCATCGCACAAGTGGCGTTCTCCTTAAAGCCAGCAATCGAAGTGCTCGACAACCCTGTAATTGCAGACTCCCCCGCGTATCCAGCCCTTGCGATCTCGACATTGGTCCCTGCCGTCATCGGTATCGCTACGACCATCCTCAGCGCCGTTCTCGTGTGGACGATCAAGAGCGGAGACCCCTTCAAGAAAGGGTCTGCGACATGCTTGAAGGTGCTCGGCATTCTCTTCGTTGTTCAAGCTGCCACCAGCCTCTACGCCGGCTCACTCAAAACCTCCGTTTCGATGTTTGGCGGCGAGGGGGCCGTCGGCGCCCAAGAGATCGCTTCATCATTCGATTGGACCTCTCTGGTTCTCGGCATCGTCCTGTTCATGCTTTCCCAGCTCTTCTTGTACGCCCGAGAGCTGTACCTCGACTCCGACGAGATTGCGTAAGGAAACGCCATGCCCGTAATTGTTCGCCTCGACAAGATCATGGCCGAGCGAAAGATTTCCTCGAACGAACTTGCCGAAAGGATTGGAACCACGCCCGTGAACCTGTCCCGTATTAAAAAAGGGCATATTCGCGGCATTCGCTTCAACACACTCGAGCAGCTATGCCTCGCCCTTCGTTGCCAACCCGGAGACCTTCTCGAAGTCATGAGCGAAGAGGATGCCCGAAAGGAGTTCGGACTCGATTGGTCCGCCGAGGATTAGAGGGCGGTCGTACTCGCCCTGCACACGGGGATGCGAATCGGCGAGGTCTGCGGCCTTCGGTGGTGCGATGTGGATTTCGAGACGGGCCTGATCTCGATCAGACACTCGGTGGCGTACGCGAAGGGAATGGGTTCGTTCATCAAGGACACCAAGACCCATGACGCCAGGGGTATCCCCATCGACCCGGTCGGCCTACTCCCCTTCCTGAAGGAGACCCACGAGATCGACTGCGGAAAGCTGCGCTTGCGCGGCCTTACCGGGGCGGTCGAGATCGGGGACTGCTACATCCTGTCGGAGCCGGGCGCGACCTTCGCGACGACAAGCTATATCCGCAGGGCGTTCAAGACGTTCTCCGAGACCAACGGCCTCATGGGCACCAACGACGAGCTGATCACGTTCCACGGCCTTCGCCACACGTTCGCAACGCAGTGGATCCGCCAAGGCGGCGATATCAAGGCGCTCCAATCGATCCTCGGCCACAAGGACGCCATGGCGACGCTCAACGTCTACGCCGACATCGAGCCCATCTCCAAAATCCATAACATGCTGCGCGCCACGCCGTGCCTTTGGCGCGAGCACCTCGGGCCGAGGGTCGATCCGGGTCCCATGTTCCAACAGAGGATCCAGGAGTCCATCGAGACGCTCCAGGCGTTCGGCTACGGCATCACCGAGCCGGACGACCGAAATATCGCCATACGCGACGTGAAGACGAACAGTTGGCTCTAGCTCACCGAGTACGCGGCAGTGCTGGGCCCATCCCAACTGAGGTCACGGTGGTCCGATAGGGGCGCCGCCCGCGGCATGCGCCGCGGAGCGGTATCCCCTACCGAAGGGCGGGGATGCCCTCCGCTTCCAGTTCGGAATCAGCCGTCGGAGGCGTTCGGCTGACTGCGGGAACGGCCTGTCCGCTCAATGTGTTCGGCTGAGATCGGAAATCAACCCAACACGAGCCGGACACGCGCCAGACGGCTCTTCCCCGTACGGCCTTCCCCCTTACGCTCATGTTGCAGGCATGTAACGCCGCAGCGAGCGCGCCTTTTTTGCGCCAGACAGGTACAATGATGAACACTGTACCGTAGCGGAGCGCCCCGCGCGCGCCGCAATCACGCGAAAGGGTTTCCCATGGCCGAGATCTCGTCCTCCCGTATCGTCATCACCGTCCTTGGCAAGAACCGCCCCGGCATCGTCGCCGGCGTCACCCGTGTCCTAGGCGAGGCCAACGTCGACATCCGCGACATCACGCAGTCCATTATCGAGGACATCTTCACCATGACCATGCTGGCCGACACCGCCGAGTCCAAGCTCGACTTCGCCGAGCTGCAGAAGGCCCTGGCCGAGGCAGGCGAGCTTTCGGGCGTCAACGTGTCCATTCAGCGCGAGGACGTCTTTAACTTTATGTACCGCCTGTAGCAAACAAGCCGCTCGGGGCAGCTTGACGTCATATCGTCCAAGCGCGCCGCCCCAAAGCGGACCGGAGAGGAGCGCGCATGGCCTACGACGCCAAGAAAATCTACTACCGCTTCGACGATCACCTGAGCCGCCTGGTTCTGGATTACGAGGCGAGCCGTCAGATTTCGCCCGAAAGCGAAAACCTCTACCACGGTCTGCCGACCGCCCCGTACGACGAGGACCTGTTTGTCGAGCACAATGTCAAACGCGGCCTGCGCAATGCAGACGGCTCGGGCGTGGTCGCGGGCCTCACTCGCATCTCGGACGTACATGGCTACAACAAGGTCGACGGTAAGGTCGTGCCCGATCAGGGCAAACTCACGCTTCGTGGCTACAGCATCGAGGATCTGGTCAACAACGCCCAGGCCGAGAATCGCTACGGCTACGAAGAGGTCGCCTATCTACTCATTACGGGCTCTCTGCCCACCAAGGAAGAGCTTGACGGGTTTTGCGAACGCCTGGGTGCTTTTAGGCATCTGAGCGACGAATACGTCCGCGAGTTCCCCATGACCACGGTGTCGTCGAGCATCATGAATGTGCTTCAGCGCGCCGTGCTGCTGCTCTACGCCTTCGACGCCGAGCCCGACGCCATTACACCCGAGCACGAAATCGACGTCGCCATCTCCATGCTCGCCCGTCTCCCCCGCATCGCCGCCTTCGCGCATATGGCCTCGGTCGCCAAGCGCCGCGGCTCCGAGGTTCATGTACCGCACCCCACACCCGGCCTCTCCACCGCCGAGACCATTCTGCAGGTGCTGCGCGGCGGCATGGCATTCACCCGCGACGAAGCCATGCTGCTCGACGTGATGCTCATGCTGCATGCCGAGCACGGCGGCGGCAACAACTCCACGTTCGCCTGCCGCGTGCTGTCCTCCTCGGCCACCGATCCGTATTCCGCCTACGCCGCGGCCATCGGCTCGCTCAAGGGCCCGCGCCACGGCGGCGCCAACGCCAAGGTCGTGTCCATGCACGAGGACATCCGTGCGCATGTCTCCAATTGGGAGGACGAGGACGAGGTCGCAGCCTACCTGGGCAAGATTCTCGACAAGCAGGCCTTCGACGGCACGGGCCTCATCTACGGTATGGGCCACGCCGTCTACACACTGAGCGACCCGCGCGCCGAGGTGTGCCGCCGTTACGCGCGCACCCTTGCCGCCAAGAAGGACTTGGGCGATGAGTTCGCGCTCATCGAGCGCATTGAGCGCCTGGCACCGCAGGTGATGCGCGACCACGGCATGACCAAGCCCATCTGCGCCAACATCGACCTGTACACAGGCTTTATCTACAAGATGCTCGGCGTACCCGAGACGCTTTTTACGCCGCTATTCGCCGTCGCCCGCATGGCCGGCTGGTCGGCACACCGCATGGAAGAGCTCTTCTGCGCGCACCGCATTATTCGCCCGGCTTATCGCCCGGTTATCGAGCCGCTGGAGTACAAGCCGCTCGCCGACCGCTAGGACGCGGACCGTTATAGAACTCGAGCGTGGCCAGGGAATCACCGCCCTCGGCCACGCTTTTTATGCCAGCAGAAAGGGCTGCATCAAATGATTGTGTTTTCCGATATGGATGGAACGCTGTTGACGAGCGATAAGCAGATGAGCGATGCCACCTGGGCGATGCTCGACGAGCTCGCTCGACGCGGGATTGAATTTGTGCCCTGCACGGGACGTCCGCTGTCGGGCATCTTTGAGCCCATCCTCGCCCATCCCGCCGTGCACTATGCCGTCTGCGCCAATGGCGCCAGCGTCTGGCAGCTCGACGACGATGTGCCCACCGACGCCTCGCGCGCCACGTGCATCTTGAGCCGTCCGCTCGATTGCGGCATTGCCCATCGCATCCATCGCATCGCCGCCGGCCACGATGTGACCTTCGATATCTTCGCGGATGGGCAGTGCTTCCTCCCCCGCTCGCTCTACACGCGCCTGGACGAATTCTGCGGCGGCGACCCCCACATCGCGGCTTCGCTCAAGCGCACACGAACACCGATCGACATGGATATCGACAGCAAGATCGACGAGGTCGAGACGCTCGAGCGCATCGCCATGTACTGGCACAACCCGGCTGATCGCGACGCCATCGCGGCGGAGCTCGACACGCTCGGAGGCATTGAGGTCACGCGTTCGTACGCCATGAATATCGAGGTCATGGGCGAGGGCGCCACCAAGGGAACGGCCCTCACGTGGCTATGCGAGCACCTAGGCGAGCGTCTCGCCGACGCCTGGGCGTTCGGCGACAACATCAACGACATCCCCATGCTGCAGGCAGCGGGCCATGGCATGGCCATGATCAACGCCGAGCCCGAGGATCGCGAGGCCGCCGACGCTATCACCGAATACGACAACGACCACGACGGCGTCGCCCGCACCATCATGGCCGCCCTCGCCTAGTCATTGGCCAGTCACTGGGGACGTTCTTGAATGACTAGTCGTTGGGGACACTCTTCGCGAAAAAGCTGCAAGGACTGTCCCCCACTGCCGGCACAGACGATATGAGCAGGACATAAAAACATTGAGAGCCCCTGCTGCATGAAAGACCGCGGATTAGGCCGACAATGGTGAGTGTCTAATCCAACCGTGGCGGCCACGCCGCA
>CABUUB010000072.1 GCA_902494625.1 uncultured Collinsella sp.
CAACGACGTGCTGTACAAGGAGGGCCTGGACCTTCTCGTCGTGCCCTCCGCCGAGCTCTCCCGCGGCCGCGGCGGCCCGCGCTGCATGAGCATGCCCTTCTGGCGCGAGGACCTCTAAGTCTTTCCGTTTCCGGTGCGGTCCCCCTACAACCGCACCGGCTTCGCCCGTTAAACGGGCAACACTAATACTTACGTAATTCATTTCTTCGAAAGGAATCGAACCATGGGTGTTAACCTCTCCGGCCGTAGCTTCCTCAAGCTTCTCGACCTCACCACCGAGGAGATCGAGTACCTGCTCAAGCTCTCCAAGAACTTCAAGGATATGAAGCGCGCTGGCGTTCCGCACCGCTATCTCGAGGGCAAGAATATCGTTCTGCTCTTCCAGAAGACCTCCACTCGTACCCGCTGCGCCTTCGAGGTCGGCGGCATGGATCTGGGCATGGGCGTCACCTACCTCGATCCGGGTTCGTCGCAGATGGGCAAGAAGGAGTCCATCGAGGACACCGCCCGCGTTCTCGGCCGCATGTATGACGGCATCGAGTTCCGTGGCTTTGCCCAGGACGACGTCGAGGAGCTTGCTGCTAAGTCCGGCGTGCCCGTGTGGAACGGCCTGACCACTGAGTGGCATCCCACCCAGATGCTCGCCGATATCCTGACCGTCCAGGAGAACTTCAACTACGACATCAAGGGCAAGACCCTCGTCTTCATGGGCGACTGCAAGAACAACGTCGCTCGCTCCCTCATGGTCGTCTGCTCCAAGCTCGGCATGAACTTCGTGGCCTGCGGCCCCGAGGAGTGCATGCCCGCCGACGACGTCATCGAGGCCTGTAAGCCCATCGCCGAGGCCAACGGTTGCACCATCAAGCTGACCACCGACGTCAAGGACGGCGTCACCGGTGCCGACGTTATCTACACCGACGTGTGGGTCTCCATGGGCGAGCCCGACGAGGTCTGGGCCGAGCGTATCGCTCAGCTCACCCCGTATCGTGTTACCTCCGAGGTCATGGCTATGGCCAACCCGGGCGCCATCTTCCTGCACTGCCTGCCCAGCTTCCACGACACCAACACCACCATTGGCGCCGAGAAGTGCGAGCAGTTCGGCATCACCGAGCAGGAGGTCACCGACGAGGTCTTCGAGAGCCCCGCTTCCAAGGTCTTCGACGAGGCCGAGAACCGCATGCACACCATCAAGGCTGTCATGTACGCCACGCTCAAGTAAGAGCATCTAGCATCTCGCTCGGGGTGTCTTGCTGCACACCCCGAGCGGCTTTGTCTGGTAAATATCTCGCACCAGGCGGCAGGCACGGCACGGAAGAGCCGCTTCGGGCGAGATCAGTAAATGATTTATGAAGGGGGGATGAGAACTATGACTGAGACCGCTAAGAAAAAGCGCGGTATGCCTTCATCGTTCACCATTCTTCTTGCTCTGCTGGCAATTGTCGCAGTGATTACCGTTATCGTCTCCGGCACGTCCGGTGGCGCGGTTACTGCCGCCCGTCTGAGCGATTTCTGCACCGCCCCGATTAAGGGCTTCGCTGACGCTCTGCCCGTCTGCCTCTTCGTTATGATCCTGGGCGGCTTCCTCGGCATGATGACCGAGACCGGCGCCCTGGACAACGGCATCGCCGTCCTGGTGCAGAAGCTTAAGGGTAATGAGATCATGCTCATTCCCGTGCTGATGCTCATCTTCTCCCTCGGTGGTACCACCTATGGTATGTGCGAGGAGACCGTTCCCTTCTACGCCTTGCTTGCCGCTACCATGATGGCCGCTGGCTTCGACCCGATGGTCGGTGCCGCCACCGTCCTGCTCGGCGCTGGCTGCGGCTGCCTGGGCTCCACGGTTAACCCGTTCGCCGTCGGCGCTGCCGTCGACGCTCTGACCGGCGTTGGCATTGAGGTCAACCAGTCCATCATCATCGGCCTCGGTGCCGTCCTGTGGATTGTTACCACTGCTATGTCCATCTTCTTCGTCATGAGCTATGCCAAGAAGGTCAAGGCTGACAAGGGTTCCACCATCCTGTCGATGCAGGAGCTCAAGGACGCCGAAGAGGCTCACGGCAAGGCTGCTTCCGAGGTTCACAATGAGGTCAAGCTCACCGGTCGTCAGAAGGGTGTTCTGATCGCCTTTGCCTTCACCTTCGTCGTCATGATCGTCGGCTTCATCCCGCTGGCCGACCTCAACGAGGGCGTCGCCAACTTCTTTGACGCTGGCGCTGTCTACGATGCCGACGGTAACGCCGTCGTCCAGGGCTGGTCTGCCCTGATCACCGGCCTGCCCATTGGCCAGTGGTACTTCGACGAGGCTTCCACCTGGTTCTTCCTCATGGCTGTCCTGATCGGTATCATCGGTGGCCTGTCCGAGAAGCAGATCGTTAACACCTTTATCACCGGCGCTGCCGACATGATGTCCGTTGTTCTCGTCATCGCCCTCGCTCGTGGTATCTCCGTCCTCATGGCTAACACCGGCCTCGACGTCTACGTCCTCGACGCTGCCGCCAATGCCCTGGCTGGCCTGTCCGGTGTGATCTTCGCTCCCATGAGCTTCCTGGTCTACTTCGGCCTGTCCTTCCTGATCCCCTCGACCTCCGGTATGGCCACCGTCTCCATGCCCATCATGGGACCGCTGGCTGTTAAGCTCGGCTTCTCGCCCGAGGTCATGGTCATGATCTTCTCCGCCGCCATCGGTGTCGTGAACCTGTTCACCCCGACCTCCGGCGCCATCATGGGCGGTCTCGCCCTGGCCAAGATCGAGTGGACGACCTGGCTCAAGTTTGCCCTTAAGCTCATCGTCGCGCTCTCCGTCGTCTGCGCCATCATCCTGACCGTCGCCTGCGTGTTGCTCTAAGTACCCAACGGGTACCCCACGGAAACCTTGACGATCCTGTAAAGGATCACCTGGTCATCGTCTGTCCGGTGGGGTCAACCCACCGGTAGACTCCTACCTTTAGCCCCCTTCCGTTCCGTGCGCGGGAGGGGGCGCTCTTGTGTTCCGGCGTTTTACCAAACGCCGGAACCACTCGACGCTGCAAGCCCGCCAGAGCGGCAATCTGACGTTCAATCGTCGGGCATGGCCAAAAGGCCTATGCCCTCCTCTTTCACGTCACCTTGCTCGCTCTGGCGGGCTTTCGCTGACTTTTGCTCCACCTGCGGCGCTGCCATTGTTGGTGCTGAGTGCCTTGTTTCCCGTCCCAAATGATCTACCCCGGGTCCCCGGTGGTTGCGGTGGGCGTGTTTGGTTGGTGCCTGTTGATGGTCTGGGTATCGGGGAGGGTCTGCTCCGTTATAATCGCCTAGAACATTAAATGGAAACGGGACGGGAGCCATATATGCGCCAGGGTTTCGACAACGCGAAGTATATCGAGCTGCAGGCTGCTCACATTAAGGAGCGCATCTCGCAGTTTGGTGGCAAGCTCTATTTGGAGTTTGGCGGTAAGCTGTTCGATGACTATCATGCGAGCCGAGTGCTGCCGGGTTTTGAACCGGACAGCAAGTTCCGCATGCTCAAGAGCATCGCCGACGATGTCGAGGTTATCATCGCGATCAACGCGAACCACATCGAGAAAAACAAGGCTCGTGGTGACCTCGGTATTACCTATGACGAGGATGTGCTGCGCCTGGTCGACCTGTTCCGCGGCAACGGCTTTGCCGTCGCGGCTGTGGTCATCACCCAGTATGCCGGCCAGCCCGCTGCCGATGTGTTCCGCAACCGCCTGAACGCGCTCGGTATTCCCGCCAAGCTGCACTATCCCATCGAGGGGTATCCGCACGATGTCGATCTGATCGTGTCCGACGATGGCTACGGCAAGAACGAGTTTGTCGAGACCACCCGACCGCTCGTCGTGGTCACTGCCCCCGGTCCGGGCTCGGGCAAGCTTGCCACCTGCCTGTCTCAGCTCTATCACGAGCACAAGCATGGCACGGCCGCCGGCTATGCCAAGTTCGAGACCTTCCCGGTCTGGAACCTTCCCCTCACGCATCCGGTCAATATTGCCTACGAGGCCGCCACGGCTGACCTCGACGACGCCAATATCATCGATTCGTTCCACCTTGAGGCCTACAACAAGACCACGGTCAACTACAACCGCGACGTCGAGGCCTTCCCGGTAGTCCGTGCCCTGATGGAAAAGATCCTGGGCAAGAGCCCCTACCAGAGCCCTACGGACATGGGCGTCAATATGGTCGGCTTTGCCATCACCGATGACGATGCCTGCCGCGACGCTTCCAAGATGGAGATCGTCCGCCGCTACTTTACCGCGGTCGAAAATGTGCGCCGTACCGGCGTGGGCGATGAGCAAGTCGACCGTCTCAAGATTATTATGAAGAAAGCCGGCATCGATAAGAACTACTCACCGGCGCGCTCGGCGGCCCTCACCAGGGAGCAGCTGACGGGTGGTCCCGTGGGTGCCATGGTCATGCCCGATGGCTCCGTGGTGACCGGCAAGACTTCCACGCGCCTGGGCGCCGCGAGCTCGCTCATCATGAATGCACTTAAGCATGTCTCGGGCGTCGACCTTGAGCTCGAGGTCATTAGCGATGAAGCGATCGAGCCCATCAGCAAGCTCAAGACGCATTTCCTGGGCAGCAAAAACCCGCGCCTCCACACCGACGAGACGCTTATGGCGCTGTCGATCACCTCGGCCACGAGTGAGACGGCCGCTCGCGTCCTTTCGGGCCTGGAGCAGCTGCGCGGTTGCGATGCCTTCTTTAGCGTGATTATCTCGCCGACGGACGAGACGGTACTGCGCAAACTGGGTATCAACGTGTGCTGCGAGCCCAAGTTTGAGCGCCGCGGTTTCTTCCATCGCTAAGTTTGAAGCACCGCGGTAATTGCATTGCATTTTGGCCGTATCGGGTTAGCGCCCGGTACGGCTTTTTGATCAATAAAGCGCCTATTTCGGCGAAAAATAGCTGTTTACCTGCCTAGAAACAATTTGAGCGGTATACAATAACCGTAACTGTTTCATCCTTAGCGGGATGCCGCATGATGGATATTACCTGCCATCGTGAGGTGTGTCGGTCGCGCACGGCGCGTTAGATGCTCGTGCTCGGTTTGAGGAGGCTGCTATGGCGGGCAAGGGTCGTGCGAGTGTCAACGATATGAAGCGTGTCGAGGTTCTGGTGTTGATGGAGATCGACCAGCAAACCGAAGACAATGGCGGGCCGTATGGTTTCTCGCGCAAAACGCTTGCCGAGCGCGTGGGGGTTTCGCCGTATCGTGCCCGCGCCGCAATCGATCGCTTGGATTCCGAAGGCATGATCGATGTCGTCTCGCGTTATAGCGACGACGGCGGTCAGCTTGCAAATGGTATTTGCCTGACCGAACATGGCAAGTGGTATCTTGAGGGCGTCCGTACCGGCATGCTCGTTCAAGAAATGTTCGAGGACGAGGTTGCTGATCGATAGCAGCATGTAACCCTTGCCATAGCGACGCCGCCTGGGAAAGCGGGCGGCGTTTTGTTTCAAGATTGAGAAATGCAATCGCACGCGAGAAAAATTGCGAACGGTCCGCGGCGCGAGTATTACAATGAAGACCCGTAAGATGTGTATGGACAACTTCTACGGGAAGCGCAGGTAACTCAATATGACCAAGCATGTGTTCGTAACCGGTGGCGTGGTTTCGTCCCTGGGCAAGGGTATCACCGCGGCCTCGCTGGGCCGTCTGCTCAAGTCGCGTGGCTACAAAGTAACGATGCAGAAGGCCGATCCGTATCTGAATGTCGACCCCGGTACCATGAGCCCGTTCCAGCATGGCGAGGTCTTCGTTACCGAGGATGGTTACGAGTCCGACCTGGACCTGGGTCATTACGAGCGCTTTATTGATGAGAACCTGACCCGCGATTCCAACTTTACGACCGGTGCCATCTACAAAAGCCTAATCGCCCGCGAGCGTCGCGGCGACTTTTTGGGCGGTACCGTGCAGGTGATTCCTCACGTCACCAATGCCATTAAGGACAAGTTCCGCCGCATCGAGGAGCAGACCGGCTCCGATGTAGTCATCACCGAGCTGGGCGGCACGATCGGCGACATCGAGTCGCAGCCGTTTGTCGAGGCCATCCGCCAGTACCGCAAGGAGGCCGGCCCCGAGAACGTCTGCTACATCCACGTGTCGCTCGTTCCCTATATCGCCGCCGCCCACGAGGTTAAGACCAAGCCCACGCAGCATTCCGTCAAGGAGCTCCGCAGCTTTGGCATCCAGCCCGATATCATCGTGCTGCGCTCCGACCACCATATCGATGACGCTATCCGCGGAAAGATCGCAAGCTTCTGCGACGTCGACACCGATTGTGTCTTTACCAACGAGGACTGCGCGAGCATTTACGATGTTCCGCAGCTGCTTGCCGAGCAGGATTTTGACCTGCGCATTTGCGAGCGCCTGGGTCTGGACCCGCGTGAGCGCGACATGAGCGAGTGGAACGAGTTCCTGCGCAAACAGAACCACGCCAACCATCACGCCGACAAGGTGAAGATCGCCGTCGTGGGCAAGTACACGCAGCTGCCCGATGCGTACCTGTCGGTTATCGAGGCCCTGCACCATGCGGGCGTCTTCTACGATCGCCATGTGGACGTCCAGCTGGTCGACGGCGAGAGCCTCGACGAGCAGAATGTCTCCGAGGTTCTGGGCGACGCCTCGGGCATCCTGGTCCCCGGCGGCTTTGGCAAGCGCGCCCTGGAGGGCAAGATCCTCGCGGCCGAGTTTGCCCGTGAGCACAAGATTCCGTATCTGGGCATTTGCCTGGGTATGCAGGTGGCCGTGTGCGAATTTGCGCGCAACGTCGTCGGCCTTGCCGGCGCCAGCTCCTCCGAGTTCGATCCGGATGGCCCGTATAGCGTCATCGATCTGATGAGCTCGCAGGAGGACGTGACCGAGAAGGGCGGCACCATGCGCCTGGGCGCCTATCCGTGCAAGCTCGCCGCCGATACCCTCGCTCGCGAGGCATATGGCGAGGAACTCGTCTACGAGCGTCACCGTCATCGCTTTGAGTTCAACAACGCCTTCCGCGACCAGCTCGAGGACGCCGGTTTGGTTATCTCGGGCCTGTCGCCCGACGAGCGCCTGGTCGAGATGGTCGAGCTGCCGCGCGACGTGCATCCGTGGTATGTGGCAACCCAGGCTCATCCCGAGTTCAAGAGCCGCCCGACCAACCCGCAGCCGCTGTTCCGCGAGTTCGTACGCGCTTCGATCGGCCAGCACGAGGGTGTCGACCGTCTGCAGGTGACGCCCATGAACCTCGCTACGGACTAAGGGTGCCGGCGAATAAGGAACATACCGAAGCTACTCCCTCGTCGCTCGCCGTGGCGGCGGGGGAGTATCTCGATTACCTCGCGGTCGAGCGGGGTTTGGCGCGCAACACGATTGCGGCCTATCGTCGTGACCTGACGACGTACTGCGCCTATCTGGAGCGGGCGGGTATTGTGTCTTTTGAAGAGGTGACTCGTCAGGTCGTGGAGGGCTTTGTCGCCGACCGTCGCGATGGGGGCTATTCCGATGCCTCGGTGGAGCGTGCGCTTGCAGCCGTGAAGGGCCTGCATGCCTTTTTGGTGCGCGATGGGGCTGTAGCCCAAAATCCAACGGCGGCGTTGCGCCTGCCTAAAAAGGCTGAGCGTTTGCCGGAGTATCTATCGGTGGAGGATGTCTCGGCTCTGCTCGATCAAGACTTCCCCGAGGGCGAGATGGGCTTGCGCGACCATGCCATCTTGGAAGTGCTCTACGGATGCGGTTTGCGTGTGAGCGAGTTGGTGGGGCTCGATGTGGGCGATATCCATATTGACGATGGCTTTGTACTCGTTCGCGGTAAGGGCTCAAAGGAACGCCTGTCCCCGCTGGTGGGAAGCGCGGCGCGAGCTCTGATGCTCTATGTAACTGAGGGGCGTTCTCGCTTGGCGGCCCATGCCCGCGGAACCGAGACCTCGGCGGTCTTTTTAAATAAGAACGGACGTCGCCTGTCGCGCCAGGCCGTGCATGCGATATGCGAGCGGTATGGGCGTCAGGTGGGGCTGGTGGGGCTCCATCCCCATACCTTGCGCCACTCCTTTGCCACCCACATGCTCGCGGGCGGTGCCGACCTGCGTGTGCTGCAGGAGATTTTGGGCCATGCCGATATTTCGACCACGCAGGTCTACACGCATGTCGACCGCACGCAACTGACCGAGGTCTATCTGGCGGCGCATCCGCTGGCGCATCGTTAACACATCGCTGGCCTGCATATTTATAGGTATTTGGGGACGGGCCGCAGATTGCTGCGGCGTGCTTTTGCGCGCGCATGGGCAATCCGGGGCCCGTCCCATTTTTCGCCACTTGTCGTCGCGGTGGTGGGCCGCACGTGCCTTGGGTGGGGGAGTTTGGGGGCGATGTGAACGCCATGTAAAAGGACGCAAAAATCGCCTCAAGGTCAACTTGAAGGTTGAGGTTGAAAGGCGGGGTGCCACAGGTGGCATCCCGCCTTTGCTGTAAACACAACATATTGTGTTTTCGAACATATGCTCGGGGGTGTTTTACAACATATTGGGGGTGGAATGGTGGGGCGGGG
>CABUUB010000073.1 GCA_902494625.1 uncultured Collinsella sp.
CCGCGCTACGCACGTCCGAGCACCTGCCGGCCCGCTACCACATCGAAGCCGTCGGCTACGGCGCTGGCAAGCGCCCCTACGAGGGTTGCTCCGGCACGCTCCGTTGTCTGCTCGTTCGCGTGGATGCATAGCCATGGATGCCCGCAAAGAAAAAAGCCGCGCTGCTATCGTTGCGGCGTTCTCCGAGCTGCTACGCGAAGAGGACTACGGCAAGATTACCGTCGGCGACATCATCGCGCGCGCTCACGTAGGCCGCGCGACATTCTACGGCCTCTTTAAGAGCAAAGACGACCTACTGTCCGAGCTCGTGAGCGACATCTGCACCCACGCCCTCGACGATGGCGGTACGCCCCTCGATGACCCACTCGTTCAGGTCGAGCATATCCTCAACAACCTCTGGGAGCGCCGTCAGGGCGTACGCGCCCTCGTAGCCGGCGCCGGCTCACGCGTCTTCGCCGACTGCTTACGCAAGACCATCATGTCGCGCGCAGCCGAAACCGTCCCTACCGACCCAAACGGCCCCGCCGCCACCATGGACCGAAGCTTCCTACTACACCACATAGTCTCAAGCTTCGTAGGAATGGTCCAATGGTGGGCCTGGCACAACTTCCAAGCAGATAAGGCCGAAGTAGCCAAAGACTACTTATCAGCCATAAAACCCCTCTTCAACTAAGTAAACCCCTCATCCCAAAGTTCCGCCCCAACCCAAAGCACAATCCATCCCAAAGTATCGACAACAGCCCAACGCCCCCAACAGCAACAAGCCCCTCCCATCCAAATTCAGATATATATGTTGGGTTGCTTGTACGAACGCAACAAAGATCCCGCAGCCGTCCGCATGGGGTAACTTCCCAGCGCATTCCGCAGGACGCAAAAAGGCTCGCCGCACGAAGTGCGCAGCGAGCCTTTTTGCATGTCCGAGGACGCGCTGGGAAGTTACCCCATGCGGACGGCGGACAACCTATGTAGCCTTGGACTAAAACATGCCCAAGAAACCATGCACAAACAGCGCAGCCACAATGGCACCGACAAACGGCGCGATGCCAGGAACGAGCAGGCCGTACTTCCAGTTGTTGTCAGCCTTGTTCTTGATCGGCAGCACCTGATAGGCCATGCGAGGACCAAGGTCACGAGCCTGGTTCATGGCGAAGCCGGTAATGCCGCCCATGCCCATGCCAACGGCCCAAACGATCAGGCCAACGCAGATGGCGAGCATCAGAACGTTCTCGCCGGCGCGGTTAGCGGCAGCAAGGATGGCGCTGATGAACACAAAGGTGCAGATAGCCTCGCAGAAGAAGTTACGGGCGTAGTTCGTGCCCTCGGTGGTGGGGTTGGTCGAGAAGATGTTGCGCTGGGCAATGGGGTCGACGACGCCCTCAGAAGCCTTGAACTCATCGGCATACATAAGCCAAGCGATTACGGCGCCCACAAAGCCGCCGAGCATATCGGCAATCATGAAGGGGATGCAGCTACTCCACGGCACCAGGCCTACGATGCACTGGGCAAGCACCATGGCGGGGTTCATGCACACGGCGCCGCCAAAGACAAACAGGCAGACCGAGATGCCAAAAGACCAGGTGGTGATGGCAAACATGTGGCCGGAGCCCTGATACTTGGTGCCCTTGAGCACGGTATCGCAGTGCACGCCCACGCCAAAGATGATCATGAGGGCCGTTGCGCCGAATTCGCAGAGGAGTTTGGTAAGCATAAAACCTTATCTTTCTTGTCGGTTATAAACGATTCGTTTGAGCCGCGTACTAGTGCTGAGCGACAACAACGCCCAGGCCATCGGGAATGACGGCCACCTTAGCATCGGCACCCTTCATCTCAAAGGCGAGCTTGAGCGCCTCATCGAGAGTGTTGACCGGCGTCATGTGCATATCCTTGATCATCTGGTGATCGCACAGGTCGGTGACCATGATCACAGGGTGATGTGCCAGGATGCGGGCAAAGATCTGGCTCGTCCACTGGTCGGGCAGGGTCTCGTCCTTGGGACGGTCGATGCAGGCGCGCTCAAACTCCGCCGGATCGTTGTCGGCGATGTTGTGATAGAAGCCCTCGCCACCGTGACCGTCGGCACAGCCGGCGACGTCGATGATCACACCGCCCTCGGGAAGCGTAGCCTCGGCAGAGCACATGCCCTTCACGGCCTGGTAGATGTTCTGGTCGAGCGGGTAGCCACCGTTGGTGGTGATGGCAATCTCGCACTCAACGGGCTCAACGCCGGCAAGGCTCTTCACGAACTCGCAGCCAGCCTCGTGCGCCTTGTGAATGTCGCCGGCAAAGGAGCCGATGACCTCGTGCTTGCCGTTGAGCACCACGTTAAGCACAAAGGCAAGGTGAGCCATCTCGGCAGCGGCAAACATGTCCTCGCTCACGTGGTTGTGGCACAGGTTGCCGGCACGCGAGTGGGAATCATTCACAAACTGACCGTTGTGGTTGTACATGATGGTCTTGTAGCTGGCGATGCCAGGCAGCACGGACTTGCGGCTGCCAGAGAAACCGGCAAAGAAGTGCGGCTCAATAAAGCCCTCGGCAAGCAGCAGATCGCAATCGGCAGCAATCTTGTTGATGATGCACTCGCCACCAGAAGGCAGGGTACCGATCTTTTTCATCATGCTGTCGTCAGTCGCGACGTGCATAACGATTTCCTCGTTAGCAACGATCTCCTCGCCATACTTGTTGACGAGCTCCTCGTGCGTCGACGGACGATGCATACCCGTAGCAACCAAAATACGCACACGAGCCTCGGGCGCAGCGGAATGGATGTGATGCAGCAGAATAGGCATCGTCACACGCGAGGGAACGGGGCGCGTATGATCGGAGCTAATGATGACAATATCCTTCTTGCCAGCACAAAGCTCCTCGAGCGACGGCAAGCCATAAGGGTTGGCAAGCGACTCCTCTACCAGCTCTTCCTGCGATTTCGTGGTCTTAAACTCGTTTTGATGACCCTCCATCACACCCGCGAAGTTCTTGTCCTCGAGCTCCAGATGCAACGTCTTGTGATCAAACGGCAGTTCACATTCAAACAATGACGAGCGCCCTCTTCCTTTCAACTGACACACTAGATAAACCGTTGGAAGGATACGCAGCTCACCGAAAAACACCACCGTCCACCGACTCATTAACACAACGTTCATATTTGACCCACAACAAAACGGCCGCGATCCCAAAGGGAACCGCGGCCGCCTGTCAAAGACACTATAGACAGGATGATTTACGCAGCGCCGAGGCAAACATCTACCCCGAGACGTTCGCACGTAAGCCATTTTGCATAAATGCGTTAATTAATTGCATAAAATGACGCATGGATTTCTAGCCGTAACAAGGTAGTACCCTCCGGAGCGTGCATTTTTGCGAGTATTCAGCATCGCGGGATAAGATTTTGGTGCCAAAAGTCTTTCAAAAGGTAGATAGTCCTCATAACTCGACCCATCTGGATAGCATGCGGCGAGAAACCAGCCATATATGAACATCGCCAAAGCCCAATCGTCGTGCAAAGGCATCAACAAAGACCGCAAACGTCACCCATAGCCTTATGCACCAATCTTTGGCTGCTGAAAACTCCGTTTTTTGCACGTCGTCCCAAGCACCACCCTCACCCAGCGGCTGATCCGCCGAAGAGCAGACATCGCAGGGCCCGCCATAGGTTTACTTTTAGGCACACTCCGCAGGACGCAAGAAGCCCTCGCCGCACCCCACATTGGGCGCGAAGCGCGCCTTATTCCCTTCAGTCCCAATTCCCGAAGACCGAGGACGAAGGGGCCCGATGGGTTTCCCTCTGAATGCATTCCGCAGCACGAAGCCCCCTTATCCGCAGCTCCGAAGGAGCAGGATAAGGGGGCTTCAAGTGCGAGGACGCATTCAGAGGGAAACCCGTCGGGTCCCGGTGAGAGCCACAGGGCTATCGATTACCCCGTGTTCTGCAGTCCTGCCGAGACGCCGGTCACAGTCGAAAGAATCAGGCTCATGTACTCGGCCTTCTTCTCCTCGGCCATCTCGTCCTGATTCATACGCACCTCGCGAAGGGCGCGGACCTGGGCGATGGAAAGAGCGTCGACGTAGGGGTTGCGTACGCGGACGGCGCAACCGAGCACGCGGCGGCGCTGCAGCGGCCATTCATCACCGACGATGGCAAGGACCCACTTACGCGTGAGCTGCATCTCGGTAAAGACCTTCTCGGACAGATCCTGGCGATCGCCCAGGTGCAGATACATCTTGGCGATACGCTGATCGGTCTTGGCGATCGACATCTCAATATTGTCGATAAAGGTGCGGAAGAACGGCCACTCCTGGTAGGCAGCCTTGAGCTGGTCAAGATCGCCAAGCTGCTCGCAGGCGGTGCCCAGGCCGTACCAAGCGGCCAGGTTAATGCGCGCCTGGCTCCAGCTGAAGATCCACGGAATGGTACGCAGGTCATCGAGCGACTTGGCGCCCAGGCCGCGCTTGGCGGGACGCGAGCCGATCGGCAGCAGACCGACCTCGGTCAGCGGCGTCACGGTCGAGAACCACGGTGTAAAGTCCTCGGTGTTCAGCAGGTCCAGATAGCGCTCGTGGCTTGCGGTGTTGAGCTTCTCGGCCATATCCCAGAACTTCTGCGTGGTCTCGGTGTTGGTCTTCTCGACACTCGGGGCCGACTGCAAAAGCGTTGCGGCGGCAACGGACTCAACATGGCGCTGAGCCAGCGTGCGGTTGCCGTAACGGGCAAAGATGACCTCGCCCTGCTCGGTGAGCTTAAAGAAGCAGTTGACCGAACCCTTGGGCTGCGCCAGCACGGCCTTGTTGGCCGGGCCGCCGCCACGGCCCACGGCACCGCCGCGACCGTGCATGAGCACCAGGTCGATATCGTTCTTCTCTGCCCACTTGGCGATGCGCTCCTGCGCGGAATGCAGCGCAAGCATGGCCGTGGTAGGACCGGCATCCTTGGAGGAGTCGGAATAGCCCAGCATGACCTCCATGCGGCGGTTGGTCTGGGCAAGGCGCTTCTGCACCACGGGCAGCGTAAGCATCTGGTCGAGCACGTCGACGCAGCCCTCGAGGTCCTCGAGCTGCTCGAACAGCGGGATCACGTCGAGCTCGGGGACATCCTCCTCGTGTGCGAAGGACAGGTGGGCCAGCTCAAAGACGTCGGCCACATGCTGGGCGCTCTTGGTAAACGAGATGATGTAGCGGTGCGCCATCTTCTTGCCGTAGCGCTTTTGGATGGAGCCGATGGCACGGAAGGTGTCGATGACCTCGCGCGTCATGGGCTGCAGGTCGCCATGGATACCGTTCTCGTGGATATCCTTGAGGGCGCGGGCATGCACCACGGAGTGCTGACGGAACTCCATCTCGACCATGTGGAAGCCGAAGGACTCGACCTGCCAGATGATGGTCTGGACCGGACCGTAGGCGGCACGGACGGCACCGCAGGCGGCCAGCGATCGCTGGACGACGCGCAGGTCCTCCAGGAACTCATCGGCGCTGTGGTACATGGTGTCGGTGATACGGCGCACGGTGGCGTTCAGACGGTCGGCCATGACGAGCATGACGGCGCGATGCGGCTCGTGCTCGGAGATCAACTCGGCGCGGGCCGTGTACCGAGGGCTCATCTCGACCTGATGGTTCCACAGGTTGATGAGCTCGGCAGAAGGCTTGCTGTAGGTGGCCTCGAGCGTAAGGTTGCGGCCGATGCGGCGGCACTTGTCCTCGAGCTTGAGCACCATGTGGGTGAAGTACTTGGCGGCGACCTCACGGCTCACCTTGGCGGTGACGTTGGGGTTACCGTCGCGGTCGGAACCGATCCAGCTGCCGGGATGGAAGAACGCCGGGCACAGCGGCGGCACGGTGCCGGCCTTGTCGCCCAGCACCCAGTCGTCAAAACGACGATAGATGACGGGAATGACGTCGAACAGCGTGTTATCGAAGATGTCGATGATAGTATCGGCTTCCTCGACCGGCGTGGGCTTCTTGAGCGCGATGGGGCTCGTACGCACCAGGGCGTCGATCTCCTGCAGCATATGGCGCTCGTTCTCCACCAGGTCGGAGCCGCCCAGACGCGGACGCTCCTCCAGCAGGTTGGAGATACGGCGAATCTTGCCCTCGACGGCCTTACGACGGGCCTCGGTGGGATGTGCGGTAAAGACAGGGTGGAACTCGAGCTTGCCGAGCAGCTCGTTGGCGCCCTCGACGCCCAGCTCATTCACCAGCTGGTGATAGGCGACGGTGAGCTCGTTGGCGGGATCGACCTCGGTATCGGTCGACGCACCGGCCTCGCGCTCGCGCAGCTGCGCCACACGGTAGTTCTCCTCCGACAGGTTTGCCAGATGGAAGAAGCTCGTAAAGGCGCGGACAATGACCTGCTGCTTATCGAGCGGCAGACTGTCGATCAAATCGACGACCTCACGAAATGCCACGGCGGTGGGCTCGTCGGCGGTGGGCACGCCCTGCTCGTCGACGGCCTCGTCGGCAGCGCGGGTACCGGGGTTGCCGGCATTGGCCACAATCTCGGCCAACAGGATCTTGTCGAACAGGTCCGCGATCTCAGGATCATACTCGCTAAGCACACGACGCTCCAGGCGCAGGAACAACGCCAGATTGTCGCGCAGCTCCTCGGGAATCTCGATTTCGGCGAGACGCTCCCTGGACTCGGCATTCGAGCCGATTCGGTTAACGAGGCGGTTGACCACGGCAGCGACGCGCGCCGCGGCTTCGGGTACAGACTGGTTGCTTAGGTTCTCAGCCACGTTTCCTCCCATTCCTCCTTCTATGCACGTAACATGCGGTATTCATTATAGGCGCTCGGGAAATACTTTCGACACTGATTGCGCTTTACCACACAAAAGTATTTTCTGCATTGCAAGGGTTTTTGCTCTAAATGGTCGTATTTCTCGGTGGACGGCATACACAAACGGGGGCATTCCGCATAAATGCGAAACACCCCCGTAACAATCGCTCGCAATGGACGGGACACTCAAGCGGGTCCGCAGCTCAAAAAGATGCGCTACAGGCGTTCGCGAACCGCCTCGACGACGTTGGCCAGATCGGCAAGGACCTCTTCATGGCTCTCCATGTCGCGCACCTTGACCTTGCCGGCGGCAAGCTCGTCGCCGCCCAGGACCAGGATGAGCTTGGCGCCTACCTTATCGGCCTGCTTAAACTGGGCCTTGAGCGAACGGCCCTGATAGTCGGCCTCGGTCACGATGCCTGCGGCGCGAAGCTCCTGCGTAATGGCAAAGACGTTCTGGCGCAGCTCCTTGCCGGCGTTGGCGACATAGACGCACGGGGCCTCCTCGGCACCCAGATCGCTGCCAAAGGCCTGCAGGGCCAGCAGGGCGCGCTCAAAACCGACGGCAAAGCCGACGCCCGCCGTGGGCTTGCCACCCTCGAGCTCGACCAGGCCATCGTAGCGGCCGCCGCCGCCGATAGAGCCGACGCCGGCGCCAGGGGCCTCGACCTCAAAGACAGTACGGGTGTAGTAGTCCAGGCCGCGCACCAAGGTGGGATCCTCGACATACTCGATACCGGCGGCATCCAGATAGCGCTTGACCTGCTCGTAGTGCTCGCGGCACTCGTCGCACAGGTTGTCGCCCATCAGCGGGGCGTCGGCCATGATCTCGCGGCAGTGGTCGTTCTTGCAGTCGAAGGCACGCAGCGGGTTGAGCTCGGCGCGCTCGCGGCACTCATCGCACATCTCGTCTGCGTGATCGAGGATGAACTGCTTAACCTGCTCGCGGTAGGCCGGACGGCACTGGGCGTCACCCATCGAGTTGATGAGCAGACGTAGCTTGGAAAGGTCGAAGCCCAGGCGCTTGTAGAACTCCATGAGCATGATGATGCACTCGGCGTCTGCCGCCGGATCTGGAGCACCGAGCCACTCGATGCCCACCTGGTGGAACTGGCGCAGGCGTCCCTTCTGGGGACGCTCGCCGCGGAACATGGCCTCGGCGTAGTACGCCTTAAACGGCGTGGAGCCCTGGGGCACCAGATTGTTCTCGACGACGGCGCGCACCACGCCGGCCGTGCCCTCGGGGCGAAGCGCCAGGCGCTGCTTGGGCTTGAGTTTGGTGTCGGTGCCCTCGGTAAAGACGCGCTCCAGGTTGGCACCGCTGAACACGCGGAACATTTCCTTGCGCACGACGTCGGTCGACTGGCCGATGCCGTGGACAAACACGTCCACCTGTTCGATCGCGGGCGTCTCGATGGGTTTAAAACCAAACGGCTCGAACACGCCGGCCGCAATCTGCTGCATCTTTTGCCAGGCGCGCATCTCGGCGCCGATAAGGTCGCGGGTTCCCTCCGCCTTCTGTGCCTGCATGGGCAAACACCTTTCTTTTGTATCGCGTCATAGGTAACGGTCATTATACGGCACAAACACAAACCGCGGCGGCGCGTCTGACCGAACGAGGGTATGGGGACTCGTTC
>CABUUB010000074.1 GCA_902494625.1 uncultured Collinsella sp.
CCTGCCATATTTAAAGCCGCAACCGTACAGCGCCGGCTCACTTACGCCGCCAAGCACGCCCGAGATCGAATAGCCCAGCATGAGGGCCTTCTCGTCCTTATCCGCAACGCGAAGCGACGCACCAAAGGGCATGCCCCAAACGGCGAACGTTGCCATCGTCGCGGCGATCAGGATGCACGAATCCGTTCCCACACTCATAAACTGCGCATAGGCGAGCGATAGGACAACGTTGCTGACGCCCGCGATCTTTAGGAACTCCCAGCCCGCGGCAAGCCCCATGAGCGTGAGCAGCGACACGATGCCACCGGAATTGCCAAGCATAAACATAAGCTGGCCCAACAGCATGCCCAAATAGCTGCCCGCCGGCGCCGTAATGCACAGCGAAACCGGAACCATGACGAGCATGGTCGCAAACGGAACGAACGAAAACGCCACGGCCTTAGGGATAACGCGCTGAAAGAAACACTCCACTCGCCATAGCACGGGCACCGAGATGAGAATCGGAATAACAGTCGCCGTGTAATCGTTGACCGGCGCGGGAAGCAGGTCATACACGGAAGTCATCGATGCCCCCGTCGTCGATGCGGCATCGACGAGCTTAAGCAAATCGGGCGCAATCAATACGCCGCCCAGCATCATGCCCAACTGCTCCGAGCAACCGAGCTGGCGGGCGGCCGCCCAACCAAGATAGATGGGCAAAAAGTAGTAGCCGGCGTTATAGAGCCAACTGTAGAACAGGCGATAGATTTCGGAATCGGCAGACCACAGGCCCAGCATGCCTTCACCCATAATGACGGCGACGGTGCGGAACAACGCCGCGCAGACAATAAAGGGCAGCGCCGACATCATGCTTTTGGACAGATAGTCCACCACGGCCGTGGCGTTTGATGAAACCGTCGTTGTAAACGAGGTGTTAGAAACTTGTGACATGGAACGCCTTTCCCAATGTGACATGCGGGCTGTCCCTTTGTCACATCGCGCGGTACTGACCGATTGCGCGGTACTTTTGGTAGCGGAGGTTTGTGAGGGTCGCGTCGTCGAGCCGCCCAAGCGTATCGAAGGCATCAAATGCCGAGGACATGACGGCACCGGCGATCTCCTCATGCGACAGGCCCCTATCGTCAACAATGCCGTCGATGATGCCGAGCGCCAACAGATCGGGGGCCGTGAGCTTAAGCGCCTCGGCGGCTTCATTCGCGCGCTCGGTATCCTTCCACAGGATCGACGCACAGGCCTCGGGGCTCACGACCGAATAGGCCGAGCTCGAGAGCATCAGGATGCGGTCGGCCACGGACAGCGCCAGCGCGCCACCAGAGCCGCCCTCGCCTGTCACCACCGAGACAATCGGCGTCTTAAGGCCGCTCATCTCCATGAGATTCCGGGCAATCGCCTCACCCTGGCCGCGCTCCTCGGCACCGATGCCGCAAAACGCGCCCGAAGTATCGACCAGGCACAGAACCGGTCGACCAAACTTTTCGGCCTGGCGCATAAGGCGACGCGCTTTGCGGTAGCCCTCGGGATGTGCCATGCCAAAGTTGCGACGCATGCGCTCTTTGGTCGTGGTGCCGCGCTCGATGGCGATGACCGTCACGGGTCGCCCATCTTTCCAGCCAATGCCAGCCACCACGGCGGCGTCGTCGCCAAAGTAGCGGTCGCCGTGCAGCTCCACAAATCCATCCAGGCCCAGCGAGATCATCTCGCCTGCCGTGGCGCGATCTGCCGAGCGGGTCTGCTTGACAATCTCGAGCGCGGTTTTTGGTGCGGCCGAGCGCTTGAACAAGTGTCCCAGCTTTTTGCCGCGGCGACCCGTATGCACGATCTCATGCGGTGCCCCCAGGCCGGGCGCGTGCTCTTCGTGCAGCGCCAGCAGCTCGCCTACCGTGAGCGCAATCTCGCCACGCGGAACAACGGCATCGCAAAAGCCGTGCTCCAGCAAAAACTCGGAGCGCTGGAATCCCTTGGGTAGGCGCTTGTGCATGTTCTGCTCAATCACGCGCGGGCCGGCAAATGCCGTCAGGGCATCGGGCTCGGCCAGGATAATGTCGCCCTCCATGGCAAAGCTCGCGGTTACGCCTCCGGTCGTGGGGTCGGTGAGCACCGTGATATACAGATCGCCCGCCTCGCTGTGGCGCCTAACCGCCGCAGAAATCTTGGCCATCTGCATAAGCGACGTCACACCCTCTTGCATGCGCGCGCCGCCCGAAACGGTAAAGCCGACAACCGGCAATCCCAGCTCGGTCGCACGCTCAAATGTGCGACAGATCTTCTCGCCCACCACGGAGCCCATCGAGCCCATCATAAAGTTGGCGTCCATAAAGAAGAGCGCGGTATCGCAGCCGCAGATTTTACCCCTGCCGCACACGACGGCATCGCGCTCGCCCGAACGCTCGCTCACGCTCTTGAGCTTGTCGGCATAGCCGGGAAACAAGAGGAAATCCTCCGACGCCAGATTGGCATCCCATTCCTCAAACGTGCCCTCGTCGACCGTCATGCGCATGCGCACGCGACCGCTCACGCGAAAGTGTTTGCCGCAACGAGGGCAAACCTCGAGGTTGTCGTGCAGGCGTGCCTCATCGATCACGCGGCGGCACTCCGGGCACTTGATAAACACGTGGCGCGCGGGAAACTCGGCGCACGACTCGGTCATCGGCCCCTCGAGGACGTTGACCGTCTTCGCTTTTCTATTCATCAGCATAGAGATGCCCCATCAGATCGGTGTGGTACATGCCCGACAAGAACTCGTCGTTTGCCAGCACGTCGAGCTGAAGCTCGCTGTTTTCGCTCACGCCTTCAATCACGAGCTCGCCCAGGGCCGAGCGCATCTTGCGAATGGCGCCGTCACGCGTGGGCGCACACACGATGAGCTTGCCGAGCATGGAGTCGTAGTACGGCGGAACTTTCGCACCGGCAAACATGGCGGAATCCCAGCGCACGCGCGGACCACCCGGCACGCGCAACGCGGTGACCGTTCCGCATGACGGCAGAAAGTCCGGCGTTTCGGCATTGATACGGCACTCCATGGCGTGGTTGCGGACCGGCATGTCCTCCTGCTCAAAGGGCAGAGGCTGGCCGGCCGCCACGCGCAGCTGCCACTTAACCAAGTCGGTATCGGTCACAAACTCCGTAACCGGATGCTCCACCTGCAAGCGCGTATTCATTTCCATAAAGTAGAAATTGCCGTCGTCCGAATACAGGAACTCGATGGTACCGGCTCCTTCGTAGCCGACGGCACGAGCCAGGTCACGCGCTGCCTTGTGCATGCGAACACGAATGTCGTCGTGTCCGTCGAGGCACGGCGCGGGGCTCTCCTCGATCAGCTTTTGGTTGCGACGCTGCACCGAGCACTCGCGCTCGCCGAGCGAAAACACATGGCCCTGCTTATCGGCCATAATCTGCACCTCAACGTGGTGCGCCGGCGCGACGAACTTCTCCATGTAGCACTCGCCGTCGCCAAAAACGGCCTCGCCCTCGGCACGCGCCTCGATGAAGGCCTTTGCCGCGTCTTCCACGCGCTCGACCTTGCGAATGCCGCGACCGCCGCCACCTGCACGCGCCTTAATAAACACGGGGCAGCCAATGCGCTCGGCCTCGGCCGTTGCCTCCTCGGGACTTTTGAGCAAATCGCAACCCGGCACGATGGGCACGCCCGCCGCGGCGGCCGTTCGACGCGCGGCGTCCTTGTCGCCCATGCTGTCGATCACCTCGGCCGAAGGACCGACAAACGCCAGGCCATACTTGTCGCAGTCGCGCACGAAGCTCGCCTTCTCGGAGAAAAAGCCATAGCCGGGATGAATTGCCTTAGCTCCCGACTTTACGGCACAGGTGAGCACGGCATCGTCGTTGAGGTAGCTCTCGGCAAGACGCGGGCCGCCGATGCAATACGCCTCGTCAGCAAGTTGCACGTGTAGCGCGTCCGCATCGGCCGTGGAATAGACGGCGACGGTCTTGATGCCCATATCGCGGCACGCGCGGATAACACGGACCGCGACTTCGCCGCGGTTGGCGATGAGCACTTTGTCGAACATGAAGCCTTCCTTAACTTTCGTGCATGAGTGCAAAAGACATATCGGCGCGGCAGCAAACCTCACCGTTGACGCTCGCGGTGCCCGTCGCAAATCGGAACGGCCCGCGCGCACGCGTGATGGAGCACACCAGATCCACCGTGTCGCCCGGTCGCACCGGACGCTTAAAGCGCACCTTGTCCAGACTCGTGTAGAACGGCGTCGCGCCGCGCGCCTCCTCATCGCCCATCAGCAGCACGCAGCAGTTCTGGGCGAGCATCTCGCACTGAATCACGCCGGGGACGACCGGGTTTCCCGGAAAATGCCCCTGCAAAAAGTACTCGTCGCCCGTGATCGTGATCTTGCCGTGGGCCTCGTCGCCCACCAGCTCGGCCTCGTCGAGCAAAAGCATCGGTTCGCGATGCGGCAACAGCTTCTTGAGCTCTTCTTTGTTCATGGACATCACCTATCCGATCCTCATGAGGCAGCTGCCAAACTCCACGAGGTCGCCGTCGGCCACGCAGATCTCGAGCACCTCGCCGTCTGCCTCGGCCGTCACCTCGTTGAGAACCTTCATGGCCTCGATGATGCAAAGGGTCTCACCGGCCTTGACCTTGGAGCCCACGTGCACAAACGGCTCGTCGCCCGGCGCCGGGGCAGCATAGAAAACGCCGACCATGGGAGCGGTCACCTCGGTGCCCTTGGGCTCCGGTGCGGCGGCAGGCGCCTGCGCAGCGGGCTCCGGTGCGGCGGCAGGCATGGCGACAGGAGCCACCGCCGGAGCAGTCACGGCACCCGGCATAGGCATGGGCACGGCAACCGGCTGCGCTGCACTCGCGCGCTCGAGCTCAACCGCGGTGCCATCGGGCTCCTCAACGCGCACGCGCGTGAGGCCGCGGTCCTCCATAACATCGGCTATCTCGGCAAGTCTTTTGGAATCCATGCTCTAGCTCCTCGCATATCTACGCAGTGCGATGGCGGCGTTGTGCCCGCCAAAGCCCAGGTTGGTCGAAAGCGCCCAGGTAAGGTCGGCGCGAACCGCGCGATTGGGCGTGTAGTCAAGATCGCAGGCGGGATCGGGCGTGTGGTAGTTAATGGTCGGCGGCACCACGCCCTGCTCGAGCGCCATGGCGCAGGCCATGACCTCGATGGCGCCCGTGGCACCGATCATGTGGCCGGTCATCGACTTAGTCGACGAGACGTGCGCGGCGCGCGCCGCGTCCTCGCCGAGCGCACGCTTAATGCCCGCCGTCTCGGACGAATCGTTGAGCTTGGTCGATGTGCCGTGGGCATTGATGTAGAGACCCTCGGAAGGCTTGACGTCGCCCTCGGTCACCGCCAGCGATATCGCGCGGGCAATGCCGGCAGCCTCGGGATCAGGGCTCGTGATGTGATAGGCATCATCGGTGTTGCCGTAGCCCACGACCTCGGCATAAATGTGCGCACCGCGCGCCTGCGCATGTTCCATGCTCTCGAGTACCAGCACGCAGGCGCCCTCGCCCATCACAAAGCCATCGCGGTCTGCATCGAACGGGCGGCAAGCCGTCGCGGGATCAGGGTTGGTGGTCAATGCGCGGCAGGACGTAAAGCCCGCAACGGCATCGGGGATAATTGCGGCCTCGGCACCGCCGGCGAGAATCGCATCGGCATAGCCGTGCTTGATGGCGCGGAACGCCTCGCCCACCGCATGGGCCGAGGTTGCGCACGCGGTCACCACGGGCAGGGTCGGGCCCTTTGCCTTATGGCGGATTGCGATATTGCCCGATGCCATGTTGGGGATCATCATCGCGATCATATAGGGCGATGCGCGGCGGGGCCCACGTTCGGCAATCGTATGGACGTTATCGACGAGCGTCGTCATGCCGCCCACGCCCGAGCCCACGTAGACGCCCAGGCGCTCGCGATCGATGGCGCCTTCGACATCAAAGCCCGCATCGTGCATTGCCTCGTCCGAAGCCGCCATCGCAAACTGAACGCAGGGATCCAGATGCTTGGCGTCACGCTTGCCAAAGTACTCGTTGCCGTCAAAGCCCTTGACCTCGGCCGCCACCTTGACGGCAAATGCATCGGTATCGAAGTGCGTAATCGGGCCGATGC
The DNA here is from genome assembly GCA_902494625.1 of uncultured Collinsella sp. Classification (GTDB taxonomy): domain Bacteria; phylum Actinomycetota; class Coriobacteriia; order Coriobacteriales; family Coriobacteriaceae; genus Collinsella. The sequence goes on from CABUUB010000074.1 coordinate 6,099, forward strand.
CGCACGTGCCAGCGCACATTGCCGCCCAGGTGGCAAGCGCGGTGTTGCCGAGCGGCGATACGGCACCTATGCCGGTGATTGCAACTCTCTGTTCCATCATGGTCTCCTCATCCAAGCCGTTCTTCGGCCCTGATTTCTACATCGCCATTCCGCCGTCAACGCGTACAACCTCGCCCGTAATGTAGGAAGCCGCATCGCTCGCCAAAAAGCGCACCACGCCGGCCACTTCCTCGGGGCGCGCCATGCGCTTAAGGGGAATCTGCTCCTCGGTTGCCGCACGAACCTTTTCCGAAAGCTTTGCCGTCATATCTGTCTCGACAAACCCGGGGGCGACCGCGTTCACTCGTACGCCGCGGGGCGCAAGCTCGCGCGCCACCGCCTTGGTCAGGCCGATCACGCCCGCCTTGGAGGCAGCGTAGTTGGCTTGCCCGGCATTGCCCATCAGGCCCACAACCGAGCTCATGTTGACGACGCAGCCGCCGCGCTGGCGCATAAAGGTCTTGGTGAGCGTGCGCGTCATGTTAAACGTTCCTTTAAGATTGACATCGAGCACACGATCGAAGGCGTCATCGCCCATGCGCATGAGCAGGCCATCGCGGGTGATGCCAGCGTTGTTGACGAGCGCCCAAATGGAGCCAAAGTCGTTGAGGACCGCTTCCACGCACGCGTTGACGGCAGCGGGATCGGCCACGTCGCATTGATATGCGCGAGCTGTGGCACCAGCGGCCTCGCAGGCTTCGCACGTCTCGCGCGCCGCATCGACGCTGCCGGCATAGACGACGGCGATATCAAAGCCGTCCTCCGCCAGACCGACAGCGCAGGCGCGGCCGATGCCGCGCGAGCCGCCCGTGACCAGTGTCACGCGACGTGAGTCGTTGCGCTCGAGCGCGCCGTTGTTCAAGTTGCCCATGTCATTCCTTTCGGGTTACAGCCCTGTGGACTATGCGAGCTCGTCGGCAATAGCTGCGACCTGCTCGGCCGTTTCGCACGAATACACGCGAACGTCGCTCAGCGTACGCTTGACCAGGCCCGACAGCGTTTTGCCAGGGCCGACCTCAATAAACGTGTCGATGCCCTGATCCTGCAGAGTATGCAGCGTGTCGACCCAGCGCACGGCATGGCTCACCTGGTTGGCCAAGACATCCGATGCCGTCTGGGGGTCCGCCGGATAGGGCGCCGCTGTCATATTTGCCAAAACAGGAATGAGCAACGGGGACGGCGCGTGACCGGCCTCAATATATGCGGCAAGGCCACAGGTCGCCTCGGCCATATAGGGGCTATGAAATGCACCCGACACCGCGACCTTCATGGCGCGGCCGCCAGCCTCTTTTACTAGGACGTCGAGGGTCTGCAGCGCATCGGACGCTCCGGCCACAACCGTCTGCTGCGGACTGTTGTAGTTGACCGGCCAGCAGTCCTCGCCGGCCTGTTTTGCCAGGCCTTCGACTTGCACCGCATCGAGCTTGATGACGGCACGCATGCCGCCCGGATGGCGCTCGGCAGCCGCGGCCATCAGCGCCGCGCGCTCGCACACGAGCTCAAAGCCCGCTCGCGTATCGAATGCCCCCGCAAAGGTGAGCGCGGCGACCTCGCCCAGCGAGAATCCCGCACAGGCGGCAGGCACCACGCCACGCTCACGCAGGGCGATAGCCGCTGCCAGGTCGTGAACGAACACGCACGGCTGCGTGTTCTCGGTCTGCGAGAGCTCCTCCTTGGAGGCGCTCCGGCACTGCTCGCTGGTCCCCGGGCGCACCTCGTCGGCAATGGCGAACACCTCGCCGGCCGCCGGCGATGCCTCGATCAGGTCGACGCCCATCGCGGGATGTTGGGCACCCTGGCCGGCAAACAGAAACGCTACACTACCCATGCGGACGCACCCTTCAGGACGCGCTCGGCGCCATCGACCAGATCGTCAACGATTTCACGTGCGCTCTGGCGCTCGCTAACCATGCCGGCAATCTGTCCACACAAAAACGAGCCCTCTTCGTAGTTGCCGTCCTTGGCGGCCTTACGCAGTGCACCGGTTCCCAAAGCACCGAGCTCCTCGGCACTCGCACCGGAACCCTCGCTCTTGGCATAGGCGTTGGTGAAGGGGCTCTTGAGGGCGCGCACCGGATGTCCCGTCGAGCGACCGGTCGCACGCGTCGAAGTGTCGTTGGCCTTCAGGACCATCTCTTTGTACTGCTCCGAGACGGTGCACTCGTCTGCGACCAGAAAGCGCGTACCCACTTGCACGCCTTCGGCGCCCAGCATAAAGGCG
>CABUUB010000075.1 GCA_902494625.1 uncultured Collinsella sp.
CCGGGCTTTGGTAGCACATGTCTGGGTTGGTTTTGGAGGATGACCCCGCGCGGAGGCAAACCACAGGAGGTTTAACATGGCTACCAAGATTAATATCCGCACCCTGCTCGAGGCCGGCTGCCACTTCGGTCACCAGACCCGTCGCTGGAACCCCAAGATGAAGCCGTTCATCTTCGGTGAGCGCAACGGCATCTACATCCTCGACCTCAAGCAGACCATCCTCGACGCCGACCAGGCCTACACCTTCGTTAAGAACGTCGCCAAGGGTGGCAACGTGCTGTTCGTCGGCACCAAGAAGCAGGCTCAGGAGGCCGTCAAGAACGCTGCTGAGCGCGCCAACATGCCTTACATCAACCAGCGTTGGCTCGGCGGTATGCTGACCAACTTCGTTACCATCCGCTCCCGCATCAACCGCATGGAGGAGCTCGAGGCCATGGTCGAGGACGGCCGCATGGCAGTGCTCCCCAAGAAGGAGCAGGCTGTGCTCGGCAAGGAGCTCACCAAGCTCCAGACCAACCTCGGTGGCGCCCGCGACATGAAGGGTCTGCCCCAGGCTCTCTTCGTCATCGACACCAAGCGCGAGGAGAACGCCATCAAGGAGGCCCAGCGCCTGAACATCCCCGTCGTCGCTCTGATCGACACCAACTCCGATCCCGACGAGGTCGAGTACGGCATCCCCTGCAACGATGACGCTATCTCCGCTGTCACCCTTATGTGCGAGCTCATGGCTGACGCCTGCCTCGCTGGCTCCGGCAAGGAGCAGGTCTCCGAGGCCGAGATGGCCGCTGAGCCCAAGGCCGAGTAAATCAGTCTTAGTTAATTCTTTTTCATCTCTTTGAAAGGAACCACAATGGCCCAGATTACCGCCGCTATGGTCAAGCAGCTCCGCGAGATGACCGACTCCCCGATGATGGAGTGCAAGAAGGCTCTCGTCGAGGCTGACGGCGACATGGACGCCGCTGTCGACGTTCTGCGTAAGAACGGCCTTGCCAAGGCTGCCAAGAAGGCTGGCCGTGAGACCAACGAGGGCGCTGTCGCCGCGTTCGTCTCCGAGGATGGCAAGACCGGCGCTCTGCTCGAGCTCTCCTGCGAGACCGACTTCGTTGGCTCCAACGCCAAGTTCACCGGCTTTGCTTCCAAGGTCGCTGAGGTTGTCGCTACCACCGAGCCTGCTGACGTCGACGCTCTGCTTGAGAAGCCGATGGGCGAGGAGACCGTTTCCTCCGAGCTCACCGAGATGATTCACATCATGGGCGAGAACATGAAGATCTCCCGCTTCGCCGCCCGTAAGGCCGAGAACGGCGCGCTCGCTTCTTACATCCACATGGGTGGTAAGATCGGCGTCCTCGTCGAGTTTGCTTTCGAGAAGGCCGAGACCGCTCAGGCTGAGTCCTTCAAGACCTTCGCTCACGACGTTGCCCTTCAGGTTGCCGCCGTCGCCCCGATCTGCGCTACCCGCGATCAGGTTCCGGCCGAGACCGTCGAGCACGAGAAGCAGATCTACATGGCTCAGGCTGCCGAGTCCGGCAAGCCCGAGGCCATTCAGGAGAAGATGGCTGTTGGCCGTCTGGAGAAGTTCTACAAGCAGTCCGTGCTCACTGAGCAGGAGTTTATCAAGGACAGCTCCCTCACCATCAAGAAGTACGCTGAGCAGGTCTCCAAGGAGCTCGGCGACACCATTACCGTCGTTGCCTTTGACCGTCTGGTCCGTGGCGAGTAAATAAGCTCTTGTAGCTGGTAATGAGCAGGCTGTGGGTTTTACTCACAGCCTGCTTTTTCATGGCTCTTCTAAGAGCCTTTGATAGAATGTTGAGAGTTCAATCTAAAGGAGGATCGCTTTGTCCGACATCCGATATAAACGCGTGCTTCTTAAGCTTTCCGGCGAAGCACTGATGGGCGACGGCCAATATGGCATCGACCCCAAGGTTACCGACCATCTTGCCAAGCAGGTCAAGGAGCTGCTCGCCGTTGGCCATGAGGTCGGCGTCGTTGTCGGCGGCGGCAATATTTTCCGCGGCATGGCCGGCGCTGCCGGTGGCATGGAGCGTGCTCAGGCCGACTACATGGGCATGCTGGCAACCGTTATGAACGCGCTCGCCCTGCAGGATGCCTTCGAGCATAACGATGTTCCCTGCCGCGTGATGAGCGCTATCCAGATGAACGAGATCTGCGAGCCCTATATTCGCCGTCGCGCCATCAACCACCTTTCCAAGGGCAACGTCGTTATTTTTGCCGCCGGTTCGGGCAATCCGTACTTTACGACCGACACCGCCGCGGCTCTTCGTGCGTGCGAGATCGGCGCCGAGATTCTGATCAAGGCCACCAAGGTCGACGGCATCTATGACAAGGATCCCGTCAAGTGCGCCGATGCCGTCCGCTTTGATAAGATCACCTACCATGAGGTGCTCGTCCGCGGTCTGCAGGTTATGGATTCCACGGCTACGGCACTTTGCCAGGATAACCGTATGCCGATTTTGGTCCTCAACATCGATGGCGAGGACACTGTCAAGCGCGCGCTCGCGGGTGAGCCCGTCGGCACGCTCGTCTATCAGGAGGATTAAGCATGGCAGAGAACATCACCGCCCATATGGACAAGTCGCTCGAGTCCCTCAAGCATAACTTCTCCAAGGTCCGTACCGGCCGCGCCAATGCCAACATTCTGTCCGACATCACCGTCGATTATTACGGTGTTCCCACGCCGGTCACGCAGGTTGCCGCCGTCAAGACCCCCGAGGCCCACATGCTGCTCATCGAGCCGTGGGACAAGGCGCTCATCAATGCTATCGTCAAGGCCATCGGCGCTTCCGATCTGGGTATTACCCCCAACTCCGATGGCACCGTCGTTCGTCTTCCGTTCCCGGCTCCCACCGAGGAGCGCCGTCGCGAGCTCGTCAAGGAGTGCCGCGAGTACGCCGAGCAGGCCAAGGTTTCTATCCGTAACATCCGTCGCGACTTCAACAACAAGCTCGAGCGCGATGAGGAGCTCACCGAGGACGATGTCCGTCGCGAGCAGGCCAAGGTCCAGAAGCACACCGATGAGTATGTCGCCAAGGTCGAGGAGCTTCTGAAGGAAAAAGAAGCCGAGGTCATGGAGATCTAAGGTGCAATACGACGAGCATAAACTGGTCGAGTACTTTGCCGACGCCCCTGCGGGCGTCGGTTTTTCCGACCTTGACCTCAATAACATTCCGCACCATATCTCGTGCATCATGGACGGCAACGGTCGTTGGGCCACATCGCGCGGTCTTGCACGCACCGAGGGCCACAAGGCGGGTATCGTCTCCCTTCGCGAGATTATTACCGCCTGCGTGCGTCTGGGCGTCGACGTGCTTTCTGCCTATGCGTTTTCTACCGAAAACTGGAACCGCCCGCAGCATGAGGTCAACGTCTTGATGCATCTGTTTGCCAAGACGTTTATCGACGAGCTGCCGCTTCTGAAGCGCGAAAACGTGCGCGTTGTCTTTTTGGGTGACATTTCCGCGCTGCCCAAGAAGACCCGCGACGTTTTTGAACGCGGTCTTGCCGAGTGCGCCGATCACACCGGCATGACGCTGGCGCTTGCCGTCAACTACGGCGCGCGTGCCGAGATTACCCGCGCTGTCCGTCAGATCGCACTCGACGCTGCCGCCGGTAAGATCGATCCTGCCGCAATTGATGACGACATGGTGGCTTCCCACCTCTATACCGCCGGCCTTCCCGATCCTGAGCTTGTGATTCGCACCTCTGGTGAGCTGCGCCTTTCGAACTATCTGCTGTGGCAGGTGGCTTATTCCGAGTTCTACGTCACCGATACCTATTGGCCCGACTTTGATCGTTGGGGCCTTGTCGACGCCATTTTGGCCTATCAGGGCCGTGACCGTAGGTTTGGTGGTCTGAGCAAGACCGAGGAGGCTTAATCGTGTCCGATCGTCCCAAGGCATCTGCTCCCAAGACGCCTGCGCGCAAAGCTGCCACTGCGGAAGCGCCTGCAGTTAAGAGCGGCACCGGTTCGTGGCTGGCGGGCTTTATTACCCGTGCCGCCGCCGGTATCGTCTACGCCGTTGTCTTTATCCTGTGCCTGGTTTTGGGTATCGTGCCCACGGCCATTTTTGTTTCTGTCATGAGCGGTCTGTGCTGCTATGAGTTTTTCCGTATGACGAGGCTCGATGGCAAGATGGCTAACGAGCGCATGGGTATCGCTGCCGCCGTACTCTTTCCGCTGTCGGCGTTGGGCGATTCGATGTTGCTGAATGCCCTGCTTTTTGCCCTGATGCTCGCTGTGGGCATTTGGTATGTCTGGTCGCCGCGTACCCGCATCTCTGATGTGGCCGTGACGCTCATGGGTCCCATCTACACTGGCTTTATGCTGTCGGCTATCGTGCTGCTGCGCGATGCCGTGCCCGGTTTTGCCGGCGCCCTGCTTTCGGTGGGCGTTTGCGCGTCCCTTTGGGTCTCCGACTCGTTTGCCTACATCGTGGGTAGCCGTATCGGCAAACACAAGATGGTTCCCAAGATCTCTCCCAAAAAGAGCTGGGAGGGGTTTGTTGGCGGCATCCTGGGCTCAGTTTTGATTTGGCTCATCCTGTGGGCGACGCACTTCTACAAACTCAGCCTGCCCTATGCGCTGCTGTGCGGCGTGGTGGTGTCCATTTTGGGCGTTATCGGCGACCTTATCGAGTCGCGCATCAAGCGCGGTGTGGGCGTTAAGGATTCCGGTAACCTTATCCCTGGCCACGGCGGCATGCTCGATCGTAGCGATTCGCTTATCTTCGGCTGCATCACCGCGCAGCTGATGCTGATGATCGGAGGCGTGCTGTAATGTCATTCCAGACGACGTATGGCCCCGATGGACGCCTCCGTGTTGCCATCCTGGGTTGTACGGGCTCCATCGGCACCCAGGCGCTCGATGTGTGCCGCCAGCATGCCGATCGACTGCAGGTGACGGCGCTGTCCGTTAATTCCAGTACCTCCGAGCTTGTTGCCGCTGCCCGCGAGTTCTCGGTTTCGGCGGTTGCCGTGGCCGATGTCGCTCATGGCGATGACGCCGTGCTGCAGGAGTTGCCCGAGGGAACGAAGCTCGGCGTTGGCGCGCAGGCGGTTTGCGAGCTCTCGCGTCGCGACGATGTCGACTGCGTGCTCGTCGCTATTGTGGGTGCCGCCGGTCTCGAGGCGAGCCATGCGGCCTTGACCTCAAATAAGCGCCTTGCACTTGCCAACAAGGAGTCCCTCGTCGTCGGTGGCGACTTGCTTATGCCGTTGGCGCAACCGGGCCAGCTTATTCCAGTCGACTCTGAGCACTCCGCCATCTACCAGTGCTATCTGGGAGAGGACCCGCGCGAGGCTCATTGTATTTGGCTCACCTGCTCGGGCGGTCCGTTCTTTGGCCGAACACGCGACGAGCTCGATTGCGTGACGCGTGCCGATGCCCTCGCACATCCCACGTGGGCCATGGGTGCCAAGATCACCATCGACTCCGCCACCCTTATGAACAAGGGCCTGGAGCGCATTGAGGCCATGCATCTGTTTAACTGCGACCTCGATTTCATTAACGTGGTCGTGCAGCGTCAGTCCAAGATTCACTCTATGGTCGAGTTCGCTGACGGCTCCGTGATGGCGCATCTCGGTGCTTCCGACATGCGTATTCCCATCCAGTTCGCGTTCTCGTATCCCGAGCGTTGGGATACCCCGGCGCCTCGTATCGATTTTCGCGAGCTGGGACAGCTTACGTTTGATGCTGCCGACATGGATACCTTCCGCTGTCTGGCACTGGCCGAGCGTGCCGGCAAGACGGGTGGCACCATGCCGTGCGTGCTCAATGCCGCCAATGAGGTCGCCGTCGATGCCTTCCTGCACGATGGCTGCAGCTTTACCGATATCGATCGCATTGTGGAATCTTGCATGGATGCTCACGATGCGCAGACGGTCGATTCGTTTGAGCAACTTCACGACATTGATGCGTGGGCGCGTGAAAAGGCTGCGCAGGTGCTCGCCGCAACCCGTTCTTAACCCATAAGGATTGCTTTTTCGATTTATGGATACTGTTCTGAGCGTTCTTTCATCGGTTTTTTGGGGCCTGCTGATGCTTTCCGTCCTCGTGTTTTTGCACGAGGGCGGCCACTTTTTGGCGGCGCGTGCCTGCGGCGTCCGTGTGACCGAGTTCTTTTTGGGCCTGCCATGCCGCTTTGACATCCATTACACGTCGCGTCGCATTGGAACTAAGTTTGGCGTGACCCCGCTGCTGCTGGGTGGCTACGCTGCCATCTGCGGTATGGATCCGACCGACGTCTCGTGCGCCGATCGCGTGCTCGCGGCTATCTATCGTCATGGTCGCGTGACCGTTGCCGACCTTGCCGCCGAACTTGAGCTGTCCGAGGGGGATGTGCTCGAGGCATGTGCCTTGCTCTTGGGTTGGGGCTCCATCGCGCCCTGGTATGAGGAAGGGGAGAAGCCCTCGCCGAGCTACTATCCCACCAAGTATCAGACGCTGCCGCGAGACGCGGCGGGCTACACCACCTTTGACGGCCGCCGGTTCGATCGAGAGCATGCGACTGCCGAGGGCGATGTGTGGGAGCTGCCGTGCGGCGAGGCTGATTTCTTGGCGCAAGAGCGTTCGCACACTTATCTTGGCCAGGGTTTTCTCAAGCGCGCTTTTATGCTGCTCGCGGGCATTCTCGTCAATATCTTGACGGGCTTTTTGCTGCTTATGAGCATCTACTCTATTGCGGGTGTCACCGTGCCGATGGATACCAACGTGATCGGTCAGGTTGACGAGGGGTCTATTGCCGCCAAGGCGGGTATCGAGGGCGGCGACGCGATCCTTTCGGTCGACGGTGTCTCATGTTCCACTTGGATGGACGTCTACGATGCTATCGGCAAGGCTGCCGGTAAGGACGATATCGCCATCGAGTACGAGCGTGACGGCAAGCAGCATTCGACCACGGTTGCGCTCAAAGAGGACGAGCGCCTAGGTGTGTATGCCTCTACGCAGGTGGTCCGTTTAGACCCCATCACGTCGGCTCGCCTGTCTTTCTCCTATGTCGTGCAGACAGCGGAGGGCGTGATGCGCCTACTCCAGCCGCAGCATACGATGGAGATTCTCGACCAGTCCTCGTCGATCGTGGGCATCAGCGTCATGTCCTCTCAGGCGGCTGCTGCCGGCCCCGTAACGTTCCTGTCGTTTGCCGCGCTCATTTCGTTCTCGCTGGGTTTTATGAACTTGCTGCCCATCCCCCCGCTCGACGGCGGTAAGTTAGTCATCGAGATTATTCAAAAGATTGTGGGTCGCGAGCTGCCTCTCAAGGCTCAGACAATTGTGAGCTATGTGGGCATCGCGCTCTTCGCACTGCTGTTTGTCTATATGCTTCGTTCCGACATCCTTCGATTTATTCTGTAGGGGAGTGTTTGGATTGTCTTTATCCCATTCTTTGCCGCGCGAGCTGACGCGCCCCGTGCATGTGGGCGGCGTGCAGATCGGCGGCGGCGCGCCGGTGGTGGTTCAGTCCATGACCTGCACTGATACCGCCGATGCCCAAGCAACGCTTGGGCAGGTTCGCGCGTTGGCGCAGGCGGGCTGCGATATCGTGCGCGTGAGTGTACCCACCGAGGCCGCGCTCGAGGGCTTTCGTACCATCTGTGCTGAGTCCCCGGTGCCGATCGTCGCCGATATTCACTTTAACCATAAGCTCGCCATTGGTGCTGTTGAGGCCGGTGCTGCCAAGCTGCGCATCAATCCCGGCAATATCGGCGATTGGGCCAAGGTTGACGCGGTGATCGATGCTGCGGGTGCCGCGGGCTGTGCGATTCGTATCGGCGTCAATGCCGGTTCACTCGAGCAGGATATCGCCGAGCGCGAAGACCTCACGCAGCCCGAAAAGCTCGTGATGTCGAGCGAGCGCTTCGTCAAGCACTTTGAGGACCGCGGCTTTACGAACATTGTGCTTTCGGCCAAGGCCCATAGCGTGCAAACGACGCTCGATACCTATCGAGCCCTGTCGCGTGAGATTCCCCACGTTCCGCTTCACCTGGGCGTAACCGAGGCGGGTACCAAGCTGCAGGGCACCATTAAGAGCTCGGTGGGCCTTGGTATTCTGCTGTCTGAGGGTATCGGTGACACCATGCGCGTCTCGCTCACGGCCGATCCGGTCGAGGAGCCGCCGGTCGCCTGGGGTATCCTGCAGTCCCTTGGCCTGCGCCGCCGTGGTCCCGAGATCGTCTCGTGTCCCACGTGCGCTCGTTGCCAGGTCAACCTCATTCCCATCGCCGAGGAGG
>CABUUB010000076.1 GCA_902494625.1 uncultured Collinsella sp.
ATGATTTTTTAATCCCCGTCCCAGAATAATCTCCTTTGGCCGAGCCTGGGTCAGCTAAAAAAGCCCCGTCCCAAATGAGCTGCCTTGCCGCTATACTGGTGCGCGGTCGTGCGCGAGCTCACGCGGCGGCCCTTGGTAACCCGACTTCCCGCGCCGTATCCGTAGCGGCGCTTGCGGGGGAAGCGGATATACGCAAAGGAGTTTTATATGAGCAATCCCTTGAACCGCGCTTCGATGCGCGGGCAACTCACGCTGCGCGGCGTCGTCATCGGCGTCCTTGGCTGCGTGATCATCACGGCAAGCTCGGCCTACACCGCCCTCAAGATGGGCGCACTCCCCTGGCCGATCGTCTTCGCTGCCGTCATCTCGTTGTTCTTCCTTAAGCTCATGGGCAACGCCAGCCTCAACGAGGCAAACGTCACCCACACCATCATGTCCGCAGGCGCCATGGTCGCCGGCGGCCTGGCGTTTACCATCCCGGGCGCCTGGATGCTGGGCTATGCCGACCAGATCAGCTGGCTCGACATGTTTATCGTGGCACTCGCCGGCACCATCCTGGGCCTGCTGGCCACGGCACTCATCCACCGTCACTTTATCGTGGATGCCGCGTTGGAGTTCCCCACCGGCAACGCCGCAGCTCAGACCCTGCGCGCCACCGAGGCCGGCGGCAAGACCGGCAAGCAGCTCTTTGGCTCTATGGCCATCGCAGGCATCTACAGCGTGCTGCGCGACGCCCTGGGCGTGGTACCCAGCATGCTATGCACGCTCAACATCCCCGGCGTGACCTTTGGCATCTACAACTCGCCCATGCTGCTCTCCGTCGGCTTCCTCGTGGGCTTCGCCCCGGTCGCCTTCTGGTTTGCCGGCGCCCTGTTGGGCAACTTTGGTATCATCGTGGGCGGCACCGCTGCCGGTCTGTTCGACGTTGTGACTGCGCAGGGCATCGTCAAGTCCCTGGGCATGGGCCTCATGATGGGCTTTGGCGTCGCCGTCGTCCTCAAGGACATCCTGCCGCAGGTCGCCGGTATCGTCCGCGGTCTTGCCGCCGACAGCTCCACCGACACCGACGAGCAGTCGCTCATCTCGGGCTCCCTTAAGCTCGACGCCGGCATCATCGGCCTGGGCGCTGCCGCCATCGCCGTGATCGTCGCCATCGTGCTCGACCTTGGCCCCGTTCCGGCCGTCATCGTGACGCTGTTCACCTTTGTCACCACCATCATGAGCGCACAGAGCTGCGGCCAGACGGGCATCGACCCCATGGAGATCTTTGGCCTCATCGTTATGCTCATCGTGGCTGCCTTCGCACAGATCGCTCAGGTCAAGCTGTTCTTTATCGCCGGCATCGTAGCCGTGGCGTGCGGCCTTGCGGGCGACGTCATGAACGACTTTAAGGCCGGCGCCGTGCTGGGCACCAACCCGCGCGCGCAGTGGGTCGGCCAAGCCATCGGCGGCATCGTGGGCGCCCTGGTCGCCGCCGCCGTCATGGTCGCGCTCGTCACCGCCTATGGTCCGGACGCCTTCGGCCCCGACAAGAGCTTTGTGGCCGCGCAGGCAAGCGTCGTCGCTACCATGGTCTCGGGCATCCCGAGCGTGCCGTGGTTCGTTGGCGGCTTTATCGCCGGCATCGTCATGTACTGGCTCGGCATTCCGGCCATGATGATCGGCCTGGGCGTGTACCTGCCGTTCTACATGTCACTCACGGCATTCCTGGGCTCCTGCGTCAAACTCGCCTACGACAAGTGGTCCGCCCACCGCGACGCCACCGCTGGTCTTTCTGACGAGGAGAGGGCTGCCAAGGACGCCGCCTTCCAGGAACAGGGCCTGGTTGTCGCCAGCGGCCTGCTCGGCGGCGAGTCCATCGTCGGCGTTATCCTGGCGTTTGTCTCCGTCGGTCTGAGTCTACTGGGCTAAGCTGAGCAGCTGCTCGACAGCAACCATATTGCCTACGATTTGCCCGGTCGGTAGCTTTTGCGGCTACCGACCGGGCTTTTTGATATCGAAACAAAGAAAGGCCGGCGCGCTGCGCATGACAGCGTGCCGGCCTTATCGGTTAAGCCATCGAAGCGCTCCTGCTATGAACCGAAGTTCGTTGCAGAAACTACGCTCGAAACGCTACATCTGCTTGCGACGACGATCGCTCAGCGTCACACCCGCGGCCACGAGGGTGATACCGCCGATGACGAACACCTCGCCCGCAAGAGCGGAGTCATCGCCAGTCTGGGCGAGCGCACCGTCCGCGGCCTTCTTCTTGGCGACAGGAGCCTTTGCAGCAGCCTGCGCAACCTGAGGCTTGGCCTGCGGCTCAGCCTTGGGATGATACTTGTCGTACTCTGCCTGTGCGGCAGCCAGGACATCCTTGGCATCGTCAAGCTCGGCCAGCGCGGCGGCATAGACGTCGTTGGCATCGGACAGCTTGGCATCGGCATCGCTCAGGGCAGCCTTGAGGCCAGCGGCGGCATCGACGGCGGCCTTATAGCGAGCGTAGGCAGCGTTAAGCTTGACCAGCTTCTCGTTGCCCGTCGTGCCCGCGGCAAGGGATGCCTTGTGGTCGACAGCCTCAAGATCGGCCTTGAGCGCCTCGTCGCTGGCAAGCTCGGCCTTGGCCTTGACGATCTCGAGGTTCGCATCGACAACGGCCTCGTTGGCGGCCTCGAGCTGCTTCTGGGCATCGGCGACACCGGCGACGGCAGCGTCATAGGCGGCCTTGGCGTCGTCGACCGCCTTCTGGGCGCCGGCAAAGCGCTCGAAGGCCTTGTTTGCGCCGGCCAGCTCGCCCTCGGCAGCCTTGGCCTTCGCCTGTGCGTCGGACAGGGCCTGCTTCTTGGCGGCAACTGCCTGCTTGGCGTCCGAAAGAGCGGTCGCGGCCTGGACATCTGCGGCCTGGGCCTTGTCTTCACCAGCCTGGGCGGCATCGTCGGCCTTCTTTGCCTCGTCAAGCGAGCCCTGCTTATTCGCAAGGTCCGCCTGGGCGGCATCGCGCTTGGCAGCAAGGTCCTTGACCGAAGCCGTGGCGTTGTCATACGCCTCGTTGGCCTGTTCGGACTTTGCCTTGGCGGCATCGCGGGCGCTGCGAGCCTTCGCCTTTCGAGCAGCGGCCTCAGCTGCCTTCGTCTTGCTGTCAGCAAGCGTGGCGTTTGCCTTATCGAGAGCCGCCTGGGCAGTAGCGGCCTCGGACTTGGCGGCATCGAGGTTCTGCTTGAGGGGCTCGAGGTCGATTCCGCCGAGCGCGTCCTTCGCGGCGTCGTATGCCGTCTTCGCGGCGGCGGTGCCGGACTTGGCCTTCTCGTACTCGCCCTTGGCGGTGTTCACGTTCGTGTCGGCCGCGGTATAGGCATCGCGAGCGCTTTCTTGCTTATCCAATGCGTTAGAATAAGCCGTTCCAGCAGTCCCGAAGTTCTTCTGCGCCTCTGCCAGCTTATTCTGAAGCTGCTTTAGCTGCTCCTTCTGCTCCTGCGTGCCGCCTGCATTGTAGGCGGATTCGATGTAGTCGTTGACGAGCTTCTTGAACTCGGAGACAGTGAAATCCTTCTGCCCCGTGCTCCCGCTATAGTCGAAAACGGTTACCTCGGAATCGGTATTCTTACCGCTACCGGTCGCGATGCCGATAGCCTTCGCGCCGGCATCGATGATGTTGAGATAGTGCCCACACTCATGGTAGATGCTGTTGTAGTGCTGCCAGATATAGTAGGAATCATATCGATGGCTTTCAAGTGCGTCGCCATATTGCTCGACGTACTTATCGAATGCCTTTTTCTCCCGGGTGTAGAGACCGGTATATGGCCAGCCAAGCGTATCCTCGGTCTCGCCTCCGGTGTATGCTCCGCCGCCGCCTGCAAGGTTCTCATCTTGATCGAAATAGCAGTTCGAGTGATCCCAAATATTCGATGAATATGAGGCGTTGAGTGCAGCTGCTGCGGTCATGCGGAGGCTGACGCTAAGCTCCGACTGGCCGTTCGCCTTGCGGAGGTTGTTCTGGGTATCGAGGTAGGTCAGGGCGTTGCGCATCTGCTCCAAGGAGAGCGGATTGGTGTCTCGAGACATGTCCTGATCGACGTAATTATCATACCAGTCCTGTTTATCTGTCGTCCCCATGAGCATCGACGCGGCAGTGCTTGCATTCGACTTCTGCGTGGCTGTGAACTGGCTGCCGCCGATGATATAGTTCATGAAGCCGAACATGCCCTGGCTGATGACGTTCTGATCCACGGTCATGTTCGACTTGAGGTCGGCAATCTGCTGGTTGAGCTTCTCGACCTCGGCGTTTGCGGCGTCGTATGCATTGTGTGCGTCGGTTACTTCAGCACGAGCCTGATCGAACTCGCTGTGCTTCTGTTGGCGGACCTCGACGAGTCGGTCGTACTCCGCCTTCTTGTCGGCCTCGGTCTGCTGAGCCTGCTCGTATGCCGACTTCGCAGCGTCGCGCTTGCTGGCGGCGGCGTTGTACTCCTTGTTTGCCGCACCGTATGCAGACTGGGCAGATGCCACAGCAGCGTTGGCGGCGTTGGCCTTCTCCTGCGCGGCAGCGACGGCAGCCTGGGCGGCCTGCAGATTTGTCTGTGCGGTGGCGTCGGCATCCGTCGCGGCATTGAGCTCCGCCTGCGCGGTCTTGAGCTCACCAGCAGCAGCCTTCTTGGCGGCCTCAAGCGCACTCAGGTCGACACCTGTACCCGAGACGGCAGCATCGAGCGCGGCCTGCGCCTGGTTGAACTTCTGCTGGGCGTTATCGCGCGCGGTGGTTGCGGCTGCGAGAGCAGCGGCAGTCTCCTGCTTCTTGGCCTGGGCAGTCGTCAAAGCAGACTCGGCATCACTCTTTGCCTGCTCAGCATTGTCGGCGGCGGTCTTAGCGGCATCGAGCTCACCCTCGGCCGTCTTCGCATCGGCATTCGCCGCATTGAGCTTGGCCTGCGCGTCCTCGACGGCCTTCTTGGCGGCCTCGTACTCGTCCATACCCATGGCCTCGAGCTTGGCCTGTGCATCGTCGAGGGCCTTCTTGGCCTCATCCTGCTTTGCCTTGGCGTCCTTGAGCGCCTGGGTCTTATCCTCGACACTCTTGTTGGCCTGATCGAGCTGATCGTTCAGGTCGCCCAGCTTCTTCTGCTGCTGCTCGGCCTTGTCAACAGCCGCCTTAAGCTCGTCGATCTTCTCCTGAAGCGCGGCTGCCTCGGCCTCGTTCTGCTCGGCGGCGTTATCGGTCACGGCCTGCGAGGCCTGATTCTTTTGCTGCTGCGCCTGCTTTTGAGACTGGCCCGCCGCGTCGACTTTCTTCTGGGCGGCATCGTAGGCGGCCTGAGCGTCCTTGAGCTGCTTTGCCGACTCCTCGGCCAACTGGGCAGCCGTCTTTACGACCGCCTGGTTACCGGTGGCAACGGTGTTCTCGATAGCGCTGTCGCCCTTCGTGGCGTCACCGTTATCTGCCGTCGGTGCGGCGATTGCCGCCAGCGGCGACATGAGCGGCTGAGCGATGAGGCCCGCCGTCAAAACGGTTGCGACGGCGCGGTTAGCAACGCCCTTGACGTTGACGGCCTTAGCCCGAGGCTCAAAGTGTTGTGGACTGTAGTTTGCCATGGCTTTCTCCCTTTGACACGGATGTATCCATACGCTTCAAAATGTAGGAGCTGTTTTTTGAATTCTGTTGCGCAGCATTGGTCACCAGCGGATTTTTTGAAATTCGCGCTCTCGTGCTTCACAATTTCGTCACATATGTAGGAGCTGGTGCATCATATTCTTGCGGGATGGAATTGAGTCTGTGATTTGCATTTGCTCCCGCGTCATCCGCCCTATCGGATTTCGCATCCAACTAGCACCCTGCCCGCCACGGTGTAGAGTAAGGGCGACGGGCGCGTTGCGCGGCCCGTGCCAGAACGAGGTGGACATGAAACTCGACAAACAACAGATCAAGCGACTACGCGAACGCCATCACCGGCGCCACGGCATCCGCCCCGCCCATAGTGAGGTCATGGAGAACGCCGGCCGCTTCCTAAAGCGCGCATTCAACATTCGCGAGGGTCGCGCGCCCTACCACGTAATTCGCAAGCGCTTTGTAAACGGGGCGCGCCTGACCGGCTCTCACCTGTGCATCCTCATCATCGCCATGCTCATCGCAAGCATCGGCCTCGATATCGACTCGGACATCGCCATCGTGGGCGCCATGCTCATCTGCCCGCTCATGGGCTCGGTTCTTGCCATGGCATACGGCATCGCCACGCTCGACCGCGAGATTACCGTCGAAGCCGTCGCCAGCCTTGCGCTGCAAATGGCCTTTTGCCTGGTCACCTCCACGTTGTACTTTAAGCTCTCGCCCCTTGGCGCCACCACAGCCGCCATTATCGACAACTCGACGCCCACCGTGTGGGACCTCGCTGTCGCGCTCGCCGGCGGCTTTGCGGGTGGCCTGGGCAACTCGCGCGACCAGGAACCCGCCACGCTCATCGCCGGTGTGGCCGTGGCAACCGCGCTGATGCCGCCCCTGTGCGCAGCAGGCTACGGCATCGCCATCGCAAGCGGATCGCTGTTTCTCTCGGCGCTCTACGAGTTTGGCATCAACGTCGTCTTTATCGCGCTGGCGGCCGAAGCCGTATTGCTTCTTTTGCGTGTGCCGCTCAAGCGCGACCTGAACGGCGACGGCATTGTGACCGCCGAGGAAAATGCCGAGGTCGACGAGCTGTCACGCAAGGTGCGCCGCCGCATTATTGTGGGCACGGTGATCTTTGCCATCCCCTGCATCGTTATGACCGCGGGGTCTATTGGCTCGGCGCAGGCCGGCGTGCAGGACGGCTATGGCGTCACCGAAACCACGCGCGAGCTTGCGGCGGTACTGCCAGGCTTTAAGGATTACACCGTCGCCGTCGAGACCTCGGCTGCCGAAGGCGACGAGGAAGGCATCGTCGAGCGCGAGATTGTCGCCCATGTAACGACGAGCGAGGCGCTTGGGGCACACGACCGTCACGTTGCTCGCAAGCTCATCGACCTCAACGTGCCCGAACTTGATCGCGTGGAGTTTGATGTGAAGTGATGCCGGCGCGGGATGAGCGCTCGCACGGACGCAAGTTACGACGAGGCGCAGGCGCGATACGGACACGAGCAAATAGCGGGGTGCAGTTCACACCCGCGCCCCGCTCGCTCTTTTTTGCCGTGAATCAACTGTCCGAATCGACCTCGCCAGACTCCACCGTAAACGCCGGATCGGTGCTCACAAGATAAAATCGGGTCACCTTAGTATTTCTAATTAGGTAGATCTGCCCCTGATCGCGCCGGCGCGATATATACGCAACGTGAACCGTACCGAATTCTTCGCCGTTTTCCTTCTTTAATATCAGGATGTTGGGGTCATCCGTACGCTTAAACTGCCCGTCAACGCAGCTGCCGTCTTTGTCGACCAGTTGCCACCGATGGTTATCCTCTTCAAGAAAGGCCAGGGTTTCCCGACTCGTCTTGTCGTCCCGATAGTAACCGTCAATGGCAAACCCTTCGGAAGCGCATTCCTGCATATAGAACGTTTCTCGGCTTATAGCAAACAGCCCCGTAGCGCCCAGGAGCACAGCCAGGCAGACCACTGCAAGGGCTATCGAAATAGCACGGCGACCCATGCTAGCCCAACCGATAGTTGTTTAACGGAGCACGAAACATACCTGGAACCTCCGATATCAGGGGGAACGTCGCCAGCAGGCTGGCGACAACTATATGTTTCTGACATCAAACCATATGGCTGCCACTCGCGGAGGGGGCATCGGCGAACGGCGTGTTTTCATACTCCATTGGTCAAACCCAAGCGCTGCGCGCTGCTGACGTAGCCCGAGAACGGCACGGCGATCTGGTCCACAAGCTCGTAGGTGCGCGCCACCTCGTCCACCGTAAAGATGCGCCCAAACGAATGCGTGCCGCGGCTGTAGTCGGTCACCACCGCGGCGCCCAGCTGGCCCCAGTCGAACTTGGGATAGCTTTCGGCCGCACCAAAATTGTTGTCGTACAACAGCACCTGGTAGCGACCGGTCGTTGCCGTGTCGGAACTTGGCAGATAGGTCACACTATGCTGGCCCGCGTTGAGCGAAAAATCGCCTTGGGCCTGCAGTAACTTGTCCTCAAAGCCCGAGTCAGCCCAAAACTCTGGCGAGCCCACGGAAGGCTGCAGCAAGGTCATTTGCGCAACATATGTCCAGCAAAAACGGGTGGTAGCCGGC
>CABUUB010000077.1 GCA_902494625.1 uncultured Collinsella sp.
CCGCCTCGCCGTCCACAAACATGACCTGGCCGTTGCAGAACGCGCCGGTCGAGAAGCACTCGGAACGATTTTTGAACATCCAGCCCATCGCGGACGGCTGGCGACCCGAAACCGGGCCAAAGTGCAGACCCGCCGCCTGCATGGCATGAATGCCCTCGATGGCGTAGTCGCTGGCTCCGTCATGCCCGGCTGGAATCAGCGTATCGTCCATATCGGTCAGCACAAGTTTGATCATAGAATCCCCCAGTCATTTTCACCGTAACCATTGTAACGACCTGCCAATAAGGGACAGGTTTATTTTGGCAGGTTTTATCTGGGAAAATGCAACGCCCCAGTTGCCCCCTACCAAAATAAACCTGTCCCTTTTTGGCAGGTGCGTTAGTATAGGGAACAACAGATTCGATGCGGGAGTGCCGGCGGTGCAAACCACAAGGCTGAGAGGGCATGGGGCCCAATCCTTTGAACCTGTCAGTTAATGCTGGCGTAGGGAGCATGCCGCCTTTGCAGGGGCGCTGTCTATGCACAGCGCCCCTTTTCTATGCCAAGGAGGCATGTGCAGTGATTGATTCGGAACAGCTTAAGCAACATATGGTCAAGGCCGTGGAGGAGATTCGCGCCACCAATCCAATGGCCGGCTCCATCACCAACACGGTGACGATTGACTTTGTCGCCAACGCGCAGCTCGCCGTGGGCGGTTCGGCCGCCATGGTCTATCTGCCCGACGAGGGCGAGGCGCTCGTTGCCGGCGGCGGCGCCATCTATCTCAACATGGGCACGCTCTTCCCCATCTACGAGCAGACGATCCCCCGCGCGGCCAAGGCGGCACACGACGCCGGCAAGCCCTGGGTGCTCGATCCGGTGGGCCTGGGCATCGGCAGCCTGCGCACCCAGCTGGTAAACGAGCTCAAGCAGTACAAGCCCGCCATCGTGCGCGGCAACGCCTCCGAGATCATTGCACTCGCCGGCCTGTGGGGTCTTGAGGGCGAGGCGGCTGATCTGAGCCGCGTGCGCGGTGTCGATACCACCGACACGGTCGACGCCGCCCGCGATGCCGCCGTGGCGCTCGCCCGTTACACCGGCGGCGCCGTAGTGGTCTCGGGCGAAGTCGACCTGATCACCGACGGCACGACGGTGGCCAAGTCCCACGGCGGCAGCCCGCTCATGTCAAAGATCACCGGCTGCGGCTGCTCGCAGGGCGGCGTGCTGGCCGTGTACGTCTGCGTCACCGATCCGTTTACGGCAGCCATCTGCGGCACCGCGGTCTACAACGTTGCCGGCACGCGTGCCGCCGCCGTCGCCGATGCCCCGGCAAGCTTTAAGGTCGCCTTTATCGACGAGCTCTACCGCGCAACCGCCCAGGATATTGCCGACAACCAGCTCGAGCTCGAGGAGGCATAGGCCATGTCCGAGCCTGCAACCAATACCGGCATGAACACGCTCGTCGCCGTGGCCATCGCCCCATGCGGCACCGGCGACGAGCTGTCCGCCGAGGTCGCCGAGGTCGTGCGCGTCATTCGCGAGAGCGGCCTTCCCAACCGCACCACCTCGATGTTCACCGAGATCGAGGGCGACTGGGACGAGGTCATGCAGGTCGTGCGCGACGCGACCTTTGTGTTGGCGAGCAAGGGCATCCGCACCGAAGTCGTGCTCAAAGCCGATATTCGACCCGGATTTACCGACACCATGACCGGCAAGCTCGAGCGCATGGAAGCACAGATCAAGAAGCAGGAGGAAGCACGATGAGCATCCGCGACAACCTTGATATCTCGGCCTATCTAGTACTCGGCCCCGAAAACACGCTGGGACGCCCCGTGGGCGATGTGGTGGCCCAAGCGCTCGACGCAGGCTTTACCTGCATCCAGGTGCGCTCCAAGGTGGCAAGCGCCCGCGAGATCATTGCGCTGACCGGCGACGCCGCGCGGGCAATCGCACAGGCCGGCAAGACCGGTCAGGTCGCCTTGCTGATCGACGACCGCCTTGACTGCGTACTCGCCGCACGCGAGCAGGGTATTGCCGTCGACGGCGTGCACGTGGGCCAGAGCGATATTCCCGTCGAGGTCTGCCGCAAGCTTCTGGGCCCCGATGCCATCGTGGGCCTTTCGGCCCGTTGCGAGGAGATGCTCGAGTACGTCAAGACCGCCGATATGAGTTTGGTCGACTACCTTGGCATCGGCCCACTCCACGAGACCGAGACCAAGCGCGACTGCGGACGCGCGGCCGACGGCTCTATCATCACCAAGAGCTTTGAGGACCTGGCCGCGCTCCATGCGGCAAGCCCCGTGCCCATCGTGGTGGGCGGCGGCGTCAAGACGGCCGACCTTCCGCAGCTCAAGGCTACCGGCGTCGACGGCTTCTTTGTGGTGAGTGCCGTCTGTAGCGCCGATGACCCCTACGCCGCGGCCAAGGAGCTCGTAGACACCTGGCAGCAGGCATAGGCATAAGCCGAGCAGTTGCTCCGCGGCCCCATAACTTCAGCAATGGAAAACGCATCCCAGTTTGGACGTCCATTCTGGGATGCGCTTTCCGCTGAGCACGCGGCAGTTTGCCCTACTCTGCCAGATATGCCTCCAGTGCCGGCAAGGTCGCCTCCGCATCGCGGCGACCAATCTGGTAGATGCGTTCAAGTTCATCGGGCTCGCGACACAGCGACGGCACCTTCACCGATTCGCTCGGCCGCACCACAAAGATCTCGCCGGCAGCCTCGCGACGTGCCAGGTCATCGAGCGTGGTATTGTAGACCTCATGCCGATGCTCAAGCGCTGCGACAAACTCCGGATAGTGACGGAACACGCGTCGCAGCATGGGCATCACGCTGTTGGGCTGCTTCACAAAGCCCGCTGGCTGCGTGAGTACCACGATATTGCGGTCATACCCCTGCGCAAACAGCCATGCGCTGGGAATAGAATCAGCCACGCCACCATCCAGATACTTATGCCCGTCAATAGCAACGGGACGCGTCGCCACGGGAATTGCCGACGACGCCCGGATCCACTCGATATCGCGCTCGTCGCCATACGGCAGATCGTGATAGACGGCCTTGCCCGTCTCGATATCGGTACACACGCACGTAAACCGCATGGGGCAGGCGCGATATGTCTCCAAATCGATGGGATCGCGCTCGATGGGCACCTCGTGATAGGCAAAATCGGCATTGAACATGTCGCCGGTTCGCAACCAGCTCGTCACGCTCGCATAGCGCTTATCGGCACAATAGGCTTTGTTGTAGCGAATGGCGCGGCCGATCTGGCGCGATTTAAAGTTGTAGCCAAACGCCGCGCCCGCCGAGACACCCACCATATGGTCGCAAGTTAAGCCATGCTCCATCCATACGTCGAGCACGCCCGCCGTATACATGCCGCGGTAGCCGCCTCCCTCGAGTGCCAGCCCCACCGTGCGCGTCGTATTTGACTGTGCCATGCGACCATCTCCGTCCCCGCAAATTCAAACGGAACAAGTATACCCGTCAACATATATCGTCTCAGTCGCATTTTCATCGAACATCGCATCGTCGCGCCACCGCCTGTCGAACAATAGCCGCCCACAGCATGTGCACCCATATATAATTGTGTGCTGTTGTTTACACTACTCAGCTGTTATCAACAGCGAACATTAGCCGACAAATTAACTCAACAACGCAGCAAGGCGGGGGCCTGGATACACGCAAAACGCCGAGCAACGACGCGTGTACACAACAAACTCGCCCGACGCAATCCGCCCCGACCTCAGAAAGCCGCTTAGAACATGGATACTGTCAGCAATTACACCGAAACGCTCGAAAAGACCGTCCGTGACCTTCTCGAGCGGCAGGAGGATCTGATCAGGACTGCCTTTACCGACCAGCTTACTGGGCTTGGCAACCGCGGCGGCTTTGCCCGTTCCCTCGAGGAGCTCTGGGAGCAGGACGCCCCCGTTACCATGGCGTTCATCGATATCGACAATCTCAAGCACTGCAACGATGTCTTTGGCCATGACGAGGGCAACCGCTATATTTTGCAGGTAAGCCTCTATCTCAAGCTATATATGAAAGTGGACGAAGCGGCGTTTCGCATAGGCGGCGACGAGTTTGCCATCCTATCTACGATTGCGACCGAGGACGACCTCGCCGAACGTCTGGAACACTGCCGAACGGTCCTGCTCAAAAACAACGATTCCGAGATGCCCCGCTCGTTTAGCTATGGAGTGTCGTATGCCGACCCCGCCCTGGGCGAAGCCCCCAATCGCATGACGCTCGATGCCGACCATCGCATGTACGACTACAAGCTACGTCATGCCATGCACCTCGATCGACGCAATATCACGCAAGTCCACGCCGACGACTTCGAAATAAGCGATCGCATTTTCGACGCCTTTTCGATGCTCAACGAGGGCCGCTATTTCTTTATCGAGAACTTGGACAAGGACCGCACCCTTTGGTCACAAGGCGCCTTGCGCGATCTTGGCCTTCCCTCAGAGCACATAGACAACTGTCGCGATTACTGGAAAACGCGCGTGCATCCCGATGACCTTGAGGCCTACATCAACGACATCGACCAGGTCTATAACGGCACCAAGCACCGTCGCGTCATGCAGTATCGTGTGCGCAATGCCGTCGGCGACTACGTCCTCTGCCGTGCTCGCGGATTTCGCATCGACGGCGACGAAAATGTCCCCTCGCTCTATGTCGGCGAGCTCGTCAACCACTCACTTGCCGAAACCGTCGACGCCGCGACAGGCCTCGGCACCCAGCGCATGTTGGTCAATGCCATCGACGCCTGTCGTTGCGACCGTTGCGAGACGGGCCTTATAGCGGTGCGCGTTCGTGGCACGACAAAGCTCAACGAGCTTTACGGGGCCGAGGCTGTCGACAACATGCTTGCCGAATACGCAGGCCGCATGCTGTCGATCACCCGCGGCAGGAGCAGGGTCTACCGTTCACGAAGCGTCCAGTTCGTCGTGCTCAGCAACGACCTGGACCACGAGGCATTCGAGCAACTGACCCGCCACCTTAAAGAGGCCGTTTTCGCTCCTGTGCAAATCGCAGGCGACACCATTGCTCCCGTCTGTCTTGTCGTCCCGACCTTTTACGAACGCCTGGACTCCCAAGCATCGACTGTTTTGGGCGAACTCGATCGTCGCCTTCGCACGGCCGGCGGACTTGTTCCCAACGACAGTCTGCCCATACCCGAGATGGAACGCAAAGGCGCCGTCGCCGAGCACCTCGACATGCTCACAGGCCTCTACCGCCCCAGCGAGTTTATGCGCCGCGCCAATGCCTTCATCAAGGCAAGGCGCGACGGCGCTTGGTGTATCGCCACCGTCGACATGGGCCACATGCGCCTATTTAACGAATGGTATGGACAGGCCGAAGGCGACCGTATGCTTGCCGATGTGGACACGGTGCTCAAGGATATCGAGAACGCCGACATGGGTGTCGCGGGATACTGGGGACAAGACGACTTTTGTCTGCTCATACCCTTTGAGCACGATTTCGTTCACCGTGTCTATGCGCGCGTGCGCGAGACTGATGCCAAGCACAACGACGGCGTAGGTTTTTGGCCGTCCATGGGCGTTTACCCCATCGACTCCAATGAGGAGATCACCATCGATGCGCAGGCAAAGGCCATGTTTACCAATCGACGCGCAAAAAACGACTTTAAGGAGCGCATTGCCATTTTCTGCCCCGCGGAGTACGAGCGCGAAGTCGCGTTCCACCGCACGCTGACCGAATTCCAGTACGCGCTCTCAGATGGTCGTATTACCTACCACTTGCAGCCCCAGGTCGATATGGAAACCGGTGAGATTATTGGCGCCGAGGCACTCACCCGCTGGATTGACAAGGACGGCTCTCTCATTTCGCCCGCAACGTTTATCCCCGCACTCGAGGAAAGTGGCTTTGTGGTGACGCTCGACAAGTACATTTGGCAGGGTGTCGCCTCGTGGCTGCGCGAGCGCATCGATCGAGGACTTCGCGTGGTTCCGGTTTCGCTTAATGTGTCGCGCGTGGATATCCTTGCCTGCGACGTTGCCGAACATATGGGGGCGCTTGCCGCCCAATACAACCTACCGCCCGAGCTCATGCGTATCGAGATCACCGAGACGGCTTATACGGGAGAATCCGAAGCCGTGGACAAACTGACAGCCGACCTGCACACCCGAGGCTTCTCGACCTATATGGACGATTTTGGCACCGGCCAGTCCACGCTTGCGATGCTCAAGAACGTCAACGTCGACGTCATCAAGCTCGACCGTGCCTTTGTGCCCACCGACCGCAATCAAGGCCGCAGCACGCAAATCATTTCATCGATGCTCGAAATGGCGCAGTCGCTCCATCTGCCCGTCGAGGTCGAAGGCGTCGAGACAAATGAGCAGGCGAACATGCTACGACAAATGGGCGCCCGCTACGCTCAGGGCTTCCTCTGCTACCGCCCCATGCCGGCGAAGGATTTTGAGGCATTGCTCGATGGTGGCAATAACAACTGATACGCTCGCACGCAAAACGCCACCGCCGAAGGGGGAATTTGCCTCCATTAGCTAACTTATATCCCCAATTCAAACCGAATTGGGGATATGATACAAACCACTGTTCCGCCCAAGGAGGTTATCCATCATGAACGAGTCATATCGCCTGGGCGAGCAATCGATTATTGCCTATCTTCAGCGACTTGCGAATGGCATCTCGACCGCCGAACTCGATGTTGCCGCGCTGCCTGCTGAGCTACGCGCCGTTGGTGAGCAACTGCAAAAGACGCATGCCATCCTGCAACAAGAGCGCCAGCTGCTTGAGCGCAACGCCTATATCGATCCGCTCACCAACTTGGGCAACCGCAGCGGACTCGACCGTCACGTCGAGCAACTCTGGCGCAAAGGCGACCCCTTCACCTGCGCCTATATTGACATTGACCATCTCAAGCATTGCAACGATAGGTTTGGCCATGCCGAAGGCAATCGCTATATTCTGAGCATCTGCCGCACGCTCTCCGAAACCATGGAGCACGATGAGATGCTGTTCCGTATCGGTGGAGACGAGTTTGTGCTTATCTCGCTCTCCGCAAACGAGACTGAACTCGAGCAGCGCTTGGAGCAGGTACGTGCCGGGCTGGTCGAGGCGAGCTCAGGTGGCAAGGCGCCCATGATCGCCAGCTTTAGCTTTGGCTGCTCGCGCGTCGATCCACTTGCCGGCGACACGCGTCGCCAGATGACGATGGATGCCGATCGCAAGATGTATCGCTATAAGCTTATGCATCGTGTGCAGCAACCGAAGGACAATGACGTGCCGCAACGCCCAATCGTCGATCAACTTCCGTGCAACGACCGGGTGTTCCAAGCGATCTCCATGAGCTCCGAGACGCGCTATCCGTTCATCCTTAACCTCGATACTGGAGAATCGCAATGGTCGGTTAACGCCGTGCGCGATTTTGACCTGCCCTCCCAGCACCCTTTTAACTCACTCGACATGTGGCTCACCCGCGTTCATCCCGAGGACCGCGACAACGTACGCGCCGAGCTCGACATGGTGATAAACGGCACGTGGCACTTCCACTACATGCAGTATCGCGTAATGGATGCCACCGGAAAATACGCGCTTTGCGACTGCACGGGCTACCGCTTGGACGGCACCGATACCGAACCCAACATGTATGTGGGCATTATCGTCAACCGAAGCCTAGCGGATACGACCGACTCGGTAACGGGCCTGGGCGATGTCCACGCGCTGGTCAACGCTATTGGAGAGATGCGCCGCGTGGCGCGCGAGGCAGGCTTTATTGCCATTAAGGTCGACGATATCGCCGAGGTCAATGCCCACTTTGGATTCGATGCAGGCGACCGTGTGCTCGCCGAAAGCGCCGCCTGCCTCATGGATTGTTCGCGCGGCAAGGGCCGCCTGTTCCGCTCGACGGGGCCGACATTCGTGGCACTCTTCGATGAGCTCGGCCCCGAGGCAATCGATGAGATCGCAAGCGACATCGAACGGTTCCTGGGTTCTCCCGTGCTCATCGGCTCGCTTGAATATCAGCCGCCCATTCGCGTGGCCACGCTCCATCTGGACGGCGTCGACCGTCAGCCTGTTTCCATTTTGAACGAGCTTAAAGCGTTGCTTAAAGAGGCACCGCAAGTACCGGGCACCAAGCTGAACTAGCGTCGTGGGGCG
>CABUUB010000078.1 GCA_902494625.1 uncultured Collinsella sp.
ATATATAAGGTCGCCTGCTCGGACAGTCCTGACTCGCACGGAGAGCACATTAAGTGCTCTCCGGCTCGTGCGGAACTCGCGATCGACCTTATATATTTGCCCTCCCCGGAGCTCCCGCACAACGGGACCTCAGTTGGGGTCTATCCCGGTTGCAGTTGCTTCGCTCCTGCACCACTTGGCTGGTGCGGCGATTTGGCGTTGGAACGGTTCTTTTCTGATATATGCTGGTTGCGGCTCTTCTTTTGGGGGGAGTCGCTTTTTTGTTGCTAGGAGGTTGGCCCGTGGTTGATGGGGATACTCGTTCTGAGCTGCTTTCTGCGGATTGGAATGGCGAATGGATGCGTCTGCAGGCCGCTCGGCATCGGGCTGATGATTCTTTTGAGTGGGATAAGCGGGCTCGGCATTTTCGGCCGCTTGAGACTGCTCCTTATGCCCGGGATTTTATAAAGTTGTTGGCGCTTGAGCCCGGCGAGTCCGTGCTGGATATGGGGTGTGGGGCTGGGTCGATTGCTATTCCGCTTGCTCAGGCTGGGCATTCCGTGATTGCTGCCGACTTCTCTCCTGCCATGTTGGGCACGCTTGATGCCGGCATTGAGTATTACGGGCTCGAAGATCTTATTACGCCGCTTGAGCTTGCTTGGGATGATGATTGGGATTTGGTTGGACCGGTCGCGAAAGCGGTGGATGTTGCCTTTGCCAGTCGCTCTGTCACCACGACCAACCTAAAAGGCGCGCTTGCCAAGCTTGATCGTACGGCTCGTCGGCGTTGCGCTGTCACGATGGTCGCCAACTCCAGCCCGCGCTATGACCTGCACCTGATGAACGCCATCGGCGCCTCGGTTACCTGCAGTAATGGCTTTGTGTATGCTTTTAATATCCTCATTCAGATGGGTGCCCTGCCGCAGGTTACGTACTTTGAATCGCCCCGTCGCGACACCTTCGATAGCCTTGAGGCGGGCGTAGCAGATTTTTCCCGTATGCTCGAGCATGGCAACGAGGATAAGATCGACCGCCTGCGCGACTACATCGCTCAACACATGATTGAGAATCCCCGTGCCGGCGAGCCGGGCTCCAAGGGCGTGCCGCAGGGACGCTACATGCTCGACCACGTCCGCAAGGTCCGTTGGGCGTTTATTGCATGGGAGCCGGTCTCTGCGCCCAGCTCGTAGCCTGTTCGCAGCCCGCACTGCCCACTCACTCGGCATCCGCATTCTTTTTGAACTGGGCAAACGCGCTCCACACCGCACCGTTCCTGCGCTATCGTGGGACAGCTCACGTAAATTAAGGCCCCGTCGCGGGGCGCCCCATACATAGAAAGCGAGAACCCATGGCACTGACAGGAGCACAGGTCAAGCAGCTTCGCAGCATGGCCCATCACCTCAACCCCGCCATCATCATCGGTAAGTCCGATGTCAACGAGGGCACCGTCGAGCAGACGGTCGCCTACCTGGAGAAGCACGAGCTCGTTAAGTGCTCCGTGCTCGATGGCTCCAGCCTTTCCGCCCGCGAGGCCGCCGAGGAGCTCGCCGAGCGTTGCCACGCCGAGGTCGTCCAGGTCATCGGCCGCAAGTTCTCACTGTATCGCGAGTCCTCGCGCAAGGACATCGAGAAGATCAAGCTCGTCTAAGAGCCAATGATCCGGCGATCCAACACATAGCAAGCTTACGGGTGCCCAAGTACTTCGGGCGCCCGTTTTTTATCGCTCGACCAGCACGCGATTGAGCCGCCCCTCCACCAAGCGCTCGTATAGACGCCGCGTCTCGGGCTCGGGCACGCCATTGACCTGCTCCCTCAGGTGGTGCATATGCCCGCTGTACAGCTCGACGATATCGCGCCGTCGCCCCGCCGCACTGTAGACGCGCATGGCGCAGCGCACCATATCCTCACGCGCCGTTTCCTGCCGAAGCCCCGACTCCGCCAGCCAAATCGCCGACTGCAGATCGTTTTCTTCTAGAGCGGCATTTGCTCCCTTAATCATGCAATCGATGTACTTTGACTGCATAATGCGTCGCATACGCAAAAAGTAGGTGGGATTACAGCCATTGGGAACATACAGCGGTCCGGCATAAAGCTGCTCAATCTTAAGGCACAGCTCAACTAAATGGGGCCCGCGCGCACCCGTGCGATTTCCCAAAACCTCGCGGCTTATCTGGTCAAACAGCCGTACATCGGTCTTGACGTAGTCGCCGTTGAGTCCGATGCATTCATTTTGGATGAGCACACACGACTTGCCATCCGGCGTCGGTCCCAGAGCCGACCGCAAGCGCGATATCGTCGAGTACAGGTTGTTGCGGGCGCTATTAAACTCGGCATGGGGCCACAGCTCCATGGCCAGCGTCTCGCGATCGACGAGCGCATCCATGCCCAGCGCAAGCCGCTCGGCAAGCGTCGCCGCCTTCTTGCGGCGCCACATTTTGTCCGTGATGGGAAACCCGTCGCGCTCGGCGCGAAACGCACCAAACATGCGAATCTCGATATGGTCGATGGTATCAACGGCTTCAACCTCGCCGGCCTGGAACAGGCGCTCACCCTCCCCTTCCAAATCGTCGCGCAGCGAGTACCGCGACAGCTCGCGCACGGGAAGCTTCTTGCGTATCCTGCCCGCCGGCTCGCCCAGACAATGCATGGCAAGGCGCGCAAAGAGCCGATACGATGGCTCTAGAATCCCCGCACGATTCATGGACATCCAGGCCGCAAGATCGCTGTCTCGGCCCGCACAGGCCAAATGCAGCGCCACCATCCAGGCTTCTGCGCCACCAACCTGCGTCTGGCTTATATCGAGTAGCTCCGCTTCCTCGCGCACCGAAACCATCGAGGTGTTACGCAGATATGCCGCGCGCTCCAGCAGCAATGCGTTATCGCGCATGTACGCAATCGACTCCTCGGCAAGTTTGAGCACTTGGACCGCACGGAACTTTGCATTAACCGGCCGTCCCTCTGCCAGCGACTGCCAGCCTTCTAGCAACAGCCCAAACAGCTGAATCTGGTTGTCGCGCATGCGCACGGCAAAACGATCGAGCTCGTTGAACGCCGCGTCGTCGGTTACCGGCAAGCCGGAAAGGAGCCGCCGTGCCGCCAACACCATGCGCACCCAGATAGCCATCGCCTTAAGCCCACGTACGTCGAGCGCCTCCCGCACCAGCGCCATCTCGTCGTCGCGCTCGTCGGTTCCCGCAAACGACCCATCAAAGAGCTCCACCAGCATGCTATCGGCCCGTATAACAATCCCCGCGATGTCAAGCTCGCAGTCGTAGGCCTTGCTCGTTTTGAGCTGCTGTAGAACGCCGCCGTCATCTCCCTGCTCGGCCAGGCAGCGCTTGACCTCGATATGCGCAGACAACATATCGAGTGCGGTATGGGATGTCTCGATTTCTGGCACGGCCAGGTTCGTAGGAAGCCCAAGCCCGTTGTCCCCATAGCAAACAGCCGTCAGTGTCTGGGCCACCCTCCATGAAACAGGGTCTATTTCGCAGGCCGCCCGTTCTCCCCCGCGCTCGATGACAGATGCCATATAGCGAGCGAGCTTTGTATTGGACACGCTGACCGCTGCCAGATATACGCCGAGCGCCTCGGCAGGCGTTGGCTCTGGAGCCGGATCGTCGGCATCGATCGTGCCCAGCGCTGCTCGGCAGATATCGGCCCCGTGCCCCGTCAGAGCAAGATCGACCCCATACTGCCCAGCAAGTTCAAGGACCGCTTCACGGTCCAAAAAGGCGTCCGCCAGGCCCATCGCCGCATCGCATCGGCCCGCCTTAAGCAAAATCCGGGCCGCCCTCGGAACAAGTTCGGGGCGAACCTCGGCCACCAACTTACGCAAACGCAAGCGTCCGTTATCCTCTGTGCCCAGACACGTAAAACTCCGCTCGGCGGGATCCAAGCCAAAGATCGGGTAGTCGCGTACAAAGTAGGACTGGTCGACCATCGACAGCCTCACCCCGCAAGCCTCGAGTTCTGCAATATTGCCCTCGCCCATCAAAACCATGAGACATGCCACGCAAAACAGCGCATTATTGTCGAGCGAAGCCAGATCGACAAGTGCCGCGCCATATACGTTGACAATCTCGTTTTCGAGCAGACCGGCTACGTCGCCTTGGCCATACAGACCCGTCTGCAATGCCGAAACGAGTTCGGGCACACCCTGCGTGAGCTGATAAAAGTCGAGCGATGTGCTGATCGAAAACGCCGATGCCCACGCCGAATACTCATAGGCATGCACCTTGAGCATCTGCGCATTGATCTTAACCGAATCGCCCAGCCCATGAATCAGCTGACGATTTGAAGGACGGCAGGAGATAAAGACCCCTACCCCCATAGCGCGCAGGCCGCGAATCCTGTCGATGAGGTCTTCGGTATCGTGCTGATCGAGGTTTGGCACATTATCAATCGCGATAAGGGAGTGCGGTTTGTCTTTGAGTTCTTCGGCAACCACCTCAAGCTGCATAAACACCTCGCGCCCAGTGGCGCGATCGGCCTCGATAATCCGCACGGGGCCTCGCGTCGGGTCGCATTTAACCTCATGGGTGTACTGCAGCAGCACCGAGGTCTTCCCAAACCCGTCGGGTGCATAAAGCACCACGATGCCGGCCTTTCGGCCCTTGGCGATAAGCTCATTCATCAAGCGTTCGCGTCGCACCATATAGCCTCCGCCTAACGGCATCAGCTCGAGGTCGTCTATACCGCTCAAATCGTTTACCATGCCCGCTCCTCAACTCGACCGTATGGACACTGTAGCCGCAAGACCATACAAGCCGCGCTATGAATAGAGCGACCTTGTGTTTTAGGTTGTCTTTTGGTACGCAAGCGGCAAGTTTTTGTACAGCGAGGGCCGATTGTTATTAATCCCCCGACTAATCGGTCTTTAAGCAGGTAAATGAGCTTGTCAGCTTGTCCCATCTAAGCGGCAGTGTAACGCAAATGAACAAGGTTCAGCCATGTCATTCAACTCGCCTAGCACCCGCTACCGTCTACGACCTTCTAGTGGCATTTTTGCATAGAATCTGGTATGGAATGAATCAAGCTGTTGGACATCTGGCGTTCGTCAAGCTTGCGGCAAGATTTTGGTCAAGTGGGCGGACAGGGATAGCAAAAAGGCCCCCGCAAAGCGGAGGCCTTAGGCAAGGCTATGTCGAGCTGCAGGATTCGCGCTACTCGCAGAGCGAAAGGGCGGCCTCGTCGGCAACGACAACGCAGTTGGTGTGCAGCTGCAGGATCGAAGCCGGGCACTCGGGCGTAACCGGACCATAGCACATGTCATGCACGGCCTGAGCCTTGGCCTCGCCGTTGGCGACGACCAGGATCATGCGGGCATACATGATGGTCTGGGTACCCATGGTGTAGGCCTGACGGGGAACATCGTCGATGCTGTCGAACAGGCGGCTGTTGGCCTGAATGGTGCTCTCGGTGAGGTCGACGCAGTGCGTGCCCTTGGAGAAGTGGTCATCGGGCTCGTTGAAGCCGATGTGGCCGTTGTTGCCGATGCCGAGCAGCTGCAGATCCGGGTAACCGGCGTCGGCGACAATCTTGTCGTACTCAGAGCAGGCAGCAGCGGCGTCGGAGTTGGAGCCATCGGGCACATGCGTGTTGTTCAGGTCGATGTTGATGTGATCGAAGAAGTTCTCGCGCATGAAGTAGTGATAGCTCTGGGGATCGTCGTGCGAAAGGCCGCGATACTCGTCCAGGTTGTAGGTGCTGACCTCGGCAAAGTCGACGTCGCCCTTCTCGTACCAAGCAGCGAGCTGCTTGTAGGCACCGATCGGGGTGGAGCCGGTGGCAAGGCCCAGTACACAGTCGGGCTTGAGGATAACCTGGGCCGAGATGATATTGGCGGCCTTGCGGCTCATATCCTCGTAGTCTTTAGCTTTAATGATCTTCATTACGCGTCCTTTCTCGTACAAGAGAGGCAAGGCTCCCTTACAAGCACTTGCCCGCGGCCCGCGTCGGCCGCAACCAACGTGTGCGGCCACCAGGGCGAGGTCGCGTAATGTATGTGTCTCGTGTCTAGCCGCGTCGAGGCCCCTGCCCGTCCACGGTGACCCAAAGCTGTTTAGCTTCGGACAAATCTCATCTTGCCACGGAGGGCGTCCTCTTTCAAGGGCGCCCTCCGTAAACGTGTTTGAATTGTAGGCTAATGGCCACGTGCACTTGCTAGCGCTCGCGAGCAACGATGAGCTGGTCCATCTCTTCGACATGCACGCCAACGGAACCCTTGATGCTCGAGAACTCAACGGAGTTGCACACCAAGATGGGAACCGTCACATCGTAGCCTTCGGCAGCAATTGCCTCGCGATCGAACTCAATGAGCACATCGCCCTTATGGACGATGTCACCCACTTGCGCATGTACGGTAAAGTGCTTGCCCTCGAGCTGAACGGTATCCAAACCAACGTGGATGAGCACGTCCAAGCCATCGACCGTGTTAAGCGCAACGGCGTGTCCCGTAGGAAAAATGGCCTCGACCTTGGCATCAGCCGGTGCAATCACACGCGTTCCGGTGGGCTGAATCGCCACGCCCTGGCCCAAAAGGCCGGTAGCAAACGTCTGATCGTTTACCTCGGAGAGCGGAATGACGTCACCCGAGATGGGAGCATCCAACGTAAGGACTCGACCACGCATACCAAAAGACCTTAGGACTTTAGTGAACATGCTCCCCCTCGGACATACCGATCAACCAAAATAACCTTAACAGTTTACCACTTGGCACCCGTTTTTGACCATTAGGGAAGTTCGCGCTTGACAACCTCGACGATGTCGTCGACAACGCGCTGGGTCAGCTCGTGCGTCTCGGCCTCGGCCATCACGCGGACCAGCGGCTCGGTACCACTCGGGCGCACCAGAATGCGGCCGCGGCCATCAAGCTCCTTCTCGGCAGCAGCGACGGCATCCCAGATGGGCTGGCAATCGTCCAGACCAGCCTTGTTGTCGGAATGCACGTTGACGAGTACCTGCGGGTACTTCTTCATGATGCCGGCAAGATCGGTGAGGGTACGACCGGTGCGCTTGAGCACGGCCAGCAGCTGCAGAGCCGTCACCAGGCCGTCACCGGTGGTGTTGTGCTCCAGGAAGATGATGTGGCCGGACTGTTCGCCGCCGATGACGGCGCCGTCCGCGAGCATGCGCTCCAGAACGTAGCGGTCGCCCACGGCGGTCTGAACCATCTCGAAGCCCTGCTCCTTCATAGCGATGGAGAAGCCCAGGTTGCACATGACGGTCGAGACGATCTCGGAGTTGGCGAGCTTGCCGCGAGCGGCAAGGTCAGAACCGCAGATAGCCAGGATGTAGTCACCGTCGATCTCATTGCCCTCGCTGTCCACGAACAGTACGCGGTCGGCGTCGCCGTCGTGGGCCAGACCGATGTCAGCATGGGTGCGCAGCACGAGCTCGCGCAAGGGCTCGAGATGCGTAGAACCGCACTCAACGTTAATGTCGGTGCCGCAATAATCGGTGTTGATGGCATGGACCGTAGCACCCAGGCGCTGCAGCGCGGCGGGCGTGGTCTGGCAAGAAGCACCGTGGCCGCAGTCGACGGCAACGACCAGGCCGTCGAGCCTCAGGCCATCGAGCGTATCGATGGCATGATCGACATATGCCTTGCGGGCATCCTTCATCTTGATGATGTGGCCCACGCCGGCACCGGTCGGCAGCGTGTCGGCAGCCATGGCTTCCTCGGACATGACCCAGGCGCTGATCTCTTCCTCGACAGCATCGGGAAGCTTCATGCCCTTGCGGCTAAAGAACTTGATGCCGTTGAACTCCGGCGGATTATGCGAAGCAG
Organism: uncultured Collinsella sp.; assembly: GCA_902494625.1. Taxonomy (GTDB): domain Bacteria; phylum Actinomycetota; class Coriobacteriia; order Coriobacteriales; family Coriobacteriaceae; genus Collinsella. The sequence goes on from CABUUB010000078.1 coordinate 7,772, forward strand.
AGATGACGATGCCGCCGTCGAGCTCGTTTTGGACGGTGAGCAGGGCCACGGCCGGCGTGGGGATGACGCCGCAGCAATGCGGGCGGCCGCCCTCGGCCATAATGCCGGCGGTCAGAGCGCTCTCGAGCATGGTGCCCGAAAGACGCGTGTCGCGGCCGATGCAGATATCCGGACCAAGAAACTTGGTCGCCGCGCGGCCCAGACGAAACGCGAGGTCGCACGAAAGATCGGCGTTGGCGACGCCACGAACGCCGTCGGTACCGAAGATGTTCTGGGGCATAGGATCGCTCCTTCCCTAGCAGGCGATATGCAACCGCCCGCCCTAGTCGAAAAAGAAAAGCGGGAC
>CABUUB010000079.1 GCA_902494625.1 uncultured Collinsella sp.
CTTTACCTCGGGAGCGACCTCAGCCTCGGCGGCCTTCTTGGCAGCGGCGGTCGTGCGCTTGCGCGTGGTCGTCGCCTTGGTAGCGGTGGTCTTGGTTGCCGCCGCCTTGGTCGCAGGGGCATTGGTTGTCGTAGCCTTCTTGGTCGTCGTCTTGCGCGTCGTGGTCTTCTTGGCGGCAGGCTTTGCAGCCGGCTTCTCCTCAGCCTTGGGCTCCTCAACAGCGGCGGGTGCCTCAACAACCGGCTCGGCCTTGGGCTCAGGCTCGACCGTAGCCTCCACAGCCACCGGCCTCTCGATCTCCGGATGCATAAAGAAATACAGGTCCAGATACTTGTCGGCCGAGCGCGTCCAGCTAAAGTCCTGGCTCATGGCCTGCGTGACCAGCTGGTTCCAGGCATCGCGGTTATCCCAGAACAGGCGTGCCGCGCGGAACACGGCGTCGCCCATCTCGTCGCCGTTAAAGTTGCTAAACGAGAAGCCCGTGCCCTCGCCGGTAAACTCGTTATACGGGATCACCGTGTCCTTCAGGCCACCGGTCTCGCGAACAATCGGCAGGGTACCGTAGCGCATGGCGATGATCTGCGACAGGCCGCAGGGCTCAAACTTAGAAGGCATCAAGAACATATCGGCAGCGGCATACATACGCTGCGACAGCGCAGGATCGAACTCGATGCGTGCGGCCATGGTGCCGGGGTACTTGTCCTGGAAGTAGCGCAGTCCGTCCTCGTAGTCGCGGTCGCCGGTGCCCAGCACCGCCACCTGCACGCCTCCGGACAGGATGCGGTCGAGCGCGTACATGACCAGGTCCAGGCCCTTCTGACGCGTCAGGCGCGTGACCATCACCATGAGCGGACGGTCGTCGCGAACCTCGAGCCCCAGCTCTTCCTGCAGCTTGGCCTTGCACACGGCCTTGCCCCCACGGTCATCAACCGTGTAGTTTGCGGCAATGCGCTTGTCGGTCGCCGGGTCAAAGCCCGCCACGTCAATGCCGTTCAAAATGCCCTGCAGCGCATAGGAGCGCTCGCGCAGCACGCCGTCCAGGCCCTCGCCAAACTCGGGCGTCTGGATCTCGTTGGCATAGGTGGGGCTCACCGTGGTGATGGCATCGGCGTAGCGCAGCGCGCCCAGCATGTAGTTAATGCTGCAGGCGTCGCAACGCAGCTGCGAGGCGGCCGCCGGAATGTGCGCCACGCCCAGGATGTCCTCCATCACGGTGTCGCTAAACTGGCCCTGGAACGCCACGTTGTGGATCGAGAACACGGTCTTGACGCGGTCGTACAGCGGCAGGCCCTGGTAGAACTCGCGCAGGAACACAGGCGCCAGCGCCGTCTGCCAGTCGTTGCAGTGCAGGATGTCGCACTCAAAACCGGCCGGCAGGTGCTGCAGGCTCTCGGTGATGGCCTTGGAGAAGAACGCAAAGCGCTCGCCGTCGTCAAAGAAGCCGTACGGATAGTCGCGCGCAAAGTAGCGCTCGTTGTCGATGAACATATAGGTGACGCCGCCGTGCTCGAGCTTCTCGAGCCCGCAGTACTCGTTGCGCCAGCCCAGGCTTACGTAAAAGTCGGAGAAGTGCTCCATCTGCGCCTTGTACTCGTCCTTGATGGTGGCGTACTTGGGCACCATCACGATGACCTCGGCGCCGGCGCGTACAAGCGCCGCAGGCAGCGAGCCTGCCACGTCGCCCAGGCCACCGGTCTTTACAAACGGTGCGCACTCGGCCGAGGCAAACACGATCTGCATCTTTTTGCTGGAATCTGCCATATTGTCTCCCATGTTGCAATTCGAGAATAGCCGCCTGGCGCTAACCGGGCGGCTATTCTACATGTTACGAGCGATGTTGCGGTGCCTACGTTAATGCACGATGGTGGTATCGGGAGTTAACGGGGCCTTGCCCAGCACCAGGATGTTCTCGGGCGTGCCGCGAAGCTCGGTGTTGGTGGGGACCACGTTGTTCTTGTCCAGAATGGCGTTCTCGACGCGGGCGCCGCTCTTGATGATGCAGCTCTGGTTGATGATCGAGTTGGTCACCGAGGCGCCTTCCTCAACCACAACGCCGCGCGACAGGATCGAGTTGCGCACGGTGCCCTTGATGATGCAGCCGGCCGAGATGATCGAGTTGCACGCGTGGCTGCCGGTCGCATAGCGCGAAGGCGGCACGTCGTGAGCCTTGGTCAGGATCGGGCGCTCGGGGTCAAAGAGCTGGTCGGCCACGGTCTGGTCGAGCAGGTCCATGCTGCGGCGATAGAGCGACTTCTCGCTAAACACGCCCACGACCTCGCCCTTGTACTCGTAGCTGCACACGTCGATGTTTCCAAAGTCGCCCTGGAGTGCCTCGAGCAGGTCCAGATAGTCGGCGGCCTGGTAGTGGTCGATAATCTCGAGCAGCGTCTCGCGGTTGACGATGCAGCAGTCCATAGAGGCATTGTCGCCGTACACGACGCCGGCGCTCACGCCCGTCAGGCGGCCGTTCTCGTTAATCTCGAGCTTGGTCTCGTCGTCGACATTGCGCGTGGCCTTGCAGTACACCACGGTCATCTGGGCGCCGGAGTTCTCGTGCGCGTCAATGATGGTGTTGAGGTCCATGTTAAAGATGATGTTGGTGCCCATCATCACGACATAGGGCTTGTCCGAACGCTGGAACAGCGTCTTGTTGGAGATGATGTCGCGCAGCAGGAAGCGCATGCCGCCCTTGGTGGTGCCATACGCGTTGCCGGGCACCATGAACAGGCCGCCCTTCTTGCGGTCCAGGCCCCAGTCCTTGCCCGAGCCCACGTGGTCGATCAGCGAGCGATAGTTGCCCGGCATGACGACGCCGACGGTCTTAATGCCGGCATTCATCATGTTGGACAGCGGGAAATCGATCAGGCGGTAGCGGCCCAAAAACGGAACGGACGCGATGGGGCGGTCCTTGAGCAGCACGCTGCCGTAGGTCGAAGAGTAGTTAGCGGTGATATAACCGATGGCCTTGCGATTGATCATCGGATCATTCCCCCTTCCCGATAACGACGTCATTTCCAACGACGGCCGTATCCTTGGTGGTATCGACAGAGCCGAGCTTCACGCCCTCTTCGACCGTGGAGTTCTCGCCCAAAATAGCGCGGCAGATGTGCGCGCCGCTCTTAACGTGCGCACCCGGCAGCAGCACGGAGTCCTCGACCACGGCGCGCTCCTCAATGATGACATCGGTCGAAAGAATCGAGTGGCGAGCGGTGCCGTAAATCTTGCAGCCGTTGGAGACCAGGCAGTCGTCCAGGCGACCGTCCGGGCCAATGTAGTGCGGCGGACGCGTGGTGATGTTGGACATGATGGGGAAGTTCTTGTCAAACAAATCGAACTCGGGGTTGTTGCCCAGCAGGTCCATCGAGGTCTCGTGGAAGCTGGCGATGGTGCCGACGTCCTTCCAAAAGCCGTGGAACTCGTAGCTGTACAGGCGCTTGTTCTCGCCGAGCAGCTTGGGGATGATGTCCTTGCCAAAGTCGTGGCTCGAGCGCTGGTCCAGAGCGTCCTGCTCGAGCGCCTCGATCAGCACGTCGGCCGAGAAGATGTAGATGCCCATGGACGCGAGGTTCGAATCGGGCTTCTCGGGCTTCTCGGTAAACTTGGTGATGCGGCCGTCCTCGGGGTCGGTGGTCAGGATGCCAAAGCGGCTGGCCTCCTCCCACGGCACGGGCATAACGCTCACCGTGAGGTCGGCGTTGTTCTCAATGTGCGTCTTGAGCATCTTGCGGTAGTCCATGCGATACAGATGGTCGCCCGAAAGAATCAGAACGTACTTGGGGTCGTTGGCCTTGATGTAGTCGAGGTTCTGCGTAATGGCGTCGGCCGTGCCCGCATACCAGGCGCCACCGGTCTGCGTCTCGTACGGCGGCAGAATCGACACGCCGCCGTCGCGGCTGTCCAGATCCCATGCCTCGCCGGAGCCCACATAGGCATGCAGCAGGTAGGGACGGTACTGCGTCAGAACGCCCACCGTGTCGATGCCCGAGTTGGAGCAGTTGGACAGCGAAAAGTCGATAATGCGGAACTTGCCACCAAAGCTAACCGCCGGCTTGGCGATCTTTTGGGTGAGTGCCCCCAATCGGCTGCCCTGTCCTCCTGCGAGGAGCATCGCGATGCATTCTTTCTTACTCATCGATTTCTCCTTCTGTCATCGATGTTCTTAAACCCATTAGCGACGGGCGCGGCGCTCAGTCGCGCCCGTCGAGTAATGCCGTGCTGGCATAAGGGAGCTCGCGCGCCTTTATGCGTGCCAGATCTCGTCGCGGTACTCGCGAATGGTGCGGTCGCTCGAGAACCAGCCGGAGGAGGCGGTGTTGAGCAGCGCCTTGCGGTTCCAGGTCTCCTGGTCGCCGTAGCTGTTCGTGAGCTTCTCCCATGCATCCACGTAGCTGCGGAAGTCTGCCATGACCAGATCGGGGTCGTTGTTGTTCATGAGCTCGTTGTAGATGCTCTCGAAGTTGCCCGAAAGACCCGCAAAGGTGTTGTCCTTGAGCTCGTCCATCACGCGGCCCAGACGCTCGCGATCGTTGTTGAGCGTATCCCACGCAAAGTAGCTGTTGGATGCCCAGAGCTGCTCGACCTCGGGAGCGGTCAGGCCAAAGATGGCCTCGTTCTCGCGACCGGCCAGGTCTGCGATCTCGATGTTGGCGCCGTCGAGGGTGCCCAGCGTAATGGCGCCGTTCATCATGAGCTTCATGTTGGACGTGCCCGAGGCCTCCTTGCCGGCTGTGGAGATCTGCTCCGAGATCTCGGCGGCGGGGTAGATGAGCTGGGCGTTGCTCACGCGGAAGTTGGGGATAAAACAGACCTTCATAACCTCGTTGACGCGCGGGTCGTTGTTGATGACGTCGGCCACCGAGTTGATCAGACGGATGGTCTCCTTGGCGAAGGTGTAGCTCGAGGCAGCCTTGCCGCTAAAGATGAAGGTCGTCGGCGTCACGTGGAAGTTGGGATCGGCGATGCGACGGTTGTAGATGTCCATCACCTTCATGATATTCATGAGCTGGCGCTTGTAGGCATGGAAGCGCTTAACCTGAACATCGAAGACAGTGTTGGGGTCGATAACCAGACCGGTCTCGGCCTTAACGTAGGCGGCCAGGCGCTCCTTGTTGGCGCGCTTGGAGGCGCCCACGGCCTTCAGGAACTCGGTGTCGTCCTTAAACTCCTTGAGCTTCTCCAGCTCAAAGGCGTCCTTGAGCCAGCCGTCGCCAATGGCCTCGGTCACGAGCTTGGCATAGGTGGGGTTGGACTCGGCAAAGAAGCGACGGTGCGAGATGCCGTTGGTCTTGTTGTTGAACTTCTCGGGCGTCAGGGCATAGAAGTCCTTGAGCACGATGTTCTTGATGATGTCGGAGTGGATCTTGGCCACGCCGTTGACGCTGTGGCTGCAAATCACGGACAGGTTGGCCATGCGAATCTCGCCGTCCCACAGGATGGCGGTCTGGCGCAGACGCTCCTGCCAGCCCTCCTGCGTGGTGTCGAACGACTCGTGCCAACGACGGCTGATCTCGTCGATGATCTGGTACACGCGGGGGAGGAGCTTGGAGAACGTGCCGATGGGCCACTTCTCCAGGGCTTCGGGCAGGATGGTGTGGTTGGTGTAGCTCACGACCTGCGTCACGATGTTCCAGGCGTCATCCCACTCGAGCTTCTTCTCGTCGATGAGGATGCGCATGAGCTCGGGGCCGCACATGGCGGGGTGCGTATCGTTGGTGTGGATGGCCACAAACTGCGGCAGCAGCTCCCAATTCTCGCCGTGCTCCTTCTCAAAGGTGTCGAGCAGGCTGTAGATGCCGGCAGAAACAAACAGGTACTCCTGCTTCAGGCGCAACAGACGACCGTGCTCGCCGGCGTCGTTGGGGTAGAGGATGGCGCTGATGGCCTCGGCCTCGGCGCGCTCGGCGTCGGCCAGGGCATAGTCGCCGCGGTTGAAGGCCTCCAGGTCAAAGTGCTCCTCGACCGGCTCAGCAGCCCAGACGCGCAGCTTGTTGACAGTCTCGCCGGCATAGCCCACAACGGGAATGTCATAAGGGACGGCCAGGATATCCTGCGTGTCCACCGTGCGGTAGAACGTGCGGCCGTTCTCCTCAAAGCCCTCGACGTGGCCACCAAACTTGATGGTCACGGCCTTGTCCTGACGGCGGACCTCCCAGGGATAGCCGTGGGTGAGCCACTCGTCGGTAGCCTCGACCTGACTGCCGTTGACGATCTCCTGCTTAAACAGGCCGTAGCGGTAGCGCATGCCGTTGCCGTAGCCGGCAATGCCCTCGGCTGCCATGGAATCCAGGAAGCATGCGGCCAGACGGCCCAGACCACCGTTGCCCAGAGCCGGATCGGGCTCCTGGTTCTCGATGACGGACAGGTCAAAACCCATGTCGTCGAGCGCCTCGGCGACCATGTCGCGCACGCCAAAGTTGAGCAGGTAGTTGTCGAGCAGGCGGCCGATCAAAAACTCGATCGAGAAGTAGTACACGCGCTTCTTGCCCTCGGCGGTGACGCGGGCGTCACTCTTGGTGGCAACGGTGCGCGCCTTCTCGGCCACGAGCTTGGCCAAGGCGTTAAAGCGGTCGAGGTCGCTGGCGGCCTCGACGCTCTTGCCGCTGATGCTCATGACAGCATCGCGATAGAGCTCGGTAAACTCCTGCTTGTTGTCGAAGATCTTATTCATACGTTCCTTTCCCCCGGGGATGTTTCTCCCGGAACGGTTATGACTTGTATCCTACGCTCCGTCGGGGCTGGTAATTACAGCTGTAACGGTTTTGTTACGCATCCTTGGCAGACGACTTAGCAGAAGCAGACTTGGCCTTGGTAGCGGCCTTTTTGGCAGTCGGCTTCTTGGCCGCGGTAGCCTTAGCAGCGGGCTTTGCGGCAGCCTTAGTCTTGGCCTTGGCGGTCGTGGCCTTCGCCTTGGCCGGAGCCTTTTTAGCGGCCGCAGGCTTGGGCTTCACCGAGGACGCACGCTTGCGCGTCGCCTTCTTGGGCTTCTCGACTACCGGCGGCTTGTAGCTGCTGGGACCGCGGCGCTTAAGTACCACGCCAGCCAGGCCGGGCACCTTAATCTCAATGGAGTCCATCTGCCCGTTCCAGGGATAGGGCTCGCTCGAGCAGGTGTAGGGCTCCTCGCCGGCATATCCACTGCCGCCAAACTCGGGACGGTCGGAATCAAAGATGACCTCCCAGTCGCCCTCACGCGGCACGCCCACGCGGAAGCTCTCGTAGCTCGCCGGGTCAAAGTTGATCAGGATCACCAGGTCGTCATCGACGTCCTCGCCCTGGCGCACAAAGCTCACGATGGACTGCTTGGAGTTGTCCGCGTCGATCCAGGTAAAGCCGTCATCGGTGTAGCCGCGCTCGTACAGGGCGGGCTCTGCGGTGTACAGGTGATTGAGCGCCTTGATAAACGTCTGATGATGCTTGTGGGTCTCGTACTCCTCGGTCAGGAACCACTGGATGGACTCGTAGTAGCGCCACTCGATAAACTGGCCGATCTCGTTGCCCATAAAGTTGAGCTTGGCGCCGGGGTGCGTCATCTGGTAGAAGGCGAGCGTGCGCAGACCGGCAAACTGGCGCCACCAGTCGCCCGGCATGCGGCCAATCAGCGAGCACTTGCCGTGCACGACCTCGTCGTGGCTCAGCGGGCAGATAAAGTTCTCGGTAAAGGCGTACATGATGGAGAACGTGAGCAGCCCGTGGTTGCCGGGGCGCCACGGAAAATCGGTCTGCATGTAGTGCAGGGTGTCGTTCATCCAGCCCATGTCCCACTTGTAGTGGAACCCCAGGCCGCCGTCCTGCGGCGGATAGGTCACGAGCGGCCACGCGGTGGACTCCTCGGCCATCATCATCACGTCGGGGTAATGCGCCTCTACAGCGCAGTTGACCTGACGGATAAACGCGCTGGCGTCCAGGTCCTCCTCGGTACCGTACTTGTTGAACTTCTTTTGGCCCGGATCGTCGATGCCAAAGTTGAGGTACAGCATGCTGGACACGCCGTCCATGCGGATGCCGTCCACGTGGAAGTTCTCGA
>CABUUB010000080.1 GCA_902494625.1 uncultured Collinsella sp.
ATGGCGGCGTCGAACGCGTCTGCCACGCCAGTAAACTGCTCGTCCAAGCCCTCGACCTCAACGGCCTCGGTGGGGGCGGCGGCAAGCTCGTCAGAGAGCTCGAGCTTGGTCTGGTTCATCTTGAGCCAACCCCAAGTGGCAGCCGGCATCGCATTGACCTGCTCAAGGGTGGTAGCAGCGGTGTTGGTGGTCTGTTTCATTATCCGATCGCTCCTTCCATCTCGAGCTTGATCAGGTTGTTCATCTCGACGGCATACTCCAACGGCAGCTCCTTGGAGACCGGGTTGGCAAAGCCGTTGACGATCATGGTGCGGGCCTCTTCCTCCGAGATGCCGCGGCTCATCAGGTAGAACACCTTGTCGTCGCCGATGCGGCCGATGGTGGCCTCGTGGCCGATGTCGACGTTCTTGGCGCGGATGTCCATGGCCGGGATGGTGTCGGATCGGCTCTGGTCGTCGAGCATGAGCGACTGGCAGCTCACGGTTGCCTTGGAGCCCTCGGCCTTGGGCGTGGCCACGATGGAGCTGCGGAACGTCTGGATGCCGCCGCTCTTGGAGATACCCTTGGTCTCGACCGTTGCCGAGGTCTCAGGCGCGTTGAGCACGACCTTGCAGCCGGTGTCGAGGTTCTGACCGGCGCCGGCAAAGGTGATGCCGGTAAAGCTCGAGCGGGCGCGGCGGCCATTGAGCACGCTCATGGGGTAGAGGTAGCCCACGTGGCTGCCGAAGGAGCCGCTGATCCACTCGATGTCGCCGTCCTCGTCCACGCGCGCACGCTTGGTGTTGAGGTTGTACATGTTCTTGGACCAGTTCTCGATGGTCGAGTAGCGCAGGTGCGCACGCTTGCCCACAAAGAGCTCGACGGCGCCGGCGTGGAGGTTTGCCACGTTGTACTTGGGCGCGGAGCAACCCTCGATAAAGTGCAGGTCGGCATCGTCCTCGACGATGATGAGCGTGTGCTCAAACTGGCCGGCGCCCTTGGCGTTGAGGCGGAAGTAGCTCTGCAGCGGGAAGTCCAACTTGGTGCCCTTGGGAACGTAGACAAACGAGCCGCCCGACCACACGGCGCCGTGCAGGGCCGCAAACTTGTGGTCGGTGGGCGGGATGAGCGTCATGAACTTCTCGTGGATGAGCGGTTCCCACTGCGGGTCGTGCAGGGCTTCCTCAATACCGGAGTACACGATGCCCATCTTGGACGCGGTGTCCTGCATGTTGTGGTAGACGAGCTCGGAGTCGTACTGAGCACCGACGCCTGCCAGGTAGCTGCGCTCGGCCTCGGGGATGCCCAGGCGCTCAAAGGTGTTCTTGATGTCGTCGGGCACCGACTCCCAGTCGTGCTTTTGGTCGGTGTTGGGCTTGACGTAGGTGACGATGTTATCCATGTCCAGGCCCTCGATGGAGGGGCCCCACGTCGGGTCTGGGAAGCGGTTGAAGATCTCGAGGGACTTGAGGCGCAGGTCGAGCATCCACTGCGGCTCGTCCTTCTTGGCGCTGATCTCGCGCACGATGTCGGGCGTGATGCCGGCGTCGAGGCGCTCGAAACCCTCCTCGCCATAGGTGAAGTCGTAGAGGCTGCGGTCGATGTCCGCGACCTCGGTGCGGTTCTTGGTCATTGCGTCGCCCCTTTACGCCTGCTGCTCGGCAGCGGCGGCCTCGGCCTGGGCGCGCTGCTCGGCGGCCTCGCGCTCGAAGGTCTCAAAGCCGTTCTTGTCGATCCAGGGGATCAGTGAGGCGTCGTCCTCGCGCACGATGTGGCCCTTGACCATAACGTGGACGCGGTCGACATCCAGGTGCTCCAGGATGCGCGTGTTATGCGTGATGATGAGCATGGAGCCGTCGCAACTCTTGCGGTAGGCGTCCATGCCGTGGCTGACGGTTGACAGGGCGTCGACGTCCAGGCCTGAGTCGGTTTCGTCCAGGATGGCGAGCTTGGGCTGCAGCAGCAAAAGCTGGAGCATCTCGACCTTCTTCTTCTCGCCGCCCGAGAAGCCCACGCCCAGCTCACGGTTGAGGTAGGCGGTATCCATGTTGAGCTCGGCCGCGAGCTCCTTGACGCGACGGCGGAACTCCTTGCCCTTCATCTCCAGGCCGGGACGGCCGGCGATGCTGGCACGCAAAAAGCTCGACAGCGGCACGCCCGGGATCTCGACCGGAGCCTGGAAGCTCAGGAACAGGCCGGCGCGCGAGCGCTTGTCGGTGGTGAGCTCGGTGATGTCCTGGCCGTCAAAGACGATGCGGCCGTCGTTGACCGTGTAAACGGGGTCGCCCATGACCAGGTGGCCGAGGGTGGACTTGCCGGCGCCGTTGGGGCCCATCAGCACATGGGTCTCGCCGGCGGCGACGTTGAGGTTGACGTTGTGGAGGATGGTCTTCTCGTCCACGGAGGCGGTCAGACCTTCGATGGAAAGCAGCGGATTTGCGCTCATGCTGTCCCTCTCTGTATATGGTGTACTCATAGGTGTACTAAACCCTAGGAATCTTCTCGGAATAAAGTTACTATGGGTTCGGCGTTAGTCAAGGGAAAACCCGACTAATCCACTCGACTTTTTAGATGTGGGACATAATAATCAGGTTTGTTTGCCCCGCGTGCATAGGATTTGGGACTAACAAGCCTGATTTTGTCCCAGGAACAACGGGAGGGTAGGTATGCTCATTTCTTCTAAGGGCCGCTATGCCCTCCGGCTAATGATCTATATCGCGGCGCTGGGCGACGCCGAGGGCAAGATTGCCCTGCGCGAGGTTGCCGACCGCGAGCATATCTCGCAAAAGTATCTGGAGCAGCTGGTTCGTCCGCTTATGAAGGCGGACCTGCTTAAGAGCGTGCGCGGCAAGGGCGGCGGCTACATGATGGCTAAGGACCCGGCCGAGGTTCGTGCCGGCGACATCCTGCGCGCCGTCGAGGGCAGCACGGCTCCAGTGGCGTGCGATGGCATCGACAACAGCTGCGCCCGCAGCGATCTGTGCTCGACCGTCAAGTTCTGGCGCGGGCTGGACGACGTGATCGAAAAGTACGTCGACGGCGTAACGCTGGCCGACTTGGCCGCCGTCCCCGAGATCAATTTTGACATCAAGCTGTAAGGGCTGGCTTTCGTGAAGTCGTACGAAGCCTTTGGTTCGCGTCTGGCGCTGCTGGAGACAGCTCGATTCCAAGATTTCGACAACGACTATGTTGTCTCCGGATGTGCGTATATCTATGAGCAGGTTTTCGGTATCTCACTTACGCTCCTTAAGCGTCTGCTCGAGTATGAGGGCGCCACGCTTGCCGCGTCGGGGTCTCCTCGTGCCATCTTGAAGGAGTCCTACCGATTCTACGACTTTATTGATGAGGCGGCCTGGCTAGTTATGCTCAGAGATCGCAATACGAACGTCCATATCTATGACAACAAGCTCGCTCAAGATTTGATTCAGCGCATCTTGAACGTCTATATCCCTGTTTTCTGCCAGTTGAGGGACGGGTTGATGGAGCGTTACGGCGAGCTTCTGTTGGCGCCCGACGACCAGTTTGTTTAATTCCTTAAGATTTCGTAATTCCTTAAGATTTCGCGGAGGGTTGTTGCCGTTTACCGAGGGGTTGTTGTGTAACAACAGGCGAGCTGCAATACTTATTTTTATCTTTGCAAACTGAACTTTAACTACACCAATGCAGGGAGGATCTTATGCAGCCCAAGCATTCTGCGATTGTCGCGGGCCTGACGCTGGCTCTTTCGTTTGGCGCCGTTACCGCACCCGCGCCCGCCGCCGCCGAGGAGCCCACGCCGGGCGTTGCCTCGGATGCTACCGATATCGACAAAGGTCTTTACACCCAGCAGTCCTTCTCGGGTGTGCTGAGGTCGGTCCAGGGCGTTTCGTTTGTCAACGTGACCGCCGAGATAAAGTACTTCACCAAATACGAGAGCCACGGCAACTATAACCAGGGCTTTTCGTATGGTGACGGCTACAACGCGCTGGGCTATTACCAGTTCGACCGTCGTTGGTCGCTCATTCCGTTTATGAAGCAGGCCTACAACTACAACCCCGAAAAATACAGCATGCTCAAGGATGCGATTGATCGCGGCAGCGAGATTTCCAACACGAGCAATGCCATGTACGAGAACGGCCAGCTCACCGAGCTGGGCCGTATTGCGCAGGAGGCCTTCCAAGGTGCGTACAACACCGATCCTGTTGAGTTCTCAGCACTTCAAGATGCCTATGCGTATAACTCGTACTATGCGGTGACCGAGGCGTGGCTTAAGAGCGGCCTGGGTATTGATATTTCGGGCCGCGCCGATTGCGTCAAGGGCATGGTGTGGAGCATTACCAACATGTGCGGCACTGGTGGCTGCAGGGACTTTTTCCGCTGGGCGAATCTTTCCAACGATATGTCCGACCGCGAGTTTGTGACGGCGCTTTCCAACAGCGTGGTCAATAACGTGGCGACCAAGTATGCAAGCCAGCCCCAGTACCACGAGGGCTGGAAGAACCGCTACCGCAACGAGCTAAAGGACTGCCTGGTCTATATCGCCGAGGACGAGGCTGCCGCTGCGAAGGACAACAAGCCCGAGCAGCCGGAACCCGCGCCGGAACCTGCACCGACACCTGATTCGAATGACGACTCGAGTGACGATCCCAACGATGACAGGATGGATGCGCCCTCGACCGATGCTGGCGGCGGCGGCTCTGCTGGTGGCACTACCAACGACGGCTCTACCTTGAACGGCTCCAATTCGAACGGCTCTGCTGCGGGCGATTCGTCTTCAAGCTCTGTTGGCAATACGGACAGCGATGCTTCTGGCTCGACCGACGCTGACACCTCTAACTCATCTACCGGCTCGAGTGATTCGTCTATTGGCACCGGCTCTAACAACGGCTCCGGCTCTGACGCAACCCCTGATTCCGATGCTTCCAAGGACGACTCGAATAAAGCGCCGGACGCTCCCGTTGCTTCTCCGGACAAGAAGCCTTCTTTCTCCGAGCAGCTTGGTTCTACGCTGGGTTCTTCGCTGATGGCTGGCGTCAATAACGGCTCGGCCCAGAACAAGGGCAACTCTGATCAAGTTTCCACGGAAAAGACCGAGGCCGCAAAGGGCGACTCCAAGGACAAGGCTTCCGAGAAGACCGAATCCGATAAGGGTTCTAGCTCTGGGGAGAAGGACGACAAGTCCGCTCAGAAGAAGGACGAGGGTAAGAGGTCTGAATCTGAGGATAAGGACGAGAACAAGGGCAAGACCGACAACCAGAACCAAGAGCAAAATGACTCCAAGACGGTGACCACTACAACCACGACGACTACAACGACCAAGTCATCTGGCGGTAACATGCCCAAGACGGGCGACCTTATCGTTATGGCGAGCCTTGCCAGCGCGAGCTTGGCCACGCTGGGCGCTACGTCCATCGTGAGCGGTAAGCATAAGCTCGATCAGCAGAAGAAAGCTTCTGGGGAGGACGGCTCGGAGGAGTAGCCTCTCGGTTGCTAGATAACTAAAGAGTCGGAACGGGGTCCGGTGCGAATGCATCGGGCCCCGTTTTGTTGTGCAACGATTAGTTATGCCCCCTCACACCTCTTGTTGCTACCGTTGCCCGATATGTTCGCGCGGCGTCGTCGGTACGCGCGAGGCGGTCATTACAATTGGCATCGTGCAGCGATTTAGGGGGAACGTTTTGGTGTCTGAACAGGCAAATGTTGATTGTGCTGCTGACTTTGGCGTGCGCTTGATCGGCTGTGCCGACGATGCGGTTTTGCCCATTGGCATGCACGACTATGCGGAGGCCCTTGGTTGCTGCATGCTGGTTGACAAGACCATGTTTATTGCCGATGTGTTGGACTGCGACGCGTCCGTTGTGGTGTGCTGTCGACCCGAAGGTTTTGGCAAGAGCATGAACTTGTCGATGCTCAGGGCTTTTCTGGAGCGTCCAGCGGTCAGTCGCGCTGGTCAGCGTTTGTTTGCCGATGCTCAGATTTGGGATGCGAACGGCGGGCGCTATCGGGATGAGTATGCTTGCTATCCGGTGATATCGCTGGACTTTTCTGGCGCTGCGAGGCGTGGCCCCGCTGTTGCCGGCGCCGTGCGCGATGCCCTTTCGGGCGAGTGCGCTCGCTTGTTGGCGCTCTTGGAGGCTCCGGATTTAGCTCGAGATAAGGTGCGTCACGTCGAACGTGTCGCGCGTGGCGTGGCGAGCGCGGACGAGGTTGACTCGGTGCTCGGTGTGCTCATAGAGCTGCTGGAGATTGCCTGCGATGAGCAGGTTGTATTGCTCGTTGATGGGTACGATGCGGCGTGGTCTCGCCGTGCGAGCGCGAGGGACGCCTCCGACGCCGATCCGGCAGAACTACTTGACCGTGTGCTGTTTGACGCCATTGCCACTGCGCGCGATTCGTTGCGGCTGACGTGTCTGATGGGGGAGCGTCCCAGTCCTGCTGAAGCGGCGCTTTCTTCGCGCGGCTGCTCGTATTGTCTGACGACGCCGCTTTCGACCTGGTGTGACCGTTGTTTCGGCTTTTCGGATGCCGAGGTCCAGGCTCTGTTGAATCATGCTGGGCGCGAGGAATACCTGGATGATGCGCGTGAATGGCTTGAGGGATATCGGTTTGGTAGGGTCTATTGCTCGAGTCCAGCGCGTGTGATCGGCTTTCTGGACCGAGGTTGCACGGCGCCTGTGCGTGCCAATCTGTATGGGTATGCCGATTGCCTGAGTAGGGTAGTTGCCGGGTGGAATCTCGACCGCCTTTCGGTCTTGTTCGATTTGCTCGAGGCCCATGGGTGCGCTGAGGTCCCGCTTCGTTTGGGCACTGCGAGGCTAGAGGCTTCGCCTGACGATGGCATGTGGACAGCGCTGTATCTGTCCGGTTTTCTCACGACGGATATGACTGAGGAGCCAGAGCATGGCGATCGCCTCTGTGCTTTGCGGTTGCCCAATAACGAGCTTCGCCAGGCCTTGCGGCTAGTGATTGTTGAGTGGTTTGAGTACGCTGCCGAAGACGTTTGTGACATCGATGCGTTTCGCGACGGGTTGTGCCGTGGGGATGAGGATGCGGTGAGGCGGGCGCTAAGCCGCATCCTGGGAGATGCGGGAATCGGTGCGATCGACACAGATGCGCCGCTGCCATACCATCTGCTCTTGCAAGGACTCTGCTTTGGACTGCCGGGTTATGCCAATCCTGCTTCGAGGCGAAAGTGTGGCGCGGATCGCTGGGACATCCAGGTTTTTCCTACGGGCGTCGTGTTCGACATAGCCGATACGATCGGTATGCTCGATGAACGTCCGCTGATAACGATCAACATGATGTATGACCCCGGTGTGGATGCGCTAGGCCTGGAATTGCTGGCCGTGCAGGCGCTGCTCGACATAGAGCGCGACGGCATCGACGAAATCCGTGTGCCACGCCCCGCCATTGGACGCATGCGCTGGGGGTTTGGGTTTGATGGGAAGCATGTGGCTACGGTGTGCCAGCGGCTTTAAGCGCCGAGGTGTTTCCAGCTTCCGTTACTCGGTGTCCTTCATGGGCGGCATGGGCTTCCAGTTGGGATCCTTGATGATCTTGCGGGCGTCTTTCATGCCTCGGCGCAGCGCCGGAATACCGGTCTTAAAGCACTTGTCAACGGCGGCCAGGCGAATGAACTCCTTGCAGAAGGTCGCGGCGTTGCCCAGACGGAACAGCACGGGGTGATAGTCGCCGTAGATTTGCATGTAGCGGGCCAGATAACCGCGGTTGCGCATGATGTAGTAGCGGTTGGTGTCGCTCGTGGAGTTGAGCTGGCGCTTGCCGGCAATATCCCAGTTAGAGACGGCGCGGGCGCGCTTAAGCACCACGTCGGCAACAACGGCGGCGGGGAAGTGCTGGCTGGCCACGTAGCCATAGCAGGCATCGTCGCCGTAGATAAAGAAACGCGCGTCGGGCAGGCCAATCTTGTCGACCACGCGGCGCGAGAACATGCCGCCCTCAAAGCACAGCTGGTTCATGGCGCGATAGCCCTCGGGGCCCAAGTC
>CABUUB010000081.1 GCA_902494625.1 uncultured Collinsella sp.
CGGGTACAGTACACTCGAGTACAGCGTGGACACCTGTTCGCGCGGGTCGCGCAAGGAGCATGCCGCGCAGCTGATTCGCTCGCTCACCGGTGCCGAGGACGCGCTCGTGGTCAACAACAACGCCGCCGCGGTGCTGCTGGTGCTGGCGACCCATGCCGCAGGCAAAGAGGTTATCGTCAGCCGCGGCGAGCTTGTCGAGATTGGCGGCAGCTTCCGCATCCCCGACGTCATGGCGGCTTCGGGCGCCAAGCTCGTCGAGGTCGGCGCCACCAACCGCACACATCTGGGCGACTACGAGCGCGCCATCACGCCCGAAACGGCCATGATCTTGAAGGTCCATCCTTCCAACTATCGCATCGAGGGTTTTCACGAGGAAGTGAGCTCAAGGGAGCTCGCCGCACTGGCCCATAAGCATGGCCTGCTGTTCTATGAAGACCAGGGCTCAGGGGCGCTGTTGCCTGACGACATCCTGGTTCGCGGCGGCGAGGAAACCACGCCGGCTTCGGTTTCGGCAGGGCTCGATCTGGTGTCGTGCTCGGGCGATAAATTGCTCGGTGCCGCACAGGCGGGCATTATCATGGGCCGTCGCGATCTGGTCCAGGCTTGCGGCGCACATCCGCTCATGCGCGCTCTGCGCCCGGGCAAACTGGCTCTGTCGGCGCTCGAGGCCACGCTGCGCATCTACATGGACGGTGCCGATGTTGCCCATCGCGATATTCCGGTGCTCAGCATGCTCACGCTTCCGCAGGCTCATTTGGAGCGACGTGCCCGCAAGCTGCGCGATCGTATGGTCGCCGGGCTCGATAAGGCCGGTTGCCCGTGCGCCGTTGCGTTGGAGATTGTCGAGGAGTCCTCGACGCCCGGTGGCGGTTCGCTGCCTACCGTGGAGCTGCCCACGATGTGCGTTGCCGTGCGCCTTGTTGACGAGCGCCTGACGGTCGACGCGCTCAAGCGCTCGCTTGTCCAGGACTTCGACACGCCGGTTGTCACGCGAACCTCGCACGATCGCATTTTGTTTGATGTGCGCACACTCGTGGGCGACCGCGATATCGAGACAGCGGCGTCGACGCTTGCCGCATGCGTTGAGAAGGTGATTGCTCGATGAGTGAGGTTCAAGCGCTGGTGGAGTGTCCCGTTATTGTTGGCACGGCGGGCCACGTTGACCACGGTAAGTCGGCGCTGATCGAGGCGCTGACCGGCAAGAATCCCGATCGTCTGGAGGTTGAGCGCCGTCGCGGTATGACCGTGGAGCTGGGCTTTGGCGAGCTGGCGCTGCCGAGTGGCAAGATCGTCGGCCTGGTCGATGTGCCGGGGCATGCCCATTACTTGCGCGCCATGGTGCAGGGCGCGACAGGCATCGACGTTGCTGTGCTGGTGGTTTCGGCCGTCGAGGGCGTGATGCCGCAGACCCGCGAGCACGTGCATGTGCTGGAGCTGCTGGGCGTCACTCACATGGTGGTCGCGCTGACGATGTGCGACCTGGCCGATGCCGAGATGACCGAGCTTGCCGAGCTCGATGTCGATGACTTTTTGTCGGGTACCGTGTTTGCGGACGCGCCAATCGTGCCTGTGTCGTCCAAGACCGGTGCGGGAATCGATGACCTGCTGGCTGCGCTCGACGAGCAGGTTGCCGCTTGCTGGGGTGCCTGCCGTGCCCGTGCTGAGCTCACCGATGCCGCACCGCGTCTGCCCATCGACCGCTGCTTTACGATCAAGGGCGCCGGTACCGTGGTGACGGGAACGTTGCACGATGCGCCCGTCGCGGTGGGGGATGAGCTCGTCGCGCTGCCGTCGCGTACGGTCTGTCGCGTGCGCGGGATTCAGGTGCATGGCGATACGCCGCGGGCACTGCCCGGACAGCGTGTGGCGCTCAACTTGGTGGGCGATGGTGTCCCGGCGCTTGACCGTGGCGAGATGCTGGGCGTGGCGGACCGCTTTGGTCAGACGTTGCGCTTTATGATGACGTTTACGTATCTGGGTCGCGAGGGAGCTAAGCCGCGTGTGCTCGAGTCGGGTGCGCGCGTGCACGTGATGGCCGGTACGGCCGAGGTCGTCGGCCGTATCATGCTCATGGAGGGCGAGGCCCCCATGGCGGTGGGCGAGACGCGAGTTGTGCAGGTACGCTTGGAGGAACCGTTGCCGCTGCGCGCCGGCGACCATGTCGTGGTGCTGTCGTATTCGCCCGTTATGCTTATTGGCGGCGGGCGCGTGCTGCTTTCGCGCTGCCGTCGCTCGCGCGAGCTTGCTGAAGGGGAGCGTGCGCTGTACGCGGCGCTCGAGTCCGGCGATATCGCGGGCGGTGTGGGCGCTTGGCTGGCGTTGCAGACGCTGCCGGTTACGACGATTGATGTTGCCGAGGCTTTAGATCTTGGTGTCGGCGAGGTCGATGCCGCACTGCGCGGGCTGGTGGCGCAGGGCTCCGTTCGCAAGCTTGTCGTGGGTGATGCGGACCTCTTGGCGGACACCGTGGTGCTTGACGCCGCGATGGATGCACTGGCGGCGATCCTGTCAGCCATGCACGCGGCGGCTCCCAAGGAGACGGGCTTTACGCCCGGCGCCGTTGCCCATGCTGCGTGGCCTACCGCTGACGATACAGTTGCCGCAGCCCTGATTTCCGAGGGCTGCTCGCGCGG
Source organism: uncultured Collinsella sp. (assembly GCA_902494625.1). GTDB lineage: Bacteria > Actinomycetota > Coriobacteriia > Coriobacteriales > Coriobacteriaceae > Collinsella. Next base: position 2,634 of record CABUUB010000081.1, read on the forward strand.
CGTGTGTGCCTCCGAGGGCGCCGAGGTGTTCGACCCGCACTCCGCTGCCGCCGCGGCGCGCGTGGTGCACGAGGCTTGCGAGCGCATCGTTGCCTTGCTGGACAAAGCCGGCCTCGATGCACCGACGCTGCCCGAGGTGGGCGAGCAGTTGCGGCTCGATCGCGACACCATGACGCGCGCCCTGCGTGAGCTTTCGCTCAATCGCTCGATCGTTAAGGTCGAGCGCGACGTTGCCCTGTCTGCTGCCGCCGAGGCCCATGCGCGCGAGCTTGTTGCCGCCGCCATCGCCGATGCTGGCGGCGCTGCAACCACGAGTGTATTGCGCGAGGCCCTGGGTGTGTCGCGCAAGCGTGCTATCAGCATCTTGGAGCACCTGGATGCCGTGCGCTTCACGGTACTCGACAAGGATGCCGGCGGCCTGCGCTCCCTACGCTAGGCCGGTCACCCGCCCCGCCTCCTCAGTTGCGGTGAAATAGTTCCTGTTTTTGGGGTCTTGCAGCCTAAACAAGAACTATTCCACCGCAACTTCTTGCTCGTCTTTTTGGGATGGGGCCTGTCGGTTTGGTAAAATACCGCCGCACTTGGGAACGGATGGGCTCCGGTGGGCTCCGCGGTCCTCAAAACCGTTGCGAGGCGTGCAAAACGTCTTGGATGTGTTCGATTCACATACGTTCCCGCCACACGCTACCAGCGCTTTTGTGCTCGCGGTCTTGCTGCGTGCCGCAAAGGCGCTGTTTTGTTTTTGCACGAGCTTTTCGTAGCGCCGCTATTTCGGCGGCGGTATTTAGCTTCGTGCGCCGGGTTTCGAGCATGCCGATGGAGGTGTTTTGCCGTATGACTACCGTAAGACGTGTCGATCTTTCTTGTGTCGTCCAGGCGGGCGGGTTGTCGTCGCGCATGGGCTGCGATAAGGCGCGCATGGCGTTTTGCGGCGAGCCGCTCATCGAGCGCGTGCTGGGTCGGCTGGCGCCAGTTGCCGGCGAATTGGTCGTGACGACCTCGCGTCCCAGCGAGCTTGCCTATCTTGAGGAGCGCGCGTTTGGCGGTCTTGTGCCGCGCGTAGTAGCGGACCTTGAAGGGTCGGCGGGCGCCATGCGTGGCATCGCGAGCTCGCTGGCTGCCGCTCGGTTGCCCTTCGCGGCGATCGTCGCCTGCGATATGCCGTTCGTCTCACCAGAATTGATCGGCGCGCTTGCCGATCGTGTTGAGGCCGAGGCGCTCGATGTGTGCGTCCCGCGCGAGGAGCGGGGGATTGAGCCGCTGTGCGCCGTGTGGCGCCGCCAGGCTTGCGCGCCGGTTGCCCGTGAGTTGCTCGACCAGGACCGCCAACGCATCCGCTGTTTGATCGACCAGGTCCATGCCGGCTATCTGGATGAGCCTCAGATTGTCGAGGTTGCCGGTTCCACGCTCTGCTTCGAGAACGTCAATACGCCCGAGGAGTTTGCGGCGGCCGAGCTGCTCGCTTAGACGATTGGAGTTGCCATGTCTCACGATATTTGTCCCGACACGGGAGAACCTTGCACTTGCGACGGGTCCGAACCCTGTACCTGCGGTTGCGGTGGCTGCGGACATACCGCGGAAGAGGAGGCGGCCGCCGCGGCGTATCGTGATGCACACCGCGAAGGCCCGTCCGGTGATGCCCTCGACCACGAGCGCAAGATTATCGTGTCGTTTGACAGCACCTTCGATGTGATGGAATGCGAGCAGCTGTGTCTTGCCGCCGGTGTGCCCGGGCGCATCATGCCACTGCCCGGCTCCATCACCGCCGGCTGTGGGCTCTGCTGGGCCATGCCGTTCTCGGGCGATGCACTCGCCGCCTTCCGCGCTGCCACCGAAGGCCGCATAACCCCCGCCGACTACCATCAGCTCGTCCTCTAACCACCAGCATCACCACAAAGGTGCCTGTCCCCAATGTGGCGGTTTGGAACATGTGGACGAAACAGCTTCGAAACACGCGATTTGTACATCGAGTGCTCAAAAACGCATCTACCTGCATCGTAATCAAAACGAAACATCCGCCCGTCGGCTTATGCGAAACTTTGCTGCAACAGTGCGATATTATCCATAGTCGATAAAGCTCGCGGCGCATGGGACGCCGCGAACGACACCTTTCTTTTCCATCAATTGGAGGAAGCATGAGCTACACGCAGAAAGTTCTCGAAGAGCTCAAGGCCCGCTATCCCGAGCAGCCTGAGTTCATCCAGGCCGCGACCGAGATTCTTGGCACCATCCAGCCGGCGCTCGACGCCCACCCCGAGTACGAGGAGGCCGCCCTGCTGGAGCGCCTCGTCGAGCCCGAGCGCATCGTTATGTTCCGTGTCCCCTGGGTCGACGACCAGGGCAAGGTCCAGGTCAACCGCGGTTACCGCGTCGAGTTCAACTCTGCCATTGGACCCTACAAGGGCGGCCTGCGCTTTAACCCGACGGTCACCCTGGGCATGCTCAAGTTCCTGGGCCTGGAGCAGATCCTCAAGAACAGCCTGACCACCCTTCCCATGGGCGGCGGCAAGGGCGGCTCCGACTTTGACCCCAAGGGCAAGTCCAACAACGAGATCATGCACTTCTGCCAGTCCTTCATGACCGAGCTCTATCGCCACATTGGCCCCAACACCGACGTTCCCGCCGGTGACCTGGGCGTTGGCGGCCGCGAGGTTGCCTACCTGTTCGGTCAGTACAAGCGCCTGACCAACGAGTGGACCGGCGTCCTCACCGGCAAGGGCCTCTCCTTTGGCGGCTCGCTCGCCCGTACCGAGGCCACCGGCTACGGCCTGGTCTACTTTGTGGACGAGTACCTCAAGAGCCGCGGCGAGTCCTTCGAGGGCAAGAACGTCGTCGTTCACGGCTCCGGTAACGTCGCCATCTACGCGGTCCAGAAGGTCGCCCAGCTCGGCGGCAAGGTGCTTGCCTGCTCCGACACCCACGGCTGGGTCGAGGATCCCGACGGCATCGACTACACCGTGCTCGAGCATGTCTACAACAAGAAGCGCTCCGGCCACGACAAGGGTGTCACGCTCGCTATGTACGTTGACGAGAAGCCCAACGCCGTGTGGCACGAGGGCGACGGCCGCGGCGTGTGGCAGCTGCCCTGCGACATCGCGCTGCCCTGCGCTCGCGAGAACACGCTGCTGCTCGAGGACGCCCAGGCGCTCGTCGCCAACGGCTGCAAGGTGGTCGGCGAGGGCGCGAACATGCCCACGACCATCGAGGCCACGACCTACTTCCAGGAGAACGGCGTCGCCTTTATGCCCGGTAAGGCTGCTAACGCCGGTGGCGTGCTCGTGTCCGGCCTTGAGATGAGCCAGAACGCTGAGCACCTGTCCTGGACCTTCGAGGAGGTCGACGGCAAGCTCGAGCAGCTCATGCGTGGCATGTTCCACAACGTGGACGACACCGCCAAGGAGTATGGCCAGGAGGGCAACTTTGTCATGGGCGCCAACATCGCCGGCTTCCTGAAGGTCGCCGACGCCATGCTCGCCCAGGGCGTCTGCTAAACCCTGCCTGACATAGCATGTGATGAGGCTCTCGGCTCAACGCCGGGAGCCTTTTTTGATCCAAAGGGGACGGAGGAAAACGGATCATTTTGTCTCGGCATGAGTTGCGGCCCCTCGTTTGGTACACTAAAAGATACTGGACAAGTGGAGAGATGGGGGAGAACGTGCTCAAGTTCGGTACCTACGTCCGTGTTGGAAACGCGGCCGAAGCCTATGAGCTCTTGCAGAAAAACCGCAATAACAAGATTGTGGGCGGCGGCATCTGGATGCGCCTGGGTTCGCGTCGCGTGGCGACGGCAATTGACCTTTCGGCCTGCGGACTCGATCAGATCGAGGAGACCGAGACCGAGTTTCGCATCGGTGCCATGTGTACCCTGCGCCAGCTCGAGCGTCATGTCGGGCTCAACTCGCTTGTCAACAATGTCTTCGAGTTTGCCGTCCACGATATCGTGGGCGTGCAGCTGCGTAACACCGCCACGGTAGGCGGCAGCATCTACGGCCGTTTCGGTTTCTCGGACGTGCTCTCGGCCTTCCTGGCGCTCGATTCGTACGTTGAGCTGACGGGTGCCGGCCGCGTGCCGCTCGCCGAGTTCGTGGACATGGGCTACGTGCGCGACGTGATCGAGCACGTCGTGGTCGTTAAGCACGATTACCGTGCGAGCTATGAGGCCGTTCGCAAGGCCGCGACCGACTTCCCCTCGCTCAATGTCACCGCTGCTTGGTGGGACAACTCCTGGCACGTCACCGTGGGCGCCCGTCCACTGCGTGCGACTCTACTGCAGGGCGAGGCATGCGGCCTGGTGAACGAGCAGCCTTCCGAGGACGAGCTGCGTGCCCTAACAGCATCTGTACGCGCGCTGAGCTACGGCACCAACCTGTGGGGCTCGGCCGAGTACCGCCGTCGCATCTCGGCGCCGCTTGCCGTGCAGGCCGTGCGCCGCGCCGCCGGCATCGAGCTTTCGGCCGCTCTTGCCCGCGAGCTCGAGTGCGTGCAGATCCCTAAATTTGCCACGGACGAGTATTCCTGCCGCCGCGTGCCCGGCGTCGATTCTAGCGAGGTGCGCTAATGGCTGCCAAACTCATCGATCTTTCCTTTACGCTCAACGGCCGCAAGGTCAAGGTTCAGATTGCCCCCGACACCATGCTCTTTTCGCTTTTGCGTGAGCAGGGTTGCGCGTCGGTGCGCTGCGCCTGCGAAACCACCAACTGCGGCTTGTGCACGGTGTGGCTCGACGGCGACCCGGTGCTGAGCTGCTCGGTTCCCGCCGCCCGTGTTGAGGGACACACCATCACCACGCTTGAGGGCCTTAAGGTCGAGTCCGAGGCTCTCGCCCGTGCTATGGCTGCCGAAGGCGCTGAGCAGTGCGGTTTTTGCGCCCCCGGCCTCATCATGAACGTGCTGGCTCTCGCCCGCGCCGCCAAGGAGGACCCGAGCCTCGTCGCCACGCGCGAGGAGCTCTCGCGCCAGCTCGCCGGCAACCTGTGCCGTTGCAGCGGCTACGAGAGCCAGCTGCGCGCCATCGTCCGCTTCCTCAACGAGTCCGGCGTGCAGATGGGCTTTGAGATGCCCGAGCTGCCCGTCAACGACACGAGCTCCGACGGCGTCTCCTACAAGCAAATCACCCACAAGCAGCCCAAGAAGGATTCGAAGGCCCTGCTCGAGGGCCGTCCCGTCTACACGGGCGATATGGTGCCCGCCGGCGCGCTCATCGTCAAGCTCAAGCGCAGTCCCTATGCCCGCGCCAAGATCCGCTCCATCGATACGTCGCGTGCCCTGAAGGTGCCCGGCGTGGTGGGCGTTTACACTTACGAGGAC